>NZ_JBEYXZ010000028.1:0-96114 GCF_040645305.1 Streptomyces sp. NPDC046831 | reverse complement strand
AGCGGCCGGCGCGTCAACCCCGGTACGCCGGTGACCAACAGCACCCGCGCCGGTCCGAGGACGGGCACCCCCCGGCGCGGCCCCGCCCCACCCACAACGGCCCACGCCCCGCGCCAGATACCGGCATCCGCTCAGACGGCGCGCGCACCCCCACACACCCGCGGCCGTCCACGGACTGGAGGGGACGTGCCGGGGGGTGCCCGCCCGCAGCGGCCGGCGCGTCAACCCCGGTACGCCGGTGACCAACAGCACCCGCGCCGGTCCGAGGACGGGCACCCCCCGGCGCGGCCCCGCCCCACCCACGACCGTCCGCGCCCGGCACCGAGCACCCCACCGGCGCCATCCGTACGGCTCACCACCGCGTCACCCGGTTCCGGCTCACCACCGGGTCGCCCGGCCCGCCCGGCCGCCCGATCTCCCGAGCCCTCCGCCCCGCCCGATCAGCCCGCCCCGGCCGCCCCGCCCACCAGGTCGCCGCCCCGCCCGGCCCCAGGACCGCCGGCCGAACCGCCCGCCGGACCGCCGGCGTCGCCACCCCGCTCCAGGTCCAGCACCGGAACCCCCGGCGCGTCGAACCCGAAGACCTGTGCGTACAGGGACAGTTCGGCCTCCAGGGCGCGGACCATCGTCTCGGCGCGCCGGAACCCGTGCCCCTCGCCCTCGAAGGTGAGATAGGCGTGCGGCACCTTCCGGCCCTCCATCCGGGCCAGGAAGCGCTCGCACTGACTCGGCGGGCAGATCACGTCGTCCAGCCCCTGGAGCAGCAGGAACGGCGCCGTCACCCGGTCGGCGTGCGCCACGGGCGAGCGTTCCGTGTACCGCTCGGGCACCTCGGCGTACGGCCCCACCAGCGTCTCCAGGTACCGCGACTCGAAGTCGTGCGTCGACCCGGGGCCCCAGGTGGTCAGGTCGAGGACGGGGTAGACGATCGTGCCGCAGGCGTAGACGTCGGTGGTCGCCAGCGACACGGCCGCGGTCCAGCCGCCCGCGCTGCCGCCCCGGACGGCCAGCCGGGCCCGGTCGGCGGTGCCCTCGTCGGCGAGGGCGCGCGCGACGGCCGCGCAGTCCTCGACGTCGACGACGCCCCACTGCCCCCGCAGCCGGTTGCGGTACTCCCGGCCGTAGCCGGTCGAGCCGCCGTAGTTGACCTCGGCGACGCCGATGCCCCGCGAGGTGAAGTACGCGATCGACAGGTCGCGCACGAGCGGCGTCCGGCTGGTCGGTCCGCCGTGCGCCCACACCACGTACGGCGGCAGCTCGCCGGCGGGCGCGGCGCAGTCGGGGTGGCGGGGCGGGTGGACATGGGCGTGGATCTCCCGCCCGCCCGGCCCGGTGAAGGTGCGGACCCGTGGCTCGGAGCAGTACGCCGGGTCGACGGGCTCGTCGTGGGCGGCGCCGATCACCCGGGCCCGGCCGGTGCGCGTGTCCAGCTCGACGATCTCGTGGGCGCTGTGGGGGCTCGCCCCGACGGCGACGACACGGTCGCCGTGCACCGCGAGGGTCGCGTCGAACTCCGTCCAGGGGCCCGCCGCGTCGACGACCTCGCCCGTCTCCGGGTCGAGGATGCCGAGGGCGGCGGCGCCGCGGCCGTGCACGACGGCGATCAGGCCGCTGTCCAGCGGGGCGAACCAGCGCCGGCCGACCTTCCACAGCGCCCCGCCGAACTCCTCCTCGCGCGGGCAGAGCGGCTCGGCGCCGTCCGGGCCGGCCCGGTAGAGGTTCCACCAGCCGCTGCGGTCGCTGGAGTACAGCAGCGAACCGTCCGGGGCCCATTCGGCCTGGGCGACGGCCTCGTCGGGACCGCCGGCGACGACCTCCGGCTCGCCGAGGGAGCCGTCCCCGGCGACCTCGGCGCACAGCAGCTCCGTGCCGTCCCACGGCATCCGCGGGTGGTCCCAGGCCAGCCACACCGCCCGCCGCCCGTCGGGCGACAGGCGCGGGCCGGTCAGGAACCGGCGCCGGTCGTCGGTGAGTTCGCGCACCGCGCCGCGGTCCTCCGCCGCCGACCCGTCCAGCGGCACGGTGGCGAGCACGCGCCGCACGTCCGTGGGCCGGTCGCCGGTGAACTCCTCCAGCACGCACCACACCTCGCCGCGCTCGGCCCGCACCTGCGGGTCCGCCCAGCGCAGTCCGCCGCCCACCCGGGACAGCGGGGTCAGCGGCTTCGGCTCCGCGCCCGGCTCGTACCGGTACAGCCGCTGGTCGGCGAAGTCGGCGAACACGACCACCGGGACGCCGTCCTCGACGAACCCGGCCCACGGGCGGCCGCCGTACTCGATGACGCGGCTGCGCACGTTCCACGGCGGGGGCAGGACGGACTCCTCCGTGCCGCCCGCCCCGGGCCGCGTGTCCTGGTCGCGCCGGCGCACCAGCGTGCGGCGTCCGCCCTCGGCCGGGCGCGGCTCGGTCCACCACACCTCGTCGCCGACGAAACCGACGAACTCCGGCCTCCCGTCGTGCCCGGCGGCGAGCGCCGCGTCGATCGGTGAGGGCCAGGAACCGTACGGCAGGGTGTGCACGTTCTCCTCCAACAACCTCTAGGCCGTCCGCAGGAAGCGGTCCAGGACACGGACGCCGAAGTGCAGCGCCTCCACGGGCACGCGCTCGTCCACTCCGTGGAACAGGGCGTGGTAGTCGAAGCCCTCCGGCAGTTTCAGCGGCCCGAAGCCGTACCCGGTGATGCCGAGCCGGCCGAACTGCTTGGCGTCGGTGCCGCCCGCCATGCAGTACGGCACCACGTGCCCCTCGGGCGCGAACGCCTCCACCGCGGCCCGCATCGACGCGAACGTCGGCGAGTCGACGGGCGCCTGGAGCGCCACCTCGCGGTGCTGGTACTCCCAGTCCACGTCCGGTCCGGTCAGCCGGTCCAGGGTGGCGCGGAACTCGTCCTCGCCCCCGGGCAGGAACCGCCCGTCCACGTGGGCGACGGCCTCCCCGGGGATGACGTTGACCTTGTAACCCGCCTCGAACATCGTGGGGTTGGCGCTGTTGCGCAGGGTGGCCTCGACGAGCCGGGCGGCCGGCCCGAGCTTGTCCAGCAGGCTGTCGACGTTGCCCAGGTCGGCCTCGACGCCGTACACGGCGGCGAGTTCCGTCAGGGCGGCGCGCACGGTCGGGGTGAGCCGCAGGGGCCAGTCGTGGGCCCCGATCCGGGCGAGGGCGGCGGCGAGCCGCGTGACCGCGTTCTCCCGGTTGACCCGGGAGCCGTGTCCGGCCCGCCCGCGGGCGGTGAGCCTCAGCCACGCGGTGCCGCGCTCGCCCGCGCCGATCGGGTAGATCTGCCGGCCGGCGCCGTCGTGGAAGGTGAACGCCCCCGACTCCCCGATGCCCTCGGTGCAGCCCTCGAACAGCTCGGGGTGCTCGGCGGCGAGGAACCCGGCGCCGTCCCGGGCGCTGTCCTCCTCGTCGGCGGTGAAGGCCACCACGATGTCGCGCCGCGGCCGGATCCCCTGCCGGGCCCAGGCCCGGACGACGGCGAGGATCATCGCGTCGGTGTTCTTCATGTCGACCGCGCCCCGGCCCCACACCACCCCGTCGCGGATCTCGCCGGAGAACGGGTTCACGGTCCAGTCCCCGGCCCGCGCGGGCACCACGTCGAGGTGGCCGTGCACGAGCAGCGCGTCCGCGGACGGGTCGGTGCCCTCGATGCGGGCGACGACGTTGGTGCGTCCGGCGGTGCGCTCCAGGAGGGCCGGTTGCAGCCCGGCGCCGGCCAGCCGCTCGGCGGCGTACTCGGCGGCCGGGCGCTCCCGGCAGTCCCCGCCGCCGCGGTTGGTGGTGTCGATGCGGATCAGGTCGGAGGTGAACCGGACGACCTCGTCCAGCGCCTGCGCGTCAGCCATACTGCTCCTCGATGGCGGCCGAGACGATCGTCGTGACCGCCTTGAAGGTGCGGATTCCCTCGTACATGGTGGTGCTGGTGTAGGCCACCTTGCGCTCCCCGACCCGGTCCACGCCGGGGACGACGGTGGCGGACATCGCGAGGTGCTCGGCGTCGAACTCGAGCGCGACGGTGAACGGACCGCCCCGCACCGGTTCCTGACGGACCGCCAGGGACGCGGCCTCCTCGGCCGCCGCGCGGATGTCGGCCGCGGTGCGGGCGGGCGTGCGGCACACCGCCGCGTACCGCGACACGTGGTCCTTCACGGCGACCTTCAGCGCCTCGGGCGCGTACCCGAGCGCGTCCTCGCAGGCGACGTCGTCCCCGGTGACGAGGACGACCGGCACGCCGTACTCGGCGGCCACGTGCGCGTTGAGCAGTCCTTCGCTGGCCCGCACGTCGTTCAGCCACACCCCGGTGATGGAGTTCGCCAGGTACGTGTGGGCGAGGACGCCCTCCATCCCGGCGCCCGCGTGGTAGCCGACGAAGGCGACGCCGTCCACGTCGCCGTGCTGGACGCCCTCGACCATGGACAGCGCCTTGTGCCGCCCGGTGAGCAGCTGGGCCCGCTCGTCCAGCCGTTCGAGGAGCAGGTTGCGCATGGTCCAGTGGGCCTCGTTGATCACGACCTCGTCGGCGCCGCCGTCGAGGAAGCCGAGGACGGCGGCGTTGACGTCCGAGGTGAACATCGCCCGGCACCGCTCCCACTGCGGTGTCCCCGGCAGCACGTCGGCGGGCCAGGTCACACCGGTGGCGCCCTCCATGTCGGCGCTGATGAGGATCTTCATGACACGCGGCTCCGGGGCGGGGCGGCGGCCCGGCACCCGGCATCCGACGACGGCTCCCGGCGGTGACGCGCGGTGACGGGGATCTTCATGACGCGCCACGTTACGCGCCGAGCGGGGAACCGGCCAGGAAGCCGCCGGAACCACTTCGGTTTCCGGCCCGCACGGCAAGTCCGCCACGACGGCAGGCCCCGCCCGCCGACCCGTCCCGACCGGTCCGGCGCGGCCTGCCGCCCCAGCGGCAGCGGTCCGGCGCGGCCTGCCGCCCCGGTCCGGGACGGGCGCACAGCCCGCGCGCAGTAAGTCGGTCGAGGCGGGAGCGCCCGCCCAGGAACCCGATCAGGCCGGGCTCGCCGGGGCCGACGCCGGCCGGGGTGGCGCACCACCCGCACAGGAAGTCTGGTGAGGCGCGAAGTTCACCGCTCCAGGAAGTCGAACAGCTCCTCCCAGCGGGAGGTGATCAGGTCCGGGTCGAAGCGCCGCACGCTGCGCAGGGCCTGCTGCCCCATGGCGTCGCGCAGCTCCCCGTCGGCCATCAGCCGGACGAGGTGGCGGGCGAGTTCGGTGGTGTTGCCGGGACGGGCCAGCAGTCCGTCCTCGTCGTGCGTGACGATCTCCCGGACGCCCGGCGCGCAGTCGAACGCGACGCACGGCACGCCGCAGGCCATCGCCTCCAGCAGCACGAGCGGGAAACCCTCACCGCGGGAGCACTGGACGAAGAGGGAGCTGGCGCGCAGCGCCCCCGGCACGTCGCCGGTGGGTCCCGCGAAGTCCACCGAGTCCTCGAGGCCGAGTTCGGCGCACTGCCGCCGCAGGGCCTCCTCGGCGTCTCCGGTGCCGTGGATCCGCAGCGTCCAGCCCGGCTGCTGGGGCGCCGCCTCGGCCCACGCCTCCAGGAGCAGGTCGACGCCCTTCTCGTGGGAGAGGCGGCCGATGCTCGCCACCACCTTCGCGGTGCGCGGCGACGGCGTGGCGGGCACGATCGGCAGCGGGTTCGGCATGAAGCCGACGTTGTTCATGCCCTCGCACACCCAGCGGTCGGCGTCCTCCTGGGTGAGGGCCAGCAGGCGGTCGACGTCCTTGTAGTACCGCTTCACCCGGCCGAAGCGGGAGGACTTGCGGGCCGTCTGGAAGGACTCGTGGGTCATGCCGACGACGGGGTGGCCCGCGGTGTCCGCGAGCGCCACCCACTCCATCGCCCAGACCTGGGGCACGATGATCACCGCGCCGGGCCGGGCGGCGCGGAACATGGTGGACAGCCGGCCGGCGGCCGCCCGCATATGGGCCTCGTGGCGGCGGACGGCCGGATCGGCGGCGCCCAGCAGCCGGCGGGGCCGGGGGCGGCCGGGGGGCCGCCGCGCGTACAGCGTCACCGTCTCGAAGGGCGGGTCGCCGAGGTCCATCGGATGCGTGGCCGGGGCGATGCCGACGACGCGCACCCGGTGGCCGCGCCGGGCCAGCAGCCCGGCCAGCTGGGCCTGCCAGCGGCCCACTCCCCCGAGTTCGTCGACCTCGTTGGCCACGAAGAAGATGTCGCGCTGGGTCATCGGGCCTCTCCCGCGGGGCCGAAGAATCGGTCCACGATCCGCGCCGCGGCGTCGCCGCGGTCGTACTCGCCGTAGTTGTCCACGAACTCCTTCAGCCGCGCCTCGTAGGTGGCGCCCACGGCGGGCAGGTCCTCGAGCGCGGCGAACAGCTCGTCCTCGGTGCGCGGGACGGGGCCCGGCGCCTGGGTCAGCAGGTCGAAGTAGGTGCCGCGGCTGTCCTCGGCGTACTCGTCCCAGTCGTGGACGAAGAAGACGATGGGCCGCTGCAGCAGGGCGTAGTCGAACATCACCGACGAGTAGTCCGTGATCAGGGCGTCGGCGAGCAGGAGCAGCGGGGTGATGTCCGGTTCGGCGCTCACGTCGAGGACGCGTCCGGCCACCGACGGCGGCAGGGTGAGCCGGTTCAGGTAGTGCGGGCGCACGAGCAGCGTGTAGCGCTCCCCGAACCGGGCGGCGAAGCGCTCGACGTCGAACGGGAACTCGAAGCTGCGTACCCGGCCGTCGGCGTGCGCGCGGAACGTCGGCGCGTACAGCAGCACCCGGCGGCTCGCGTCGATACCGAGGCGTTCGGCGAGCTGTCGCGCCCGGGGGTCGGGGCCGGTGGCCTCACGGGCCCGCACCAGGGCGTCGTTGCGCGGGTAGCCGGTGCGCAGCAGTTTCTCCTCGGGGACGCGGTAGGCGCGGGCGAGGGTGCGCACGTCGTGCTCGCTGCGGACGACGAAGTGGTCGAAGCGGTCGATGGCCCGCTGGTAGGTCGCCTGTTCCTGCTCGGACATCATCCGGTGGGAGGGCTCGTCGAAGCCCATCCGCTTCAGCGCCGAGCCGTGCCAGGTCTGGATGTAGGTGGTCTCCGGGCGTTTGGTGAGCCGCAGCGGGTACCCCTGGTTGTCGATCCAGAACTCGGCCTGGGCCAGCGCCCTGAGGTAGCGCCAGGACCACCGGCGCACCAGCTGGACGTCCTCGGGGAAGCCCTGGGGTCGCTCACCGGCGTACGACCAGATGGGCGTGACGGGCAGGTTCCGGCGCCGCAGCTCCTCGTGGATCGCGCGCGGGCTGTCGCTGTACTGCTTGCCGAGGTGGCTCTCGAAGACGATCGTGCCCTTGCGGACGGGAAGCCGGCGCAGCATGCGGTCGTAGACCTGGAGCTTGCGCGTGCCGGAGTTGAGGTCCCTGCGCACGGCGCGGAGCTTGCGGTAGGCGCCCTTGGCGGCCCGCGCGGGGCGTCCGTGCAGGTTGCGTTCGAAGGCGGCGCGTCCGGCGCGGGCCGCCCGGCCGTGCTGGGTGAGCCGGAAGGCCAGGTGGCCCTTGGCCGACACCTGCGCCTCGAGCCGGTCCGCCATGAGGCGGGTGAGCCGGGGGCGGACGGGCACGGCTTCGGCGTGCTCCAGGTCGACGGTGCCGACGGTGAGCCGGCTGGTGGTCCGTCTGCCGTCCGCGGTGAGGTGCAGGCGGACGTCCCAGACGTCGTCGACGACGCCGAGCGGCCGCAGCCGGCGGGCCAGCGGCACCTCGGCCCGCCAGGTGATCGCGTCGCCCTCGTGCCGCAGCACGGGCACCGGGAAGTGGAAGGTCTGCAGGCTGCGGCGGCGGGCGCGGAACTCCAGCCGCGCGGTGAGCCGCGCGTCGGGGGCGATGATGTGCAGCGGGTTGACGATCTCACCGGCGAGCACCACGTCGCCGCCGTGCGCCTCGTACCGGGTGAGCCGGTTGCGCAGGGCCATCTGGTTCAGCTGCTTGGCGTGGTAGCCGAAGTCGGTGACGTCCAGGACGGCGCGCATCTCGGGGTCGTCGAGGTGGCGGCCGGTCCAGTAGACGCGGCCGTCCCGCTCGACCAGCGGCGCGGAGATCTTGTGCCGGTTGATCAGGGTGTCGATGGCCGGCATCAGGTCGGTCCAGTCCTCGCGCAGCAGCAGCTGGGCGCAGAGGGCGTGGACGCGGTCGAGCGCGTCGTAGGCCGCCTCGGGGAAGTCCTGGACGTAGCCGCGGGCGAGTTCGGCGAAGCGGTGCCGGTACTCGTCGTCGAGGAACGGCAGTTCCCGCAGGTACAGCACGAGGTCGTGCTTGAGGAACTTGATGTCCTTCCACAGCTTCAGGCCGGCCGTGCCCCGCTCGGCGAGGAGGGCGTCGATACGGCGGTGGATCTCCACCCGGTCCGCGAAGTTGCTGATCTCCCGGCGCCGGTTGCTGATCGACTTGACCTCGGTCTTCTCCACGACGTTCCAGTGGTAGACCGTGTTGGGGATCAGGGTGATGCGCCGCGCGGCCAGGTAGGCCTGCGCGGAGAACAGCAGGTCCTCGTAGTGGATGCCGCGGGGGAAGGCGAGGCCGTTGCCGAGGAGGAAGTCGCGCCGGTAGCACTTGTTGGTGGACAGGGTGTCGAAGACGAACAGGTCCGGCAGCTCGGTGACGGACTCGAGCGTGCGGGTGCCGCGGTAGAGCCAGGGGTACCAGGCGGACTTCTTGCCGTGCCGGTTGTCGGTGTGCACGCGCACGCACAGGCCGGACACCAGGTCGGCGCCGGTACGGTCGGCGGCCTCGACCAGGTTGCGGCACGCGTTGCGCTCCAGGGTGTCGTCGCTGTCCAGGAACATGACGTACCGCCCGCGGGCCACCTGGACGCCCTGGTTGCGGGGTTCCCCGCAGCCGCCGCTGTTCTCGGGGAGGCGGACGGCGCGGACCCGGCCGGGGTGGGCCGCGGCGAGCGCCCTGGCCACGTCGTACGAGCCGTCCGTCGAGCAGTCGTCGGCGACGATCACCTCGACGTTGCGCAGTGTTTGCTCGAGGACGGAACCAACGGCCGCCGGGAGTCGCTCTTCGTCGTTGTAGACGATGACGACAACACTGACGTCCGGCTCGGGCGCGACGGTCGACACGGCCACCTCTCGTCTCTGTTGCGTTCCGTGTGCGATGGGTGGACGCAACCCTACAGGCCGTAGGGTTCACGACCCGCCCCACCCCCTTCAAACTACGTCAATGCGACAATACGCCGTCACCCTGACACGCAGGCGGCACCGCGACGGGCCCCGCCCGCCGAACCCGCGGGAGCCACGGGGGCGGTGTCGTGAGCGGGCTGCCGTCAGGCGTCAACGGCCTGCCGCGCAACGCCAGTTCGCGCGGCGACCGCCCGGCCGTAGTCACCGGCACGACCTCCGGCGGGGACGTCGACCGGGCGTGCCGCCACGGCCGTGCGGGCCGGTCACCGCACCGGCCGTGCGGCGAGGGCCGCGCGCCCTGTTCAGCGCCGGGGCAGGGTGAGTTCGAACCAGACGGACTTGCCGGTGGCCGTCCGGCTGGCGCCCCACTCACGCGCCAGGGTGCTCACCACGCGCAGCCCGCGCCCGGACTCGTCACCGGGGCCGGCGCTGAGCAGCGTGGGCAGGTCGTGGTCGTCGTCGTCCACCTCGCACAGCAGCGTGTCCCCGCGGACGAGCCGCAGCGCGACGGGCCCGCCGCGGGAGTGCCGCACGGCGTTGGTGACGAGTTCACCGGCCAGCAGCTCTGCCTGGTCGGCGAGCCCGGCGAGCTGCCACGCGTGCAGCCGCTCGCGGACCACGGCACGGGCGCGCCGCACCTCAGCCGGGTCACGGGCCAGGCGCCACTCGGCGACGTCGTCCGGCGCGATGCCGTTCAGCCGGGCCATGAGCAGGGCCACGTCGTCCTTGCGGCCGCCGCGGGTGTTCAGCGCGCGGATGATCGTGTCGCAGGCGTCGTCCATGGACGCCGCCGGGTGGGCGGCGGACTCGCACAGGGCGGCGAGGCGGACGCCGATGTCCTCGCCGCGCATCTCGACCAGCCCGTCGGTGCACATCACCAGCCGGTCGCCGGGCCGCACCCGCACGCGCACCGCCTCGAAGGGCACCCCGCCCACGCCGACGGGCGCGCCCGTGGGCAGGCCGAGCAGCTCGCTGCGGCCGTCGCCGGCGCGGACCAGGACCGGTGGGATGTGGCCCGCGTTGGCGAGGTGCAGTTCGCCGGCGATCGGGTCGTAGACGGCGTACAGGCAGGTGGCGAGGTAGCTGTCGCCGAGCCGCTGGGCGAGGTCGTCGAGGTTGCGCAGCAGCCGGGCCGGCGGCAGGTCGAGGGCGGCCATGGTCTGCACGGCGGTGCGCAACTGGCCCATCATGGCGGCCGAGTTCAGGCCGTGGCCCATCACGTCGCCGACGACGAGCGCGGTGCGTGCGCCCGGCAGCTTGACCGAGTCGAACCAGTCGCCGCCGACCCGGCCCAGCAGCGTCCCGGGCAGGTAGCGGGTGGCGATGTCGCAGCCCGCCCGGTGCGGCGGGATGTGCGGCAGCATGCTGTCCTGGAGGGTCTCGGCGACGCTCTCCTGGTGGGTGTACATGCGCGCGTTGTCGAGCACCAGGGCCGCGCGGGCGGCGAGTTCAGCGCCGGTGACCCGGTCCATGTCGTTGAACTCGGGCCGCTCGGGGTGGCGCAGCAGGACCATGAAGCCCAGCACCACGTTGCGCGCCTTCAGGGGCACGATCAGCATGGAGCGGTGGGTCAGGAAGGGCCGCATGTCGCGCTTTTCGAACTGCTCCGCGATCGCCTGCCCCATCTCCTCGCCGATGTGCGGCACCAGGATGGGCTCGCCGGTGGTCATGCACTGGAAGAAGGGTGTGTGCGCCGGGATCTGCAGGGACTCGCCGACCGGGACGGTGTCGTCCCAGCGGCCGGGTTCGTCGGTGTGCTCCAGGGCGACGCGGTGCCACAGGGTGGTGGCGTCGGGCGCCCCCTCGGGGAACCCCTCGCCGGCGACGACCTGTTCGCGCAGGTACGTGCACGCCACGTCGGTGAAGCGGGGCACGACGGCGGTGCTGACCTCGTCGATCGTGCGGGAGAGGTCCAGGGAGGTGCCGATGCGGCCGCTGACCTCGTTGAGGAACTCCAGCCGCTCGCGCACGGCGGCGTACTCGAGGTCCTCGCCGTCGTCGAGGAGGTCCCGCGGCACCGGCTCACCGGCCGCCAGGGCGCGCGCGGCCCGCTGCCGGCGCGCCAGCCGTCCGGCCCGCCGGGACACGCCCCAGTCGGGCGTGACGGGCACCCGCTCGTTGCGGCTGAACTCCAGCACCGGATAGCCGAGTTCGAGGACCTGCGCGACGATGCGGGCGCTCTCGCGGACGCTCGTGCCGGGCAGGATCTCGGGCAGCCGCCGGGCGAGTTCCTCGGCACCGGGGAAGTCGGTGTGCAGGGCGAAGGCGGGCACGACGCGCTCGCAGGGCGCCCCGGCGCCGGGATCCTCGCCCTCGTCGCCCACCGCGGCCGCGTCGGCGGCGAGCACCAGCAGCCGCTCCCGCCCCGGGCCCGCCAGCGGGTACGCCCACCACAGGACGTCGGCCCGTGCCCGCCCCACGTCCTCCGCCCCGCCGTCGGGCTCGCGCCCCGGCACGCTGAGGCGGGCGCGGCCCGCGGCCGGGTACGGCAGCGGGCCGTCCAGGGAGGACTCCAGGGCGGGAACCGGCCCGTCCCAGGCTGAGGGTGCCTCGTCCGGGAGATCTCCGTCCTCCTCGGGCAGCGCGCCCGAGACGGGGAGCAGATCGGCGGCCGGGCGGCCGATGGCCTCGTCCTTGGCGATGCCGAACAGCCGCCACGCGCCCCTGCTCCAGTGGGACACCAGGCCGTCCCGGTCGACGACGACCACCGCCAGCGGGACGCGGCCGGCCTCGGCGGCCCCCGCCGCCGCGCCGTCCCCGGTCCCCCGGCCGAGAGATGCGTCCCTGTCGGTGCCACGGTCCATGGCGCAGGCCTCTCTCCCACGGCTCCGCAAGATCTGTTGCCCCTTCCACCACGGTACGGGGGCGGCCGGTGGCGATGTGTGACAACGCCGGAACTGGTCCGGGCCGCGCGCTCCCGGCGCGCGGAAGCGCGCCGGGGGGCGCCGGGCTCAGTCCTCGTGGCCGAGCTGGAGGTCGCGTTCCGTGCGTCCCCCGCCCGCCACCTGCAGCACCGTGGCCACCGGCGGGTAGCCGGCGGCGATCACGGTGTACTCGCCGGAGGACAGGTCGACGAAGCGGAACATGCCGTCGGCTCCCGTGGTCAGCGTGTCGACGACGTTGCCGGCGGCGTCGAGGAGGGTCACGCGGGCGTCCTCCACGGGCCGCCCGCCGGTGGCCCGGACGGTGCCGCGCAGCACGGCGCCGCCGGCGAGCTCGACGTCCTGGCGGGTCTCCCGGGAGGCCTGCACGGAGACCGGCAGCGCGGCCGGGCGGAAGGCGGGTGCGCTGGCGGCGAGGGTGTACTCCCCCGCGACCAGTTCGGTGATGACGTACCCGCCCTCACGTCCGCTGCGGGTGCTGGCCACGACCTCGCCGTGCACGTTGGTCAGCGTGACGGTGGCGTCGCGCACCGGGCTGCCGTCCGCGGTCAGGACGCTGCCCGCGAGGCGGCCGGCGCCACCGAGGACGACGTCGAGTTCGACGGGGCGCTCCCCGACGGTGACGGACACGGCCTGCGGCTGGTGGCCGCCGGCCGCGGCGATCAGGACGTACGCCCCGGAACCCGGCGTCGACAGCGCGTACCGGCCGTCCTCCCCGCTCGCGCCGCGCCCGATCTGCCGCCCGGTGACGTCGATGAGGGTGAGCGCCGCACGGGGCACCACGGTGCCGTCGGCGTGCTGCACCGTGCCGCAGACGGGGACGCCGGCGGGAAACGGCGCACGGGCGTGCGGGATGCCGGCGGTCGTGTGCGCGGTCTCCGCCGGGGATGCGGGGGCGTTGTGGGACACCAGGGGTCTCTCCTTGAGGAAGAAGGCGATGATCAGGCCGAGGACGAGCACCGGCACGAGGTAAAGGAAGATCCGCGGCATGGCGTCGGCGTACGCCCGGATGTAGGCGTCGCGCAGGTGCGGGGGCAGGGCGTGGACCAGCTGCGGGGTGATCGACTCGGGGTCGGGAAGACGGGCGCCGGCCTGCGCGGGGACGCGTGCGGCGAGGGCGTCGGTGAGCCGGCCGGCGAAGAGGGTGCCGAAGACGGCGGCGCCGACGCTGCCGCCGATCTGCCGGAAGTAGTTGTTGGCGCTGGTGGCCGTGCCGAGGTCGGCGGGCCGCACGGAGTTCTGCACGGCGAGGATCAAAACCGGCATCACCAGGCCGAAGCCGGCGCCGAGGACGGCCATCCAGACGCTGTAGTGCAGGCGGGGCGTGTCCACCTCGAGACGGGAGAGCAGCCACATGCCGGCCGCGGACAGCGCCCCGCCGGCGACCGGGTACACCTTGTAGCGGCCGGTGCGGCTGATGAGCTGCCCGGAGACGATGGAGGCCACGACGATGCCGCCCATCATCGGCAGCATCAGCAGGCCCGACTCGGTGGCCGAGGCGCCGTCGACCATCTGCAGGAACGTCGGCAGGTAGCTGGCGGCGCCGAACAGCGCGACGCCGACGACCAGGCCGACCAGGCCGCTGACGTTGAAGACGGAGTCCCTGAACAGCCGCAGCGGGATCAGGGGTTCGGCGGCGTAGCGCTCGGCGACGAGGAAGAGGACGACGGCCGCCGCGGCGCCCGCGCCGAGGCCGAGGACGACGCGCGAGCCCCAGGCGTACTCGGTGCCGCCCCAGCTGGTCAGCAGCACCAGGCAGGTCGAGGCCGCGGTGAGCAGCAGGGCGCCGGGCAGGTCGAGCCGTCCCCTCGTCGCGGGCTTCGGCAGCTTCAGCACGACGGTGACGACGGCCAGGGTCAGCAGGCCGAAGGGCACGTTGACGTAGAAGCACCACCGCCAGGAGAGGTGGTCGGTGAAGTACCCGCCGAGCAGCGGGCCGGCGACGGAGGCCAGTCCGAAGGCGGCGCCGATGAGTCCCATGAAGCGGCCGCGCTGCCGGGGCGGCACGATGTCCGCGATGATCGCCTGGACGCCGGTCATGAGTCCGCCGGCGCCGACGCCCTGGACGGCGCGGAAGACGATGAGCTGGTCCATGGTCGTCGCCCGCCCGGCGAGCGCCGAGCCGGCGACGAAGACGACGATGGCGAACTGGAAGACGCCCTTGCGGCCGAGCAGGTCGCCGAGCTTGCCGTAGATCGGCAGTCCGACGGTGGCCGTGAGCAGGTAGGCGGTGATCGCCCACGACATCCTGTCCAGGCCGTGCAGCTCGCCGACGATCTTCGGCAGGGCCGTGGCGACGATCATCTGCTCCAGCGCGGCGAGGAGCAGCGCGAGCATCAGCCCGAGGAACACCAGCCGCACGCGGCGGGGGCTCAGGTCGGGGCCGGGGGCCGGCGGCGCGGCGGGTGTCCTCGGCGGCGCCACCGCCGGTTCGTCCCGCACCAGAGTGATCCCGCCCACGTACCGCTCCCCTCGTCGCGCCTGCCGCACCGTTCCCGCGTACGGCGAGAACTGCGGGCAAGCACGACGGGTTACGGCGCACCGCCCGAACGACGGGAGATGCACTCGAACCGGTGAGGGGGCCAACGCGGCCCCGTACCGGTCCCGTTGGGGCGTCCGGGGTGGCGGACCCTACTGCTCGACCTCGGTGGCGAGCCGGGCGAGGACCGCGTCGTGGATGCGGGCGAGCCCCTTGGGCGCGAAGGTCCTCTCGAAGAATCCGCCGATGCCGCCGGCGCCCTTCCACGTGCTGGTCACGACGACCCGGGACCTCCCCTCGCCCGCCGGGGTGACCCGCCAGGTGGTGACCATGGAGGAGTTGCGGTCCTTCTCGACGAGTTCGCCGTCGGTGGGCTCGGTGACCTCCAGCAGGCAGTCGCGCACGCGCTTGCTGGTCGCCTGGAGCCTCCAGTGGACGAGGGTGCCCTCCCCGTCGCCGCCCTCGCGCACCTCGTACTCGCTGAACTGTTCGGGCAGCAGCCTCCCGCGGGTGCCGCTGTAGTCGGCGAGGGCGTCGAACACCTTCTCCGCGTCCGCCGCGACGACCCGCTCCGTAGTGGCCTCGACCTGCGCCATCAGGTTCCTCCAGGACTTGCGATTCCAGGGTTGGGACAAGCCAACCACCCCGCTCACCGGCTCCCCACATCGGGGTTCCGCCCGTGATCGATCCAGGTCGGGGAGGCGACCGGGTCTGACATGTCGAGCGATCATGGGAACGTGTGTTCTATTCTTGGTGCAGCGCTACCGAGGAGGCGTCATGCGCTGGGACAACCTCACGCTGGAGACGGACCACAGCGGGGCCGACGCCGCGCTGTTCGGCGCGGACTCCGTGACCACCCGTACCTTCGACACGCCCGAATTCCGGGGGATCACCTTCCACGAGATCCGGGCGCGCTCGATCGTCAACCGGGTGCCGGGCGCCTCCCGCATGCCGTTCGAGTGGACGGTCAACCCCTACCGGGGCTGCACCCACGCGTGCGTGTACTGCTTCGCCCGCAGGACGCACGGCTACCTGGACCTGGACACGGGGATCGGCTTCGACACGCAGATCGTGGTCAAGGTGAACGCCCCGGACCTGCTGCGCCGCCAGCTGTCCTCGCGCCGCTGGCAGGGCGAGCACATCGCGATGGGCACGAACGTCGACTGCTACCAGCGCGCCGAGGGCCGCTACCGCCTGATGCCCGGCATCCTGGCTGCCCTGCGCGACCACGCGAACCCTTTCTCCATCCTCACCAAGGGCACGCTGATCCTGCGCGACCTGGAGCTGCTGAAGCAGGCGTCCGAGGTCACCGACGTCGGCGTCTCGGTCTCCGTGGGCTTCACCGACGCCGAGCTGTGGCGCACGGTGGAGCCGGGCACGCCGGCGCCGGAGCGCCGTCTGGACGTGGTGCGCACCCTCGGCGAGCACGGCATCGGCTGCGGCGTGCTGATGGCCCCGGTGGTCCCCTTCCTGAGCGACCACCCGGCCCAGCTGCGGGCCACCGTGCGGGCGATCGCAACGGCCGGCGCCACCTCCGTCACACCGCTGGTGCTGCACCTGCGGCCGGGCGCCCGCGAGTGGTTCATGGCCTGGCTCGGCCGGCACCACCCGCACCTGGTGCCCCGGTACGAGCGGCTGTACGCCGAGGGCGCGTACGCACCGACGTGGTACCAGCGCCGGATCACCCGTCAGGTCCACGACCTGGCGCGGGAGTACGGCATCGGCCCCACGCGCGCCGGGGAGCGCCGGCGTGTCCGGCCCCCGGAGCCCGCACCGTCCACACCGTCCGGACCGACCCAGCTGACGCTCCTCTGAGAGCCTCGGACGGAGCCGGGATCCGGCGCGCGGAACCCGGCACGCACCCTGGGATCGTTCGAGGGCATCCCGGGACCCGATCGGGTCAAGAACCGCCGCGACGCGTTCCTCCCGTGGCCCTTTCCGGGACGATGCGGCGTGGAGCGCGAGACCCGCGGTCCGCAGCCCCTCCGTCCTGGGAGGACCATTGATGAGACAACGCGCCGCGGTGCTGTGCGGAGCCGCCGTCGTGGTGGCCGGCTCGTTCACGGCCGTCCCCGCCGACGCGAGCACCTCGCCGGCCCCGGTCACCGCGCGGGCCCAGGTGGCGAAGGTCGCCTGGAGGAAGTGCGGCACCAAGGACTACCCGGCCCTGCAGTGCGGGTCCCTGAAGGTGCCGCTCGACCACCGCGACCCCTCCGGGCGGCAGATCACGCTGGCGCTGTCCCGCGTCCCGCACACGGACCGGACGTACCAGGGGCCGCTGCTGGTCAACCCCGGCGGTCCGGGCGGCAGCGGCCGGACGCTCGCCGGGTTCGTCGCCAAGTCCCTGCCCGCCGCGGTCGCGGCGCGGTACGACGTCATCGGGTTCGACCCGCGCGGGGTGGGCGCGAGCCGGCCGGCCCCGGACTGCGCGCCGGACCACTTCGGCCCGGTGCGCCCCGACTCGGTGCCGAGCACGCCCGCGATCGAGCGGGCCAACCTGGCGCGCGCCCGGTCCTTCGCCGCCGCCTGCGGCAGGAAGTACGCGAGCCTGCTGCCGCACCTCGACACCGTCAGCGCCGCCACGGACCTGGACGCGATCCGCAGGGCCGTCGGCGCGCAAAAGATCAGTTACTTCGGCTACTCGTACGGCACCTACCTCGGCGCGGTGTACGCCAAGCTCTTCCCCCAGCGGGTGCGCCGCCTGGTCCTGGACTCGGTCGTCGACCCGGCCGGCGTCTGGTACGACGACAACATCCAGCAGGACTACGCCTTCGACGACCGCCACCGGGCGTTCCTCGCGTGGGTCGCCCGGCACGACTCGGTCTACCGGCTGGGCACCGACCCGGCCCGGGTCGAGGCCGAGTGGTACGCCATGCGGGCGGCGCTGGCGAAGAAGCCGGCGGAGGGCAAGGTCGGGGCCTCCGAACTGGAGGACACCTTCGTCCCGGGCGGCTACTACAACGGCTACTGGCCCTATCTGGCGGAGGCGTTCGCGGCGTACGTGAACGACGCGGACACCGCGCCCCTGGTCGACGCCCACGAGGACTTCGGCGACGACGACGCCGCGGGCGGCAACGGCTACAGCGTCTACACCTCCGTGCAGTGCCGTGACAGCGCCTGGCCGCGGGACTGGCGGACCTGGCGCGAGGACAACTGGGCGGTGTTCGCCAAGGCACCCTTCATGACCTGGAACAACGCCTGGTACAACGCACCGTGCGCGTTCTGGCCCACCGGCCCGTCGGCCCCGGTGGACGTCGCCAACGCCAAGCTGCCGCCGGCGCTGCTGTTCCAGGCGACCGACGACGCGGCCACCCCCTACCGGGGCGGCGTCACGATGCACCGGCTGCTGGCGGGCTCCGGCCTGGTCGTCGAGGAGGGCGGCGGGAACCACGGCATCACGCTGAGCGGGAACGCCTGCCTGGACAGGTACCTGGCGAGGTACCTGACCGACGGCACCGTGCCCCGCGGCCGGGGCGTGGCCGACGCGGTGTGCCGGAAGCTGCCCGATCCCAAACCGCTGGGCGCCAGGGCCGCCTCCACGGCCCCCGCGGCCGGGGCCGGCGCGCGCGCCCTCCCGTCCGCCGCCTCCCCCGGTGCGACGCTGCACGCGCTGGTGGGCTTCCGCCACTGAGCGGCCGGCCGGGTCCTGTCCGGCGGTCCCGCCGGGCACGGCGGGCCCGGCGGCCACCGCGGAGAAACCCGGCCACCTGTCGTGCGGGACGGCAGGACCGGTGGTCCACCATGGGACGCATGAGCGAACTCACCAGGATCCCCGCCCCCGACGGCGTGGCCCCCGCCGCCCAGTACACCCATGTCGTCCTGGGCGCGGGCCGTTTCGTCGCGATCTCGGGCCAGCTCGCCCTGGACGAGACCGGCGCGCTCGTCGGCGAGGGGGATGCCGGCGCCCAGGCCCGGCAGGTCTTCGAGAACCTCCGCCGCTGCCTGGCCTCCGCCGGGGCCACCTTCGACGACGTCGTCAAACTCACCTACTTCGTCACGGACATGGCCCATCTGCCCGCCCTGCGCGCGGCCCGCGCCGAGCACCTGCCCGACGACCGCCTCCCGGCCGTCTCCGCCGTCCAGGTGGCCGCCCTGGTGCGCCCCGAGTTCCTGATGGAGGTCGAGGCGTTCGCGGTGGTGGCCGGGTGAAGGACCGGCATGCGGACGCCGGCTGACAGGCCGTCACGATCAGCCCGGCCGCCGGCACGGTGACCGGGACGCGCCCCGGGCGGCGGGCGGGTTCATCTCTGCTTCGGGATCCGCGCCAGTGCGCGCACCGCCGCCTGAGCGAGCGCCGGGTGGGCCAATGCCTCGTTCAGAACGGGGCGGGCGCGGGCGTCGCCGAGGGCGCCGAGGCCCTCCACGCAGGCAAGGGCCACCCGTTGGTAGGGGTCGTGCGGGCGGAGCCGGCGCTCCAGCGTGGTGATCAGGGCGGGCACCGACTCGGGCGCCCGCAGTTCGGTCAGCAGCCGGACCGGGTGCAGCGCGTAGGCGACGCGCAGTTCGTTGGTGGCGAGAGCGGCCGCCGCCCGGGCGGTACGGGGATCGCCGAGCCGGGCCAGGGCGTACGCGGCCGAGGCGCAGCGCCGCGGTTCCCGGTGGTTGAGGAACAGCACCAGGGACTCGAAGGCGCGCCGGTCGCCGGCCAGCCCCAGCCGGAACGCGGCCAGTTCCCGCGCCCACAGCGGCTGCCCGGGAGCCGTGAGCACCTCGGCCAGTTCGTCCGGGTCCCCGGTGGCCGTCAGATGCCCGAACGCCGCCGAGCCGCCCGACTCCTGCCGTAAGCGCTCCGTGAGCGCCCGCAACTCTTCGTCCACGAAGGCCAGCCTAGGCGTGCGCGGCCCCTCTTCGGGACCTAGGTCACAAACTCAGGGGGGTGGCGCGCTCGTTACCGGCCGGTTAAGCTCAGACGAGCGAGTTACCCACTCGCGCAGACTCGCAGCGGCCTGGTGACGCAGCCGCCGTGAGTGTTGTCGGTTCGGTACTCCTGTACCGCAGTACGACTCGGCTCCGGGACAGAGCCGGTCGGTTCGGCCGGCCGCCGGGCGTGTGCGCGCCCGCGGCGTCCGGCACCGGGCGTGTGCGCTGGCAGCCCGGCAACACCCGCATCCCTCACCGCCCCCGGTGCGCCCCTTCCGGCGCGCCGGGCGCGTTCCCAGTCGTCACCCTCATTCCTGGAGTCCCGCGATGGCCACTCCCCTCTCCGACACCTCCGACTCCCCGCTGAAGACCGTCGCCGTCGTCGGCCTCGGCACCATGGGCACCGGCATCACCGAGGTCCTCGCCCGCGCCGGCCGGGAGGTCGTCGGCATCGACGTCAGCGAGGCCGCGGCCGCCACGTGCGTCGCCGCCCTGGAGTCCTCCACCGCCCGCGCCGTCGAGCGCGGCCGCCTGACCGAGCAGGAACGCGCGGACGCCCTGGCCCGTGTGCGCACCTCCACCGACCTCGCCGCCGCGGCCGACGCCGACCTGGTCATCGAGGTGGCACCCGAGTCGTACGAGGTCAAGCAGCAGATCATCCGGGAGCTGGACGGCATCGTGCGGCCCGGGACGATCCTGGCGACCGGCACCAACGCGCTGTCCGTCACGCGCCTGGCCGCCGACTCCGCCCACCCCGAGCGCGTGCTCGGCCTGCACTTCTTCAACCCGGCGCCGGCCATGAGACTGGTCGAGGTCGTCTCGTCGGTGCTGACCGCGCCGGCGGCCGTCACCGCGGTCACCCAGCTCGCCCTCGACCTGGGCAAGGAGCCCGTCGCGGTGGGCGACCGGCCCGGCTTCGTCGCCGACGGCCTGCTGTTCGGCTACCTCAACCAGGCCGCCGCGATGTACGAGGCCAAGTACGCCTCCCGCGAGGACATCGACGCCGCGATGCGGCTCGGCTGCGGTCTGCCGATGGGACCGCTCGCACTGCTCGACCTGATCGGCATCGACACCGCGCGCACGGTCCTGGACGCGATGTACGCCGAGTCCCGCGACCGGCTGCACGCCCCCGCCCCGATCCTGAAGCAGCTCAGCGAGGCGGGCCTGACGGGCCGCAAGGCCGGGCGCGGCTTCTACACCTACGAGGCACCGGGCAGCGGCACCGTCGTGGCGGACGCCCTGACCCCGGGCGAGGGCGGCACCGCCGTGCCGGGGCGTCCGGTGCGCTCCGTCGGCGTCGCGGGCTCGGGCACGATGGCCTCCGGCATCGCCGAGGTCTTCGCCAAGGCCGGGTACGAGGTGGTGCTCGCCGCCCGCAGCGCAGAGAAGGCGCAGGCCGCCAAGGCCAGGATCGGCACGTCGCTGTCGCGCTCCGTCAACAAGGGCCGGCTGACCGCGGAGGCGGCGGAGCAGACCCTGGACCGGATCACGGCCACGGGCACCTACGACGACTTCGCCGACGTGGACCTGGCCGTGGAGGCGGTCGCCGAGGACCTGGCGGTCAAGCAGCAGCTGTTCGCGACGCTGGACAAGGTGTGCCGGCCGGGCGCCGTGCTGGCCACCACCACCTCGTCGCTGCCCGTCGTCGCCTGCGCCCGCGCCACCTCGCGTCCGCAGGACGTGATCGGCATGCACTTCTTCAACCCGGCGCCCGCCATGAAGCTGGTCGAGGTCGTCCGCACGGTGCTGACCGCCGACGACGTCCACGCCACCGTGCGCGAGGTCTGCGGCAAGGTCAGGAAGCACGCGGTGGACTGCGGGGACCGGGCGGGCTTCATCGTCAACGCGCTGCTGTTCCCGTACCTCAACAACGCGATCAAGATGGTGCAGGAGCACTACGCGTCCCTCGACGACATCGACGCGGCGATGAAGCTGGGCGGCGGCTACCCGATGGGGCCGTTCGAGCTGCTGGACGTCGTCGGGCTGGACGTCTCCCTGGCCATCGAGAAGGTCCTCCACCGCGAGTTCCGGGACCCGGGCCTCGCGCCCGCGCCGCTTCTGGAGCACCTGGTGGCCGCGGGCTGCCTCGGCCGCAAGACGGGCCGCGGCTTCCGCGAATATGCCCGCCGCTGAGGACCCCGCGGACCGGCTCCCCTCCGGCGAGTGGGGCGGACTGCTCGATCCGGGCGGGTTCCCCCCGCCCGGCCGGCCCGGCGCTCCCCTGCCCGACGGAGGCGGGGGAAGCCGGGGACCTGCGCACCGGGCCGCGCGCATGCAGTACGTTCGGGTCATGTCCCAGCCCGCCAAGTCCGCACGTACACCAGCCGCGCCCGACGCGCCGGAGAGCGCCGCGGGTTCCCGCGCCGCCGCCCAACGGCTCAAGATGCGCCGGGAACTGGCGGCCGCCGCGATGGAACTGTTCGCGACCAAGGGATACGAAGCGACGACCGTCGACGAGATCGCCGCGGCGGCGGGGGTCGCCCGCCGCACCTTCTTCCGCCACTTCCGCTCCAAGGAAGAGGCGATCTTCCCCGACCACGACGACACCCTGATCCGCGCGGAGGCGGTGCTCAAGGCCGCGCCCGCGCACGAGCACCCGCTCGACACGGTGTGCCGCGGGATCAAGGAAGTCATGAAGATGTACGCGGCCCGGCCGGAGATCTCGGTCGCGCGCTACAAGCTGACCCGCGAGGTGCCGACGCTGCGGGAGGCGGAGATCGCCTCCGTGGCCCGCTACGAGCGTCTGTTCACGCGCTACCTGCTCGGCCACTTCGACGAGCGCGCGCACGCCGACGACGCCAACGACGACCCGCTGCTGGCCGAGGTCGCCGCGTCGGCCGTGGTGACCGCGCACAACCACGTGCTGCGGCGCTGGCTGCGGGCGGGCGGCCAGGGCGACGTGGAGGCGCAGCTGGACCACGCCTTCGCCATCGTGCGCAGGACGTTCGGCACCGGGATCGGAGCCGGCCGGAGCACGGCGCCCCAGCCCGCGCCGGCGCCGGCGGCGGTGTCCCGGCAGGGCGAGGTGCTGGTGACGGTCGCCCGCACCGACGCCCCCCTCGACGAGGTCATGCGGACCATCGAGGAGGCCCTGAAGGACCGCTGAGCGCCTCCCGGAGCCGGTACGGAACACAGAACCGGCGCGGGCACTGTGACGACGGCCACCCCCTCGGGGTGGCCGTTTTGCCATGTCAGGGGCGTTTGTGGACCGAGGTGTCCCCGCGCTGCGATCGATCATCGCTCATTTGTAACGTAAAGATTTCGTCTGAGCGCAAGGATCTGGCACTCAGTGCCTTGCCACCTGACACGCGGTGTCATACGTTGAAGAGGTCCGGGCGGCCGGCGTGCAGGACCGAACGCACGCCGGCTGTCCCCGCAAGCCTCCCCGGCTCGTGCGCCCGGACGCCTGCGTCACAGGCAACCTCCCGCGCCACCAAGCGCCGCCGAAGCACCACCCGCCGAACCGACGGCACACCCTCATCCACCCTCAGCAGCACCCGACGCAACCCTCAGCGCCCCTCCCTCAGGGCGCTCACCGCCGGAGGCAACACCGTGACCGTGAAGGACATCCTGGCCGCGATCCAGTCGCCCGACTCCACGTCGGAGGACTTCGCCGCCCTCCCGCTCCCCGAGTCGTACCGTGCGATCACCGTGCACAAGGACGAGACGGAGATGTTCGCGGGCCTCGCCACCCGCGACAAGGACCCGCGCAAGTCGATCCACCTCGACGAGGTGCCGCTGCCCGAGCTCGGCCCGGGCGAGGCGCTGGTCGCCGTCATGGCCTCGTCGGTCAACTACAACTCGGTGTGGACGTCGATCTTCGAGCCGCTGTCCACCTTCGGTTTCCTGGAGCGCTACGGCCGGGTCAGCGAGCTGGCCAAGCGCCACGACCTGCCGTACCACATCATCGGCTCCGACCTCGCGGGCGTCGTGCTGCGCACCGGCCCGGGCGTCAACGCCTGGCGGCCCGGTGACGAGGTCGTCGCGCACTGCCTCTCCGTCGAGCTGGAGTCCAGCGACGGCCACAACGACACGATGCTCGACCCCGAGCAGCGCATCTGGGGCTTCGAGACCAACTTCGGCGGTCTCGCCGAGATCGCCCTGGTCAAGTCCAACCAGCTGATGCCCAAGCCGGACCACCTCAGCTGGGAGGAGGCCGCCGCCCCCGGTCTGGTCAACTCCACCGCCTACCGGCAGCTGGTCTCCCGCAACGGCGCCGGCATGAAGCAGGGCGACAACGTCCTCATCTGGGGCGCGAGCGGCGGACTCGGCTCGTACGCCACGCAGTTCGCCCTGGCCGGCGGCGCCAACCCGATCTGTGTGGTCTCCAGCGAGCAGAAGGCGGACATCTGCCGCTCGATGGGCGCCGAGGCGATCATCGACCGCAGCGCCGAGGGCTACAAGTTCTGGAAGGACGAGAACACCCAGGACCCGAAGGAGTGGAAGCGCTTCGGCAAGCGCATCCGCGAACTCACCGGCGGCGAGGACATCGACATCGTCTTCGAGCACCCCGGCCGCGAGACCTTCGGCGCGAGCGTCTACGTCACCCGCAAGGGCGGCACCATCACCACCTGCGCCTCCACCTCGGGCTACATGCACGAGTACGACAACCGCTACCTGTGGATGTCCCTGAAGCGCATCATCGGCTCGCACTTCGCCAACTACCGCGAGGCCTGGGAGGCCAACCGGCTCATCGCGAAGGGCAAGATCCACCCGACCCTGTCCAAGGTGTACTCCCTGGAGGACACCGGCCAGGCCGCCTACGACGTGCACCGCAACCTCCACCAGGGCAAGGTCGGCGTGCTGTGCATGGCCCCCGAGGAGGGCCTGGGCGTGCGCGACCACGAGAAGCGCGCGAAGCACATCGACGCCATCAACCGCTTCCGGAACATCTGAGACAGCGGAGGCCACAGATGACCGAGCGTCAGCCCGCCGAGGCGGAGCGGGAGCCCGTGGCTGCGCCCGAGGGCGCACCGGGGCGGCAGGAGACGAAGCCGGGGGAGCACGGCGACCGCGGCCCGGGCGATGCCGGCTCCGGCGCCGGGCGCCCCCGGGCGCGGGCACGGACGGAGAAGGACCGGCCGTGGCTCATGCGCACGTACGCCGGCCACTCCACGGCCGAGGCGTCCAACGAGCTGTACCGGCGCAACCTCGCCAAGGGCCAGACCGGCCTGTCGGTGGCGTTCGACCTGCCGACGCAGACCGGCTACGACCCCGACCACGTCCTCGCCCGCGGCGAGGTCGGCCGGGTCGGCGTGCCCGTCGCGCACCTCGGTGACATGCGCCGGCTGTTCCAGGACATCCCCCTGGAGCAGATGAACACCTCGATGACGATCAACGCCACCGCCATGTGGCTGCTGGCGCTCTACCAGGTCGTCGCCGAGGAGCAGGGTGCGGACATCACCAAGCTCCAGGGCACGACCCAGAACGACATCGTCAAGGAGTACCTGTCCCGGGGCACGCACGTCTTCCCGCCCGGGCCGTCGCTCCGGCTGACGACGGACATGATCGCGTACACGGTCTCCCACATGCCGAAGTGGAACCCGATCAACATCTGCAGCTACCACCTGCAGGAGGCGGGCGCCACGCCGGTCCAGGAGATCGCGTACGCGATGTCCACCGCCATCGCCGTCCTCGACGCGGTCCGCGACAGCGGCCAGGTGCCGCCGGAACGCATGGGCGATGTCGTGGCCCGCATCTCCTTCTTCGTGAACGCGGGCGTCCGCTTCATCGAGGAGATGTGCAAGATGCGGGCGTTCGGCCGCATCTGGGACAGGATCACGCGGGAGCGGTACGGCATCGAGAACCCCAAGCAGCGCCGCTTCCGCTACGGCGTCCAGGTCAACTCCCTGGGCCTGACGGAGGCGCAGCCGGAGAACAACGTCCAGCGGATCGTGCTGGAGATGCTGGCCGTCACCCTCTCCAAGGACGCCCGCGCCCGTGCCGTGCAGCTGCCGGCCTGGAACGAGGCGCTGGGCCTGCCCCGGCCCTGGGACCAGCAGTGGTCGCTGCGCATCCAGCAGGTGCTCGCCTACGAGAGCGACCTGCTGGAGTACGACGACATCTTCGAGGGCTCGAAGGTGATCGAGGCGAAGGTGGACGAGCTGGTCGAGGCGGCGCTCGCCGAGATCGACCGGATCCAGGAGATGGGCGGCGCGATGGCCGCCGTGGAGTCCGGCTACCTGAAGTCGCAGCTGGTCGCCTCGCACGCCGAGCGCAGGGCCCGGATCGAGTCCGGGCAGGAGAAGATCATCGGTGTCAACGCCTTCGAGGGCACCGAGCCGAACCCGCTGACCGCCGATCTGGACACCGCGATCCAGACGGTGGACCCGGCCGTCGAGGCCCGGGTGATCGCCTCGCTCCAGCAGTGGCGCGACAGCCGCTACCAGCCGCCGTTCAACCACCCGCGCCCCTGCAAGGCGCTGGAGCGGCTGAAGGAGGCCGCCCGCGGCAACGAGAACCTGATGGAGGCCACCCTGGAGTGCGCCCGCGCCGGGGCGACGACCGGCGAGTGGGCCGGGGCCCTGCGCGAGGTGTTCGGCGAGTTCAGGGCGCCCACGGGCGTCTCCTCGGCCCCGGTGGCCGTCCCCGCCGAGGAGGGCAGCGCGCTGGCCCTGGTCCGCCGCAAGGTGGACGCCACGGCGAGGGACCTCGGCGTCGGCAAGCTGCGCTTCCTGGTGGGCAAGCCCGGTCTGGACGGCCACTCCAACGGCGCGGAGCAGATCGCGGTGCGCGCGCGGGACGCCGGCTTCGAGGTGGTCTACCAGGGCATCCGGCTGACGCCCGAGCAGATCGTGGACGCGGCCCTCGCCGAGGACGTGCACGCGGTCGGCCTGTCGATCCTGTCCGGTTCGCACGCCCAGCTGGTGCCGGACGTGCTCGAACGGCTGCGTGTGGCGGGTGCCACAGACATACCGGTGATCGCCGGTGGCATCATCCCCAGCGGTGACGCCGAGCAGCTCAGGGCAGCCGGAGTGGCCGCGGTCTTCACCCCGAAGGACTTCGACATCACCGGGATCATCGGCCGCATCGTCGACGAGATCCGGAAAGCGAACAAGCTCGACCCCCTGGAGGTCCCCGCATGACGGCCCACCCGTCTCCCACCACCGCCCTTGCGGCGAGCGGCTCCGCCGCGCCCGTCAACCGTCTCCGCCCGCGGCGCTCCTGCCTGGCCGTACCGGGCTCGAACCCGCGCTTCCTGGAGAAGGCCCAGGGCCTGCCGGCGGACCAGGTGTTCCTGGACCTGGAGGACGCGTGCGCGCCGCTGGCCAAGCCCGAGGCGCGGCACACGATCGTCAAGTTCCTCAACGAGGGCGACTGGACGGGCAAGACCAGGGTCGTACGCGTCAACGACTGGACCACCGAGTGGACGTACCGGGACGTCGTGACCGTGGTCGAGGGCGCGGGCCCCAACCTCGACTGCATCATGCTGCCGAAGGTGCAGAGCGCCGATCAGGTCGTCGCCCTCGACCTGCTGCTGACGCAGATCGAGAAGACGATGGGCTTCGAGGTCGGCCGCATCGGCATCGAGGCGCAGATCGAGAACGCGCAGGGCCTGAACAACGTCAACGCGATCGCGCAGGCCTCGCCGCGTGTGGAGACGATCATCTTCGGCCCGGCCGACTTCATGGCGTCGATCAACATGAAGTCGCTGGTCGTGGGCGAGCAGCCGCCCGGCTACCCGGCGGACGCCTACCACTACATCCTGATGAAGATCCTGATGGCCGCCCGCGCCAACAACCTCCAGGCGATCGACGGCCCCTACCTGCAGATCCGCAACGTCGACGGCTTCCGTGAGGTCGCCGGCCGCGCCGCCGCGCTCGGCTTCGACGGCAAGTGGGTGCTGCACCCCGGCCAGGTCGACGCCGCCAACGAGGTCTTCTCGCCCTCCCAGGAGGACTACGACCACGCCGAGCTGATCCTGGACGCGTACGAGTACTACACGTCGGAGGCCGGCGGCAAGAAGGGGTCCGCGATGCTCGGCGACGAGATGATCGACGAGGCCAGCCGTAAGATGGCCCTCGTCGTCGCGGGCAAGGGCCGCGCCGCCGGCATGCAGCGCACCAGCACGTTCGAGATCCCGGAGGCGTGAGGGGCATGCAGTTCGGACGCACGTACGAGGAGTTCGAGGTCGGGGCGACGTACAAGCACTGGCCGGGCAAGACGGTCACGGAGTACGACGACCACCTGTTCTGTCTCCTCACCATGAACCACCACCCGCTCCACATGGACACGAACTACGCCGAGAAGACGACGGACTTCGGCAGGAACGTCGTCGTCGGCAACTACGTCTACTCGCTGCTGCTCGGCATGTCCGTCCCGGACATCTCCGGCAAGGCGATCGCCAACCTGGAGATCGAGTCGCTCAGGCACGTGGCGCCGACCTTCCACGGCGACACGATCTACGGCGAGACGACGGTGCTCGACAAGTGGCCGTCGAAGTCGAAGAACGACCGCGGCATCGTCCACGTCGAGACCAAGGGCTACAAGCAGGACGGCACGCTCGTGTGCGTGTTCCGCCGCAAGGTGATGGTGCCGACCGAGACGTACATCAAGGAGCGCGGCGGCGAGCAGCCCGGCCGCCCGGTCCTCGCCGAGCCCCGAACGACGCCCCCGGCGGGCGGCGCCCCCGGTTCCGAGCCGAAGTCGCAGGAGAAGTAGATGAGCCGCCTCGCCCAGACCCACGGCCTCACGGACATTCAGCGGGAGATCGTCTCCACCGTCCGTGACTTCGTGGACAAGGAGATCATCCCGGTCGCGACCGAGCTGGAGCACCGCGACGAGTACCCGCAGCAGATCGTCGACGGCCTGAGGGAACTGGGCCTGTTCGGACTGATGATCCCCGAGGAGTACGGGGGTCTGGGCGAGTCGCTGCTCACCTACGCCCTGTGCGTGGAGGAGATCGCCCGCGGCTGGATGTCGGTGTCCGGCATCATCAACACCCACTTCATCGTCGCGTACATGCTCAAGCAGCACGGCACGCAGGAGCAGAGGGAGCACTTCCTGCCGAGGATGGCGGCCGGCGACATCCGCGGCGCCTTCTCGATGTCGGAGCCGGCGCTCGGCTCCGACGTGTCGGCGATCTCCTCCAAGGCGGTCAGGGACGGCGACGAGTACGTCCTGACCGGCCAGAAGATGTGGCTGACGAACGGCGGCACGTCCTCGCTCGTGGCCGTCCTGGTCCGCAGTGACGAAGGACACCCCGACGGCACCGCGCCCCACAAGTCCATGACCACCTTCCTGGTGGAGAAGGAGCCCGGCTTCGGCGAGGTCCGCCCCGGCCTGACCATCCCGGGCAAGATCGAGAAGATGGGCTACAAGGGGGTCGACACCACCGAGCTGATCATGGACGGTCTGCGCATTCCGGCCGATCGGGTGCTCGGCGGCGTCACCGGGCGAGGTTTTTACCACATGATGGACGGCGTGGAGGTGGGCCGCGTGAACGTGGCCGCCCGCGGCTGCGGCGTCGCCCAGCGCGCGTTCGAGCTCGGCGTCCAGTACGCCCAGCAGCGTCACACGTTCGGCAAGCCGATCGCCCAGCACCAGGCCATCCAGTTCAAGCTCGCCGAGATGGCCACCAAGGTCGAGGCCGCGCATGCGATGATGGTGAACGCAGCGCGCAAAAAGGACTCCGGTGAGCGAAACGACCTCGAAGCGGGGATGGCGAAGTACCTCGCCTCCGAGTACTGCAAGGAGGTCGTGGAGGACGCCTTCCGGATCCACGGCGGCTACGGCTTCTCCAAGGAGTACGAGATCGAGCGCCTCTACCGCGAGGCCCCGATGCTGCTCATCGGCGAGGGTACCGCCGAGATCCAGAAAATGATCATCGGCCGCAGGTTGCTCGAGGAGTATCGATTCCAGGGCTGATCATCCGGGTACGGGGTGTTTTCTTCGAGAAGAAGATCACACCCCGTCAGCGGTGTTCGGACGCCGACTCGGGTGCTCGGCTTACCCAGTTGCGGCCCTTAACCGCTACGATCGCGTAAAGCCGCCGTCCCCCGTCAGAAGCGCGGCGTCACCCGCTACGAAGGTCATCCATGCCCCACAGCCAAACCTCTGCACCTCGCGACAGCCTGGTCGGCACACGCCTCGCGCGCGGAGCATCGCCGTGGCTTCTTCCGACCGTCGCCACCGCAGCCCTCAGCCTGGCCCGCGCCCGCCGCTCGGGTGCCGCCAAGGCCGTCGCCGTCCCCGCCACCGCGCTCGCGGCGGGGATGCTGTGGTTCTTCCGCGACCCCGAGCGCGAGATCGCCCAGGGCCGGGTGATCTCGCCCGCCGACGGCGTGGTGCAGAGCATCATGCCCTGGAAGGACGGCCGCACACGCGTCGCGATCTTCATGAGCCCGCTCAACGTCCACGTCAACCGCGCACCGCTGGCCGGCACCGTCACGTCGGTCGAGCACATCCCCGGCGGGTTCGTTCCGGCTTTCAACAAGGAGAGCGAGAACAACGAGCGCGTCGTCTGGCACTTCGACACCGAGCTCGGTGACATCGAGATGATCCAGATCGCCGGCGCGGTGGCCCGCCGCATCGTCCCCTACATCCCGTCGGGCACGAAGGTCGAGCAGGGTGAGCGGATCGGTCTGATCCGCTTCGGCTCGCGCGTCGACCTCTACCTGCCCGAGGGCGTCGAGGTGGCGGTCGAGGTCGGCCAGAAGACCGTGGCTGGGGTGACTCGCATTGACCGTGATTGATCCACAGACCCAGGCGGGCTGGGTGCCCGGGACCGACGAGGCCGACGACGAGGAGGAGATGCCCCTCTCCCTGCGTCTGTCGATAGCGGACACCCTCACCCTCGGCAACGCGACGTGCGGCTTCATGGCGGTGTACTTCACCACCACCGGCATCCTGATCCCGCACCTCACCGGCAGCCAGGAGTCGGGCATGGCCCGGCACAGCGCCGCGACGGCCGTCATCCTGATGCTGTGCGCGGCCGTCTTCGACCTGTTCGACGGCCTGGTGGCGCGCAAGCTGCGCTCCTCCCCCATGGGCGCCGAGCTCGACAACCTGTCCGACCTGATCAGCTTCGGTCTGGCCCCGGCGTACTTCGTCCTCGTGTACGGCATGGTCGCCGACGACGCCCATCAGCGGGTGGCGGCGCTGGGCGCCATCGTGGTGCTGCTCGCCGTGGTGCTCAGGCTCGCGCGGTTCAGCTGCGTGACGATGAAGGACGGCATGTTCCAGGGCATGCCGTCGCCGTTCGGCGCGCTGACGGTGGTCTCCATCGTGCTTCTCGAGCTGCCCTTCGTGGCGACGCTCCTGGCGATCCTCGGCATCGCGTGGCTGATGGTGAGCCGCGTGGAGTACCCCAAGCCGCGGGGCCGCCTCGCGGTGGCGATGCTGACGTGGATCGTGCTGTCGATGGGCCTGCTGGCGGCCTGGGCCTTCGAGGCCCCGAGCGGCCAGCTGCTCCTGCAGACCGGCTGCGCGCTGCAGCTGGTCATGGGCGCGGTGATCCCGCTGTTCGCCACGGCGCGCCGGGTGAACAACTTCCGCGACAACCGTCGCGAGGCGCGGGCGGCGCAGCTTCCGTAGCGGTGACGACGGCCGCGACGGCCGTACGACGGGAAGGGCCCCGGACCGAATGGTCCGGGGCCCTTCGGCTGTTCCCGGCGGGGTACAGCGCGGCTCGGCCGGGCTGCGTCGCGCGGGGCTGCGGGCGGCGTACGCCGGGCAGGGTGGAGGAGGCGCGGGGGCGGGGCTGCTGTCGGCGTACAACCTGGCGAACCGCGGGGACGACGCCCTGGTCGACCTGTGCGCTGCCCGGAACACCGCCTCACGCCGTCCTTCCCGCTGGGCGGCTTCACGCCCCTCCAGTCCGGGGCGCTGACCGACGTGGCCGCCCGCCTGGACGCCTCGCCGCAGCCGGTGGCGCTGGCCTGGCTGCCGTACCGCTCCCCCGCCGTCGTGGTCGTTCCGGGCACCTCCTCCCCGGCCCACCTGCGCGAGAACATCGCAGCGGCCGGGCTGCGGCTGCCGCAGGACGCGGTGGAGGAGCTGGACGGCACCGGCGCCGCCTGACCGGGCCGGCCGGGGCTCAGGACACCGCAGAGGTCGGCCCGCACAGGGACTTCACGGCGAGTGGCCCCGGCTCGCGCAGGACGCGGTCGGTGCGTGTGGAACGTTTTCGTCAGGGCAGGAGGTCCCGGGCGATCCGCTCCGCGACCCGTTCCAGGAGCGGGCCGGCCTGCGCGATGCACGCCGCCACGTCGGGTTCGACGTCCGTCAGGGCGTACGCCCGCCGGATTCCGGCCCGCTCCAGTGCCTCCGGCGCCAGCGCCAGCCGGCCGCAGACCGCGACGACCTCCCTGCCGGCCGCCCGCGCGGCCGCGGCGACGCCCGCCGGTGCCTTGCCGTGCAGCGTCTGCTCGTCCAGCGAACCCTCGCCGGTGATCACCAGCGTGGCCCGTTCCAGCGCCGTCGCGAAGCCCAGCACGTCCAGCATGACCTCGATCCCGGGCCGGAACGCCGCGCCGAGGACGAGCGCCGCGTACCCGACACCGCCGGCGGCCCCCGCCCCCGGGGCGGCCGCGTACTCGGCCGCCCTCGCGCCGATCGCGCTCTCCAGCACCTTCGCGTAGTGCGCTAGGGCCGCGTCCAGCGCCTCGACGTCGTCCGGTGAGGCGCCCTTCTGCGGGCCGTACACCGCCGGCGCGCCCGTGGGTCCGGTCAGCGGGTTGCCGACGTCGCCGGCGAGCACCAGCTCGACGGATGCGAGGCGGGGGTCCAGCCCGGACAGGTCCGCGCGGGCGAGCCCGGCGAGGCCCCCGCCCCCGGGCGGCACCGGCTCACCGCGGGCGTCCAGGAACCGTGCCCCGAGCGCGCTCAGCATCCCCGCACCCCCGTCGGTCGTCGCGCTGCCGCCGACCCCGAACACGATGGTGCGCGCCCCCGCGTCCAGTGCGGCCCGCAGCAGCTCGCCGGAGCCGTACGTGGACGCCGTCAGCGGGGCGAAGACGCCCGCCGGCAGCCGCTGCAGCCCGCTCGCCTCCGCCATCTCCACGACGGCCGTGGTGCCGCGCAGCGCGAAGGCGGCGGTCACCTCGTCCCCGAGGGGGCCGGCCACCCGCGCCTCCCGCCGCTCGAACCCGGCGGCGACGGCCGCGGACACGGTCCCGTCGCCGCCGTCGGCGACCGGCAGCGCCTCCACCGCGAGGTCCGGCACGGCCCGGCGCAACCCGGTCGTCACGCGCTCGGCGACCTCGACGGCCGTCAGTGAGCCCTTGAACTTGTCCGCGGCGACGAGCACCCCGCGTGCCGTCGACGATCCGCGCACCGCAGCGTCCGCCACCTTGCCATCCCCTTGCTCTCCGGGCCCGTCGCAGGCCGGGGCCAGTCGCGCCGCTGCGACCCTAACCGGAGGTCACTCCCGCCGCCATGCCCCCGCCCGCGGCCCGGGCCTGGCCGCGGCCGGGCCGCCCGCGCGGTCGGCAGGCGCCGCCGGTACACCCCCGGCGCACCGGCCGCGGTCTCGATCGCCTCCCTACGGACGTCCGACGAGGCGTCGGCCGAAGGGCTGCTTCCCGACTCCTGCGGATGGGCCGCCTCACCCCTCCACCCTCCGCCCTTCCGCGTGGCTGGCATCGGGGCTCGACATCACTCCTCGCTGTCCGCCCGCTTCCCCAGCGCCCTGGGCACCGCCACACGGTCCGTGCCGTACCGGACACGGCCGGCACCAGCGGCACCGACCTCTACCTGGAGCGGGACAAGGTCCACCCGGTCTTCGCCAACTGCCTGACGGAGGACCGGGCGAACCTGCCGGGCGTCACGCAGCGTCCGGCCGCCACGACGGCGTTCTCCGAGACGGCGAAGGCGGCCGCCTGGAAGGAGATACCGTCCTGGGCGCTCGTGGGGCGGCAGGACATGACCATCAGCCCCCAGCAGGAGCGCTTCCAGGCCGGGCGGGCCCACTCCCACACGCAGGAGATGGACTCCTGCCACGTCTCCCTCATCGCCCGCCCCGACGCGGTGGCCGACCTGATCCTCCAGGCCGCCACCGCCGCGCCCGCGAACGCGACCGGCTCCGCGCCCCGCCTGGCCGACTCCGGCATCGGCGGGCGCGGCGAGCGGGTGACCGTCCTCGGCGCCCTCGCCGCCACCTGCCTCACCGCGGGGGCGGCAGCACTGTGCCTCGGCCGGCGACTGCGGCGCACCCCGCGCCGAGTTCCCTGCGGGTGCCCGCCGACTAAGTGACGACCGGCACCGGCGAGGCTCGGCAGGGCGGGAGGCCGGTCCACCGCCGGGCCGGCGGCGGCACGGCGCTGTCCAGCCATCCGGGCGCCCCTTAGGCACGCCGGCGATCTCCTGCCCGCCTGCTCCGGGGCGCGCAGCGACCCCGTCGGGCTGGGTACACCGGAACCATGACCGCTGCTGTGGACACCGCACCGGACCTCGCCGACCGCATCCTCGGGGGCTGGCTGGGCCGCATCGCCGGCAACATGCTCGGCAAGCCGGTCGAGCGGGGCGAGGTGTGGACGCGCGACCGCATCGACCGCTATCTGCGGCAGGCCTCGGCGCTGCCGCTGACGGACTACCTGCCCGAGCCGGCCGACGACGCCGACCGCGCCGACCTGCGCCCGGAGTGGCGCTCGTGCGTGCGCGGCCGGGTGCACGGCAGCTGCCGCGACGACGACGTGGACTACGCGATCCTCGGCCTGGACCTGCTGGAGACGCACGGTTTCGGCTTCAGCACCGAGCAGGTCGGCGACCTGTGGCTGCTGCGGCTGCCGTACCTGCAGACGTTCACGGCGGAGCGGGCCGCGTACCGCAACCTGGCGGGCGGCCTGAAGCCGCCGCTGACGGCGACGTACGACAACCCGTACCAGGAGTGGATCGGCGCCCTGATCCGCGCCGACATCCACGGCTGGACCAGTCCGGGGCTTCCGCGCCGCGCCGCCTCGCTCGCCCACCGGGACGCGGTGCTGTCCCACACCGGCAACGGCGTGTACGGCGCGATGTGGGCGGCGGCGCTGATCGCGGCGGCGTTCACCGCGCCGACCGTGCGCGACGCCGTGGACACCGCCCTGACGGTGATCCCGGCGAGCAGCCGCCTGGCCCGCACCGTGCGCCGGGCGGCCTCCCTGCACGAGGCGCGGCTGCCGTGGGAGGACACGCTGACGACGCTCGCGGAGGAGACCGCGGGCCTGGGCTGGATCCACACGGTTCCGAACGCCGCCGTGCTCACGGCCGGGCTGCTCTACGGCGACGGCGACTTCACCCGCACCATCGCGCTGACGGTGCGCGGCGGCCTGGACACCGACTCCAACGGCGCGACGGCCGGCTCGGTCGCGGGCGTCCTCACGGGCGCGCGGGCGATCCCGGCCCAGTGGAAGGACCCGCTGGAGGACACGGTCCGCAGCGCGGTCTTCGGCTTCGACGGCGTGCGCATCAGCGAGCTGGCGGAGCGCACGCTGCGGCTGGCCCGGGAGGACAGTTGAGCGGTGCGGGGGCCTGACGACCGCGCCCGGGAGGGCGACCGGGCCAGGACGGCGACCGGCCGGCGACCGCCTCGGCCGGCACCGGCCCCGGACGGCCGCGGCTTCGGGCGGCTCCGGCCCGGGCGGCCCCGGCCCGGGCGACGTCTACCTCAGCCGGCAGCGCCGGCACCCCGCCGGCACCGGTCCCCCGCCGGCACCGGTCCCCCGCCGGCACCGGTCCCCGGGCGGCTGCGGCCCCGGACGGCCCGCGGCTCCGGATAGCCGCGGTTCCGGAGCCGTCCGGCGTGCCAGCCGCGGGCGGTCGCGGGGTGAGGGGCCGTCCCACCTGGTTACCCTGCACGGATGACCACTCCTGATTTCGCCACGTACGTCGCGGGACTGCCCCGCGTGATCTCCGGAGCCGCCGCCCTCTTCCGCGACGCGGAGGGGCGGGTGCTGCTCGTCGAGCCGAACTACCGCGAGGGCTGGGCGCTGCCGGGCGGCACGATCGAGTCCGACGACGGCGAGACGCCGCGCCAGGGCGCCCGCCGCGAGACGCTCGAGGAGATCGGCCTCGACGTCGAGCTGGGCCGGCTGCTCGCCGTGGACTGGGTGCACGCGTCGGGGCCCCGGCCGCCCCTGGTGGCCTATCTGTACGACGGCGGCGTCCTCGGGGAGGAGGACCTGAAGGCGATCCGGCTGCAGGAGGAGGAGCTGCTGTCCTGGCGCCTCGTCGACCGTGAGGAGCTCACCGACCACCTGCCCGGCGCCCTGGGCCGCCGCGTCCTGGCCGCCCTCGACGTCCTCGCCGACGGGTCCGGCACGGCGGAGCTGGAGAACGGCCACCGGGTCGGCTGACCCGCGCCGGAGGGGTTCAGCCCTCGGTGTGACGCGGCTTGACGTCGGCCTCGCGCAGCGCCTCGTCGCGGGCGGCGGTCCTGGCCTCGGTGCGGTGGCCGCGTGCGATGTAGTCGCGGACGACGAGCTCGACGGCGTCCTGGGGGCTGCCCACACCGGCGAGCACCATCACTTCCACGACGAGTTCGGCGTCGAGCGAGACGGTGACCCTGGCCATGCGCGGACCGTAGCACCGCGGCGGCCGGGGCGCACCGGTAATCCGTTCGCCCGCCCGAATCGTCCGACCTACCCTCGGTGCCATGACCAAGCCCCTCGTCGCCGTCCTCAGCGGCGCCGGCATCTCCACCGACTCCGGCATCCCCGACTACCGCGGGCCCAACGGGCTGTGGCGGCGGGATCCGGAGGCCGAGAAGCTCGTGACGTACGGGTACTACATGGCCGATCCGGAGATCCGGCGGCGCGCGTGGCGGATGCGGCGCGCCAACCGGACCCTGCGGGCGAAGCCGAACGCCGCGCACGAGGCGGTCACCGAGCTGGAGCGGTCCGGCGTGCCGGTACGGGTGATGACGCAGAACGTGGACGGGCTGCACCAGCTCGCCGGCATGCCCGCCCGCAAGGTGCTCGAACTGCACGGCAGCGCACGGAGCTTCGTGTGCACCGCGTGCCACGCCCGCGGGCCGATGGAGGACGCGCTCGCCCGGGTCGAGGCCGGGGAGGACGACCCGCCCTGCCTGGAGTGCGGCGGCATCCTCAAGTCGGCGACCGTCATGTTCGGCGAGCGGCTCGACCCGGTCGTCCTCGGCGACGCCCTCGCCATCGCCAAGGCCTGCCAGGTCTTCATCGCCGTCGGCACCAGTCTGCAGGTGCAGCCCGCCGCGGGGCTCGCCGGGGTCGCCGCCGACCACGGCGCCCGCCTGATCATCGTCAACGCCGAACCGACCCCGTACGACGAACTGGCCGACCAAGTCATCCGGGAGCCCATCGGCACATCGCTGCCCGAGCTGCTGCGCCGGCTGGCCGCCGACGGCGGTGCCCCGGCCGGCCACGGGACGTGAGCAGCGCGGGCAACCCGTACGACAGACCGGACCCGCCTCCGGGGGTCACGCCCTCAGAACAGGGCCGTGCCGCGTTCGAAGTCCAGGAGGCGGCGTTTGCGGTCCAGGCCGCCGCCGTAGCCGGTCAGGCTGCCGCTCGCGCCGATGACGCGGTGGCAGGGGACGACGATGCCGACGGGGTTGCGGCCGTTGGCGAGGCCGACGGCGCGGGAGGCCGTGGGATGGCCGAGGGCGTCGGCGAGTTGGCCGTAGGAGCGGGTCTCGCCGTAGGGGATGCGGCGCAGCTGGTCCCAGACGGCGCGCTGGAACGGTGTGCCGTTCAGGCGCAGTTCCAGGGTGAACTCGCGCAACTGCCCGTCGAAGTAGGCCGCGAGCTCCTCCGCCGCCCGGGCGAAGGGGCGCTGGTCGCGTGCGCCGAAGGTCTCCTCCGGCGGGCGGTGACGCTGGTCGGTCATGTACAGGCCGCACAGGACGCCGTCGTCGGCGACGAGGGTGAGCGGGCCGTAGGGGCTGTCGATGACGGTGTGCTGTCTCATGGGTCGGCCTCAGACGGGGAGGAAGTTGATCGGGTGGCTGTCGGTCGCCCACAGGTACTGCACGGCGTAGGCGCGCCAGGGCCGCCAGGCCGCCGCCCGCGCGGTGAGCGCGGCGGGCGTCGACGGCAGGCCGAGCGCACCGGCGGCGCGCCGGACGCCGAGGTCGGTGGGCAGGAAGGCGTCGGGGTCGCCGAGGGCGCGCAGGGCGATGACGTCGGCCGTCCAGGGGCCGAAGCCGGGCAGCGCCAGCAGCCGTGCGCGGGTCTCCCGCCAGTCGCTCTCCACGCCCAAGTGAACTGTTCCGTCGGCGAGTCGGCGTACCAGTGTGGTGAACGTCGTGCGGCGGGCCCGGGGCATCGCCAGGGAATCGGGGTCGAGGGCGGCCAGCGCCTCGGGGGCGGGGAAGAGATGGGTGAGGCCGCCCTCGGGGTCGTCGACGGGCTCGCCGTGCGCGGTGACCAGGCGGGCGGCGTGCGTGCGGGCGGCGGCCGTGGAGACCTGCTGGCCGAGGACGGCCCGCAGGGCGAACTCGGCCTCGTCGACGGTGCGCGGGACACGCCGGCCGGGGGCCTTGTCGACCAGGGGCGCGAGCACCGGGTCGGTGCGCAGGTGGTCGTCGATCGCCACCGGGTCGGCGTCCAGGTCGAGCATGCGGCGGCACCGGCTGATCGCCACGGGCAGGTCCCGCAGGTCGCTGAGGGTGAGGCGGCAGGCGATGTGGTCGGGCGCCGGCGTCAGGGCCGCGATGCCGTGGCCGTAGGGCAGGCGCAGGGTGCGCCGGTAGGCGCCGTCGCGCCACTCCTCCACGCCCGGTACGGCGGTCGCGGCGAGGTGGCCGAAGAGGTTGTCGGGGTTGAGCGGGGCGCGGAAGGGGAGGCGCAGGCGGAGCGCGCCGGGGGTGGCCGGGGGCGGTGCGGTGGACCGGCCGGCGGCCCGGCCCGGGCGGCGGGCCCGCAGGTCGGTGGGTGACAGGGCGAAGACCTCGCGCACGGTGTCGTTGAAGGTGCGGATCGAGGAGAAGCCGGCGGCGAAGGCGATCTCCGCAATCGGCAGCTCGGTGGTCTCGATCAGCAGCCGCGCGGTCTGGGCGCGCTGAGCGCGGGCCAGGGCGAGCGGGCCGGCGCCGAGTTCGGCGAGCAGCTGCCGTTCGACCTGGCGGGCGCTGTAGCCGAGGCGGGCGGCGAGGCCGGGGACGCCTTCGCGGTCGACCACGCCGTCGGCGATCAGCCGCATGGCGCGGGCCACCACGTCGGCGCGCTGGTTCCACTCGGGTGAGCCGGGGCTGGTGTCGGGGCGGCAGCGCTTGCAGGCCCGGAAGCCGGCCTGCTGGCAGGCGGCCGCGCTGGGGTAGAAGGTCATGTTCTCCGGCTTGGGCGGCACCACCGGGCAGCTGGGCCGGCAGTAGATGCGGGTGGTGAGGACGGCGGTGAAGAACCAGCCGTCGAACCGCGCGTCCTTGGACCGGACCGCGCGGACACAGCGCTCCCGGTCGGTGTGCATCCCGTTCTGCATGACTCCAGCATCGGCGACCGGGGCGGCCGTGGCTGGCGGGAATCCGACAGGGACGTCGCCTGCCCTGCGGGGTCGCGGATCACCGCCGCCGTCCGACGGCCTCCGGGGACGTCTCCGCCCGCCAGGCGGGCCCGCCGCGCCGAGCGGCGAACGGTCCGCGGTGCCGAGGGGCGGTCGGTGCGGTGGGCGCCGGGGCGTCGCCGGCCCGCCCGGTCTCCCCGGCGCCGTTGCGCCGCTTCCGTCCGCGTCCGGTGGCACGTCGCGGTGGCACGTCGCGACGGCGGGTCGCGATGGCGCGTCGCCCGCAGCGAGCCGGGGCCTACCGCACGGCCCCACGCCCGCAGCGAGCCGAGGCGGGTCGCAGTGGCGCGTCGCCCGGAGTGAGCCGGGGCCTGCCGCGCGGCCCCACGCCCGCAGCGAGCCGGGGCGGGTCGCACGGCCCCACGCCCGCAGCGAGCCGACGCCTACCGTGCGGGCCCGGAGGCGGGTGTCGCCGGTGGGTTCAGCCGAGGCCGTCGGCGAACGGGCCGGCGTGCGTCGCGAAGGCGGCGTAGCCCCGTTCGTCGAACAGCACGAAGCGCACCTCCGTCACCGCGGTGGCGGCCTGCCGGACGGTCTCGACGGCGATGCGGGCGCCGTCGTCCATGGGCCACCCGTAGACGCCCGTGGAGATGGCCGGGAACGCGACGGTGCGGGCGCCCAGCTCGTCGGCGACGCGCAGCGACTCGCGGTAGCAGGAGGCCAGCAGGGCGGAGCGGTCCTCGGTGGCGCTGTGGACCGGGCCGACCGTGTGAATCACCCAGCGGGCCTCCAGCAGGCCCGCGGTCGTCGCCACCGCGTGCCCGGTGGGCAGACCCCCGCCGTACCGGGAGGCCCGCAGCATGCGGCACTCCTCCAGGATCGCGGGGCCGCCGCGTCGGTGGATCGCGCCGTCGACGCCCCCGCCGCCGAGCAGGGAGGAGTTCGCGGCGTTGACGATGGCGTCGGCGGCCTGCCGGGTGATGTCGCCCTGGACGAGCGTGATCGTGGTCATGTCTGCCTCAGTCTTCTCCAGACGGCCTTCGCCGCGTTGTGACCCGACATGCCGTGCACGCCGGGCCCCGGCGGGGTGGCCGACGAGCAGATGTAGACGGCCGGGTGCGGGGTGCTGTAGGGGAACAGGGTCGGCTTCGGGCGCAGCAGGAGCTGGAGCCCGGCGACCGCACCGGAGGCGATGTCGCCGCCGACGTAGTTGGCGTTGCGGGCGGCGATCCGGGGCGGCCCGGCGACGGCGCGGGCGAGCACCCGGTCGCGGAAGCCCGGGGCGAAGCGCTCCAGTTGGCGTTCGACGGCGTCGGTGAGATCCCCGGTCCAGCCGTTGGGCACGTGGCCGTACGCCCAGAACACCTGCTGTCCGGCCGGGGCGCGGCCGGGGTCGACGACACCGGGCTGGACGGTGATGAGGAACGGCCTGTCGGGCGCGCGTCCCTCGCGGGACGCGGCGTGCAGCGCGGCGCCGATCTCGGCGCTGTCCGCCCCGATCTGCACGGTGCCGGCGACGCGGGCCTCCGGCGCCGTCCACGGCACGGGGCCGTCCAGGGCGTAGTCGATCTTGAAGACGCCGGGGCCGTACCGGTAGCCCTCGTAGTAGCCGCCGAGGCCGGCGATGCGGGCCAGGGCGGTGGGCGAGGTGTCGAACACGTAGGCCCGCGCGGGCGGCAGGTCGTCGAGGCGCTTGACCTCGTAGTCGGTGTGGACGGCGCCGCCCAGGTCCTTCAGGTACGCGGCCAGGGCGTCGGAGATCGACTGCGAGCCGCCGCGGGCGACGGGCCAGCCGCGGGCGTGCGCGGCCAGGGCGAAGACCAGGGCGATCGCGCCGGTGGCGAAGCCGTTCAGCGGGGCCATGACGTGGGCGACCAGGCCGGCGACGAGGGTCCTGGCCCGGTCGTCGCGGAAGCGGCGCATCAGCCAGGTGGACGGGGGCAGGCCGGCCAGACCGAAGCGGGCGAGCGTGACCGGGTCGCGCGGGAGGGCGCTGAGGGGCAGGGACATGAAGTCGCGGACGAGGGTGTCCCACCGCGGCAGGAACGGCTCGACGAGCCGGCGGTACGTCCCGGCGTCGCGCGGCCCGAACGAGGCGGCGGTCCGCGCGACCGACCGGGCCAGGACGGCGGCCGTGCCGTCGGGGAACGGATGCGCCATGGGCAGCTCGGGGTGCAGCCACTCAAGGCCGTAGCGCTCCAGCGGCAGGGCGCGGAACGCGGGTGAGTTGACGCCGAGGGGGTGGGCGGCGGAGCACGGGTCGTGCCGGAAGCCGGGCAGGGTGAGCTCTTCGGTGCGGGCGCCGCCGCCGACGGTGCCGCACGCCTCGAACACGGCCACGGAGAACCCGCGGCGGGCGAGTTCCACGGCGGCGGTCAGCCCGTTCGGCCCCGCACCCACCACGACCGCATCGAGCATCGACGGCACCTTGGGACCCCTTCGTCAGCCGATGGCCATTCGCGATCAGGATATGCCGCGCGGACGAACGGATCGCCTCGCGGGCCGAACCCGGCCGCCGGCACGGTCCGCCGGTCGCCGAGGGCGCGGGGACGCCGGGTGGCGAGGGGTGCCGGCAGGAGGCGCGGAGGAGGCCGGCCGGCAGGGCCCGGGACGCGGTCCCGGTGCGGGATGCGCAGCCTCAGCGCACGCTCACGCGGATGCCCGGCCCCAGTCCGCCCACGGGGACGCCTGGCCCCGGTGTACGGGGATACACGGCCCCCATGCGCGCACACGCGGATGCGCGGCCCCCGTGCGTCCACGGGGACGCGTGGCCCCCGGGCCACGGGGATACGCGGCCCCGGCGCACGGGGACTCGCAGCCCCGGCGTACGGGCGACGCCGTCTCGGCTGCCGCGGGCTACGCCGTCAGCAGGTCCAGCACCCGCTGCGCCGTCGCCGCGTCGCGGGCCGCCGTGAAGGGCAGGCTGTTGCCGCCCGTGACGCGGAACGGGCTGCCCGCCAGGGTCAGGTGGGCGCCGCCCGCCTCCTCGACGAGCAGCAGTCCCGCGGCGTGGTCCCAGGCCGCCTCCCAGGAGAAGGCCGTGGCGTCCAACTCACCGCGGGCGACGGCGAGGTACTCCAGTCCGGCCGAGCCGCACGCACGGGGGGCCGCGCCGTCCGTCCACAGACCGAGCAGCGCGTCCTTCTGGTCCTCCGTCGTGTAGTCCGGGTGGGACGTGGCCACCTTCAGCGGGCGGCCCGGCTCCGGCGCGCCGCTGCGCAGCCGTTCGCCGTCCAGGTACGCGCCCGCTCCCCGTACGGCCGTGGCGAGCCGGTCGTGTGCCGGGGCGTACGTCCAGGAGGCCAGCAGGACCCCGCGCCGGGCGAGGGCGACCAGGGTGCAGAAGCCGGGGTCGCCGTGCACGAACTGCCGTGTGCCGTCCACGGGGTCGACGATCCAGACGGGGGCGTCGCCCCGTATCGCCTCGTACGTCGCCGGGTTGGCGTGCACCGCCTCCTCGCCCACGACGACGGAGCCGGGCAGCAGGGCGCCGAGGGTGTCGGTGAGGTACCGCTCGGCCAGCCGGTCGGCGTCCGTCACCAGGTCGTGCGGGCCGGACTTGCGGTCGACCTCGTGCTCCGCGAGCCGGCGGAAGCGGGGCATGATCTCGGCCGCGGCGGCCTTGCGGACCGCCTCCTCCACGTCGGCCGAGTGGCGCGCGAGAAACTCGTCGATGGTTTCCGTCTCTTCGTTCATGCCCTCCATGAGAGCACGCGCCACTGACACCGCCCGCCCGGCCGGTGTGCTCCAGGTGGAATCGGGGTGAACACCCGGAGCGGGCACGAGCCTCTGCGAGGCCCGTCCGGCGCCGGGCCCAGCAGCGGCTCCCGGGCCCCGCCCCGCCACGCCGCCCGGCCCGGCCCGGTGCCCGCCCGTCGGCCCTGCCCGGCGCGGGCACGGCCGGGCCCGACCCGGCACGGTGGTGCCCGCCCACCGCCCAGCACGGCACGCCACCCGGCGCCGTTCCCACCCCGTCGGCAGGGCTGCCGCCCAGCACCGCCGCCCCGCACGGCGTGTTCCCGGCACGGCGCCTGCGGCTCGGTGTCGGCGGACCCGTAGGCGGGCAGCCCGGGCGGGAGGAGGGCGAGCTGCTGAAGGAACGCCGGGCCCTGGCTCCAGGGGCCGGCCTTGCGCACGGTCCAGCCGTTCCAGTCGTACGTCGCCGGGGCCTCGTAGGTCGCCGACCAGGAGGCCAGGTCCGCGGCCGTGAGGGTGCCGGTGTGTGGTGGCCGCCGGTGTCCAGGGTGGGGCGCCGCGCACCGCCGGAGGCCGGGCGTCCACGCCCCGACCTGCGCGGCATCGCCGACCGGATCCAGCTCATGGTCGAGGATCCGGGGCGGCGGTGCGCGAACGCCGACGCGACGTCCCCCGCCTCCGGCGTGGTCGAGCGGAGGCTGGCGGCCATCGACGCCGAGATCGACCGCCTGAGCCGGCTGCGCGCCCGGCTGGCCCAGTGGACAGGACGGGCGTAGGCCCTTCCCGTTCGGTGCCGGCGGACCCTGGCAGATCTTCCCTTCCGTCCACCGAAAGCCCAGGTCAGCGACGCATCCGGCGATGCTTCAGGTGGCGCAACACTTCCGCAACACCACTATCCCTACCGGATCGGTATGGTCCCGAACATGCCACCCACCGACCGCATCCGAGACCACGCCGGCCAGGGCGCGCCCACCGTCGCCGCCCAGCGCACACGGCGTCGGCTGCGCGCGGACCAGGCACGCCAGCTCGCCGACCTCCTGCGTCACCTCCTCCTCACCGGGGGCTTCCCGGGCGGCACCCTCCCGCACGAGTCGACTCTCGCCACCGACTACCGAGCCTCCCGCAACACCGTCCGTCAGGCCCTCGACCTCCTGCGCGCCGAGGGCCTGGTGGAGCGCCTCCCCGGCGTCGGCACGGTGGTCGTCGCCCAGAAGTACCCCCATGGACTCGACCGGTTGATGGGCCTCGCGGAGACCCTGCACGAGCACGGCCGCGTCACCAACGAGGTCCGCACCATGGGCCCGGTCCCGGCCCCCGCCCCGGTCGCCGAGCGCCTCCGCGTCCCACCCGGCGCCGACGTCCTCTACATCGAACGCCTGCGCCGCCTGAACGGCCTCCCCCTGTCCCTGGACCTCAGCTACATCCCCCTGGACATCGGCACGGCCCTGCTCGGCTGCGACCTGGAGAACACCGACGTCTTCCGCCTCCTGGAGTCTCTCACCGGCCAGCGCCTCGGACACGCCGGCATCACGCTGGAGGCGGTCAACGCGGACGCCCATTCCGCCGCCGTGCTTCAGGCCCCGCGCGGTGCGGCCGTCCTGATGCTGGAACGCCTCACGCACCTCGCCGACGGGCGCCCCGTAGACCTGGAGTTCATCCGCTTCCGCGGCGACCGCATCACCATGAGCGGCCTGCTGTACCGCTCCCTCTGACACCACCTCACTGAAGCACCATTCTGGAGACAGCCATGCCCTTGGTGCCCCAGCGGGCCGACGTGCCCGTGACCATCGACGAGTCGAAGTGCATCGACGGCTGCACGCTCTGCGTGGACATGTGCCCGTTGGACTCCCTCGCCATCGACACCGACAGCGGCAAGGCGTACATGCACGTCGACGAGTGCTGGTACTGCGGTCCGTGCGCGGCCCGCTGTCCCACCGGAGCCGTCACGGTCAACATGCCCTATTTGCTCCGCTGATCCCCTTGACCTGCTCCGGTGAAAGGCCGAACCACCATGAAACGCACGGCAGTCGCAGTATCCGCAGTTGTCCTTCTGCTCCCGCTCAGCGCCTGCGGCGGTGACGCCGAGGCCGGCGACGGCTCCACGGTCACCGTCACCGTCGGCTACCAGTCCAAGACCATCAACACGGTCACAGCCGGCACCCTGCTCCGCTCCCTCGGTTACTTCGAGAAGCAGCTGACCTCGCTCGGCGACGGCCGCACCTACAAGGTCGTCTGGCAGGACTACGCCACCGGCGCCCCCATCACCGCCCAGATGACCGCCGGGAAGATCGACATCGGCTCGATGGGCGACTTCCCGCTGCTCATCAACGCGGCCCGCGGCAAGCAGCTGAACCGCCCCACCCATCTGGTCTCGGTCACCGGCTACAACCTGCGCGGCGGCCTCAACACCATCGTCACCGCACCCGGCTCGGGACTCACCTCCCTGAAGGACCTGAAGGGAAAGAAGGTCTCCACGAGCGTCGGCTCCGCCGCCGACGGCACTCTCGTACGGGCCCTGCAACGCGCCGGCATCGACCCGAACGACGGCATCGAGAAGCTCAACCAGCAGCCCGCGGTGGGCGCTTCGGCTCTGGCCGCGGGCAGCGCGGACGCGCTGTCGCAGTTCGTCGCCTGGCCCGGCCTGCTCACCTACCAGGGCAAGGCGAAGGCCCTGTACGACGGCGCCCAGCTGAACCTGCCCACCTTCCACGGGGTCGCCGCCCGCGAGGACTTCGCCAAGGACCGACCGGCCGTCCTGGAGGCCTTCCTGAAGGCCCAGGCACAGGCCACCGACTACCTCAACACCCACCCCGTCGCCGCCGCCGAGAGGGTCGCGAGGGCCACCGGTCTGCCCGCCGAGGTCGTGTACCTCTACAACGGCGCCCACGGCATCTCCACCTTCGACCCGGCGGTCAAGCCGCAGCTCGTCTCCGCGCTGAAGCAGGACGTGTCGGTGCTGAAGGCGGCGAAGCTGACCGGCGACGTGGACGTGGACGCGTTCGTCGACGACCAGTACGTGAAGAAGGCGCTCGGGGCCTCGTACGGGAAGCAGCTCGCGGCCACGCCGCCCGCCGCCGCGAGCGAGGTGTGGCCGAAGGCCGCCCAGGAGACCAGGACCTTCAAGTCCCCGGCGGAGCTTCTGACTTACGTGGCCGTCCACCCCGATGGCATCCGCGCCGCCTACGTCCCCGACGCCAACACCGGCACCCTCTGGTTCGCCGACAAGGCGGTGTGGGTGACCGACGGCGAGAAGCTGCTGCCGTTCGTCGCCCCGGCGACCGCGCAGGCGTACGTCGACCGGCACGACGGGGCGCGTGTCATCACTTACGCCGACGCCCTGGAGCGTGCCTCGTGAGCGGGCCCGCACCACGAGCCTCCCGGTACGCACTGCGAGCAGCCGCCCTGGCCGCCGCCCTCGGCCTGTGGCAGCTCCTGACCAGCCTGGACGTCGACCTGTGGCTGCGCTTCTCGCAGTTCCCCACGGTCACCGACGTCGCCCGCGCCTTCGCCGACCGCCTCGCCGGGGCCGACTACTGGACGGACCTCACCGACAGCCTGACCCGCATCCTCACCGGCTTCCTGCTGGCGGCGGTGCTGGGTGTGGCAGGGGGCGTGCTCGTGGCACGCTCCCGACTGGCCGAGGACCTGCTGGGCCCACTGCTGGAGGTGGTCCGCCCGATCCCGGCGATCGCTCTGGTCCCCGTCGCGATCCTCCTCTTCCCCTCCAACGAACAGGGCATCGTCTTCATCACCTTCACCGCCGCCTTCTTTCCGGTCCTGGTCTCCACCCGGCACGCCGTCCGTGCGCTGACGCCCGTGTGGGAGGAGGCCGTGCTGACGATGGGCGGCGGCCGGTGGCGCATCCTCGGCTCGGTCGTCCTGCCGGGCGCCCTGCCCGGCGTCTTCGGCGGCCTGTCGGTCGGCATCGGCGTCTCGTGGATCTGCGTGATCTCCGCCGAGATGATCTCCGGCCAGTACGGCGTCGGCTACCGCACCTGGCAGGACTACACGATCGTCGACTACCCCGGCGTCTTCGTCGGCATGGTCACCATCGGCGTCCTCGGCTGGCTCACCTCCACAGCCGTCGAGCTCCTGGGCCGCCGCCTGACCCGATGGCTGCCGCGCACCTCCTACGTCCCCGGCGCGCGCCTCCCGCGGCGGACGCGCGAAGCCCCCTCCCCCGCACGGGTCGGCCCCCGGCCCAAGGAGGACGTGTCTCATGACCAGCTCGTCTGACGTCCGTTCACCGTCCCGCACCGGCACCCGCCTCGCCCTGCACGACGCCGCTCTCGGACGCCCCGGCGCGCCCGTGCTGGACAAGGTCGACCTTGATGTGGCCCCCGGAGAGATCCTGACCGTCGTCGGCTCCTCCGGCTGTGGCAAGTCGACCCTTCTGCGCACCCTGGCCGGACTTCTGCCCCTGCTCTCCGGAGGGATCACACAGGACGGACGCCCCCTGACCGCCCCGTCCGCCGAACGCGCCCTCGTGTTCCAGGAGGACGCCCTGCTTCCCTGGCGCACCCTGCACGCGAACGTCGAACTTCCCCTTGCCATCAAGGGCTTGGCCCGCGCCGAACGCCGTACACAGGCCGAGGCATGGCTCACCCGCGTCGGGCTGACGGAACAGTCCCGGCACCTGCCGCACCGCGTCTCCGGTGGCCAGCGTCAGCGCGCCCAACTGGCCCGGGCCCTCGCGGGTGCGCCCCGTGCCGTCCTCATGGACGAACCGTTCGGCGCCCTCGACGCCCAGACCCGCGCCGGCATGCAGGACCTGCTGGTGGAGGTGCTGCGCGGCACGGGCGCCACCGTCGTCTTCGTCACCCACGACGTGGACGAGGCCCTCTTCCTCGGCGACCGCGTGGCCCTGCTGGGCGCGGGCCGCCTCATCGCCGTACGGGACATACCGCGCCCGCGCGAGCGCGCCGCCCACGACGATCCGGCGCGTATCGCCCTGCGGCGCGAAGTCCTCACGTCACTCGGTTCCTGAAAGGCACACTGGTGGACACCCCCCTGCAGATCCCGGCCCTCACCGACGCCGAGGAACTGACCTGCGACGTCCTCGTCATCGGCGGCGGCACCGCCGGCACCATGGCGGCCCTGACCGCCGCCGAGCACGGCGCGGACGTCCTGCTCCTGGAGAAGGCCCACGTCCGCCACTCGGGCGCGCTCGCCATGGGCATGGACGGCGTCAACAACGCGGTCATCCCGGGCCGCGCCGAACCTGACGACTACGTCGCCGAGATCACCCGCGCCAACGACGGCATCGTCGACCAGACCACCGTCCGCCAGACCGCAACCCGCGGCTTCGCCATGGTCCAGCGGCTGGAGTCGTACGGCGTGAAGTTCGAGAAGGACGAGCACGGCGAGTACGCGGTCCGTCAGGTCCACCGCTCCGGCTCGTACGTGCTGCCGATGCCGGAGGGCAAGGACGTCAAGAAGGTCCTGTACCGGCAACTGCGGCGGCGCGAGATGCGCGAGCGGATCCGGATCGAGAACCGGGTGATGCCGGTGCGCGTACTCACAGCGGAAGGGCATGCCGTGGGCGCGGTGGGCTTTCACACCCGCACGGGCGCCTTCGTCACCGTCCGCGCGGGCGCGGTGATCCTGGCGACCGGCGCGTGCGGCCGCCTCGGCCTGCCTGCCTCCGGGTACCTGTACGGCACGTACGAGAATCCGACGAACGCGGGTGACGGCTACGCGATGGCGTATCACGCGGGCGCCGAGCTGACCGGCATCGAGTGCTTCCAGATCAACCCGCTGATCAAGGACTACAACGGTCCCGCCTGCGCGTATGTCGCCAATCCCTTCGGCGGCTACCAGGTCAACCGGCACGGCGAACGCTTCGTCGACTCCGACTACTGGTCGGGCCAGATGATGGCGGAGTTCGCGGAGGAGGTCGCGAGCGACCGCGGCCCGGTCTACCTGAAGCTGAGCCACCTCCCGGAGGAGTCGATCTCGGCCCTGGAGTCGATCCTTCACTCCACCGAGCGCCCGACCCGAGGCACCTTCCACTCCGGCCGCGGCCACGACTACCGCACCCACGACGTCGAGATGCACATCTCGGAAATCGGCCTGTGCGGCGGCCACTCGGCCTCGGGAGTACGGGTCGACGACCATGCCCGTACGACCGTCCCCCGCCTGTACGCCGCCGGGGACCTGGCCTGTGTCCCGCACAACTACATGATCGGCGCGTTCGTCTTCGGGGACCTGGCGGGCGCGGACGCGTCCCAGTACACGCCGTACGAAGGGGAGTTGCCCCTCGACCAGCTCCAGGAGGCGCATCAGCTGATCTACCGCCCGCTGCGTAACCCCGACGGCCCGCCGCAGCCCCAGGTCGAGTACAAGCTGCGCCGCTTCGTGAACGACTACGTGGCACCGCCGAAGTCCGGCGCCCGGCTGTCGCTGGCCCTGGAGGCGTTCGAGCGGATGCACGACGACATCGCCACGATGGGCGCCCGCACCCCGCACGAGCTGATGCGCTGCGCGGAGGTGAGCTTCATCCGCGACTGCGCGGAGATGGCCGCGCGGGCCTCCCTGGCCCGCACGGAGTCCCGCTGGGGCCTCTACCACGACCGCCTCGACCACCCCCACCGTGACGACGCGTCCTGGTTCCACCACCTCGACCTGCGCAAGTCCCCTACCGGCGCGATGGAGTTCACGGCGCGTCCCGTGGCTCCCTATCTGGTCCCGGTCGACGGCCTCACCGCGGTCGGCGGGCCCTCCCGCCGCCTCGGCGAGGTCCACCCGGAACAGGTGGCGACCGCTGGGGCCCGGGAAGCGGCGCCGGTGGCGATACGGCAGGAGCCCGCCCTGCCCGATACGACCGCCCGCCCCGGTTCCGACACGGACACGCCGGCCACACCGCGCCTGCTCGAACTGCTCTCCCTCGCGGAGGACGAGCCCCGGCTCTCCGCCCTCGCCCCTTACCTGACCGACCCCGAACCCACCGTTCGCCGAACGGCCGTCACCGTGCTGACGGAGACGGTGCCGCCGGGCACCGGACCGGCACTGGCCGCCACGCTCGCCGACCCCGACGCCGGCGTCCGCGCTGCCGCGGCGGCCTCACTGCGCGAACTGGTCGAGACGCTGGCCCCTGAACCAGCCCTGCGCGACGGCCTCGTCGCCGCCCTGTCCGAAGCCGACCCCGTCGCGCGTGCCGCCGCACTCGACGTCCTGCGTGCCCTGCGCCTGGGTGACACCGGGCTGTTCGCGGGCTCTCTTTCGGACGCGGACATCGCCGTGCGTATCGCGGGCGTACGAGCACTCGTGTCGGTCGACGCCGCCGGTGAGCTGGCCCGCGCGGCGACCGCCGACCCGTCCCGCGAGGTCCGCGTCACCATCGCCAAGGCCCTGGCCACCGTGACCGCGGGACAGCTCGACGACACCACGTCGGGCGGCCCCGGACCCGACATGGTCCTCTCGGCCCTCACCGAGCTCATCGACGATCCCGACGCCCTGGTGCGTGCGGCCGCCTACGAAGCACTGGGCACGACCGGCTGCCCGGCGCCCCTGGCCGCACGCGCGGACGCGGCCCTGTCCGACCCGGCCTGGCAAGTGCGGGCCGGCGCGGCCACCGCCCTCTCCCTCGCGGCCCCCGGCCTCGCCGTACCCGCCCTCGCCAAGGCCCTCGCCGACCCCAACGCCGACGTCCGCAAAGCCGCCGTGGCAGCACTGACCCGGCACCGTGCCACCGAGGACGCCCGAGCGGCTCTGGCCACGGCGACGACGGACACGGACGCGGACGTCAGGGCCTACGCGGCCCGGGCACTGTGAGCGAACCGCTGCGACACAGACGACAGCTCCGGAGCGCGGGCAGCGACGTGGGTCGTGCTGACAAGGCCCTCACAAGCCATGCGGTCGCGGCCGCCGCCGTGCAGGGCGCGCATCCGCTGCTGCCCCTCGGACTCGCTGCGGGCGAGCCCGGCCTGGACCGACCGCACGGTATCCGGATCGAAGCCCTCCAGGAGACGGTTCGCCTCCGCCCGGGCCGCGCGCAGGGCGCCCGGCGGCGGTCTCCCGCATGCCGGGCCTCCCCCCGCTCACCTCCGGCTCCACTCCTGCGCAAGCAGTTCGTACGACCTCACCCGGTCGGCGTGGTCGTGGGTGATGGTCGTGATGAGCAACTCGTCAGCACCGGTGGCCTCTTGAAGCTGCACCAGGCGGTCGGCCACCTGTCCGGGTGAGCCGACGAACTGCGTGTCCACGCGGTCCCGCACCAGCTCCCGGTCCTCCTCACTCCACTCGAAGGCCCGGGCCTGCTCCGGCGTCGGGTACTCGAGGGCGCCCTCGGCGGTGCGGATGCTGCGGACCCAGGCCGCGTAGCCGGTGGCGAGCTCGTGGGCCGTCTCCTCGTCCTCCGCCACGACCACGTCGGCCGAGACGCTGACGTACGGCTTGCCGAGGAAGTCGGAGGGCTGGAAGAAGGCCCGGTAGCCTTCCACGGCCTCCAGCACGGTGGCGGGGCTGACGTGGTAGTTCGCGGCGAACCGCAGCCCCCGCGCGCCCGCGACCTCGGCGCTCTGGCCGCCGCTGCTGCCCAGGATCCACACCTCGACCTCGGCGCCCTCGCCCGGCACCACGTGTGCCTCGACGCCCTCCGGGGTCCGGTAGGTGCCGGCCAGCAGGGCGAGGATGTCGTCGATCTGCTCGGCGTAGTCCTGTGACTCGGCGCCAGGAAGCAGGAGCAGCTTGCGCTGCAAGGCGATGCGGGGTGAGCCGAGGAGGCGTTCGAAGGAGAAGCGGGGCGGGATCAGGAGGCCGTTCGGGGCCCGGCCGTCCACGACGGGGGTGACGGTCGCAGGGGCTGCGGCCGGTTGTCCCGGCGGGCGACCGCCCGAGCGGCCCAGGCCGAGGTCGAAGCGGCCGGGATGCAGGGCGTCGATCAGGCCGAACTCCTCGACCGTGCTCAGCGCGGTGCGGTGGCCGAGCTGTACGGCGCCGGAGCCGAGCCGGATCGTGGAGGTGGCGGAGGCGGTCAGCGCGAGGACGACCGCGGGGGACGTGCCCGCGACGCCCGGGTTGAGGTGGTGCTCGGCGAACCAGTACCGGGCGTACCCGAAGCGCTCGGCGTGCTGTGCCAGGTCGATGGAGTTGCGCAGGGCGTCGGCGGCCGTCGAGCCGGACGGTATCGGCACCAGGTCGAGGACGCCGAGGGGATTGTCAGGCATGGGCGGGCTCCTCCCGCACCTTGTCGATGATCTGCTGCGGGCTGCCGATCAGGGCGGAGCTGCGCTCAACGAAGTCCTCCACTGTCTCGAAGACCACCGGCAGGCCGAACTGCTTCTGGAACGCCGGCGTCGACTCGAAGATCGGCCGGTACACCTTGAGCGCTTCCTGGGAGGTGCGGGTCACGAGGAGCCCGGCCGTGCCGGCACCGACCGCGATCTTCGCCGGGTCGTGGCGGCCCAGTTCCTCGGCGAGCAGGGCGTTGTCGAGGACCTCGCGGAAGCGGTCATGGGTCGGCTTCTGCACCCCGGTGATCGGATCCGGCCGGTGCACGATCAGGGTGACGGCGAGGAACTTCACGACGCCGCCCGTTCGTCGCGGATGTCGTCGATGGGGGTCCCCCCGCTCGTGCGAAGCCGGGAGTGGGGGAGGGCCAGGCCGAGGTGGTGGCGCAGGGTCGGGCCCTCGTACTCCGTGCGGAACACGCCTTGTTCCTGCAGGAGCGGGACGACCTTGTCGGCGAACTCGTCGAGGCCGGTCGGGGTGATGTGCGGGACGAGGATGAAGCCGTCACTTGCGTCGGCCTGCACGAACTCGTTGATGGTGCGGGCGATCGTCTCGGCCGAGCCGATGAAGTTCTGCCGGTTGCCGGTCTCGATGACCAGGTCGCGGATGGACCAGTTGTTCGCGGCGGCGAGCTCGCGCCACTGGCGGGCGGTGGCCAGCGGGTCGCGGTACATGCGGACCTGGGCACGGCCCTGGGAGATGTGCCGGTCGCTGACGTCCGGGTCGATGTCGGGGAGCGGCCCGTCCGGGTCGTAGGCGGACAGGTCCCGGTTCCAGACGAACTCCAGATGCTTGAGGGCGGTGGCGCCGCTGACCTGCTGGCGGCGCACCAGCTTGGCCAGTTCCTCCGCCTCGGCGTCGGTGTCGGCGAGGGTGAAGGTGGCGGCGGGCAGGACCAGCAGCTGGTCGTGGTGGCGGCCGTACTTGGCGAGGCGCTTCTTGACGTCGGTGTAGAAGGCCTGGCCCGCTTCGAGGGTGGCGTGTCGGCTGAAGATCGCGTCGGCTTCGGAGGCGGCGAACTCGCGGCCCTCCTCGGAGTCGCCGGCCTGGAAGATCACCGGGCGGCCCTGCGGGGACCGCGGCACGTTGAACTGCCCGTGGATGTCGAAGTGCTGCCCGGCGTGGACGAAGGCTCCGGCCTTGGCGTCCCGCAGGAAGGTGCCGGTTTCCTGGTCGGCGAGGATCTCGTCGCCGTGCCAGGAGTCGAAGAGCTCGTTCGCCGTGGCGAGGAACTCCTTGGCGCGGGAGTAGCGCTCCTCCTGCGGCAGGAAGCCGCCGCGGCGGAAGTTCTCGCCGGTGAAGGCGTCCCAGGAGGTGACGACGTTCCAGGCGGAGCGGCCGCCGGAGAGGTGGTCGAGGCTGGCGAACTGGCGGGCGACCTCGTAGGGCTCGTTGAAGGTGGAGTTGATGGTGCCGGTCAGGCCGAGGTGCTCGGTGACTGCGGCGAGCGCGGCGAGCACGGTGAAGGTGTCGGGGCGGCCGACGACGTCCAGGTCGTAGATCTGCCCGCCCTGTTCGCGCAGCCGGAGTCCCTCGGCGAGGAACAGAAAGTCGAACTTGGCTCGTTCGGCGGTCCGCGCGAAGTGGACGAAGGAGCTGAACTCGATGTGGCTGCCGGCCTTCGGGTCGCTCCACACGGTGGTGTTGTTGACGCCCGGGAAGTGGGCGGCCAGATGGATCTGCTTCAAAGGCTTGGTCATCGGTCGGGGATCCTTCCGGCTCAGGCAGCGGCGTAGCGGTTGGCGGGGCGGGCCAGGCCCAGCAGGCCGCGCAGGGTGCCGGCCTCATAGGCGCGGCGGAAGGCGCCCCGGCGCTGCAGTTCGGGGACCAGCCCCCGGGTGATCGCCGGGAGGTCGTGGCCGGCGACGGCGGGACGCAGCCGGAAACCGGTCAGCCCGGCGCTGTGCAGGTCCTGGAGCAGATCGGCGAGTTCGGAGGGCGTGCCGGTGAAGATGTGGGCATCACTCGTGTACGGCTGTCCCGCGAGTGCGTCGAGCCGTTCCCGGCGGGCGGTCGCGGCGGCCGGGTCGTCGTCGAGGAAGACGACCAGGTCGCCGAAGACATGGAGGGGTTCGGTGGCTCGCCCCACGGCGTTCTGCTCGGCGCGGATCCGGGCGACGATGGCGCGGGCCTCGTCGGCGTCGTGCGGGGTGACGTACCCGATGTCGGCGGCGCGGGCCACCAGCCGGTACGGGACGGTGTCGTGGGCGAGGGCGCTGACGATCGGCTGGCCCTGCGGCGGGCGGGGCGTGATGCCAGGGCCTCTGACGCTGAAGTGCCTGCCCTCGAAGTCGATGTAGTGCAGCTTGTCGCGGTCGATGAAGCGGCCGGTGACCGCGTCCCGGATCTCGGCGTCGTCCTCCCAGCTGTCCCACAGGCGGCGCACCACCTCCACGTAGTCGGCGGCCTCTTCGAAGAGGTCGGCCACCAGCTCCCGGGTGTCCGGGTGGTCGTAGGCCTCGATGCGCGGGACGGTGCGGCGGCCGAAGTGCGCGGCCTCGTTCGGGCGGGCGGTGATCTGCACGCGCAGGCCGGCGCGGCCGGCGCTGACGTAGTCGAGGGTGGCGATCGCCTTGGAGATGTGGAACGGCTCCGTGTGCGTGGAGACCACCGTCGGCACCAGACCTATATGCCGGGTCAACGGTGCGATGCGGGAGGCGATGAGGACGGCGTCGAGGCGTCCGCGGACCTGATCGGTGCGCTCGTCCGGGTCCAGGAAGTGAGAGGACTGAGGGCCGAGGCCGTCCTCGATGGTCACGAAATCGAGCAGACCGCGCTCGGCCTCGGCGACCAGATCGGCCCAGTATCCGGCAGTGAACAGGTCGCGCGGGCGGGCCACCGGCTCGCGCCAGGAGGAGGGGTGCCAGCCGGTGCCGTCCAGCGCGACGGCAAGGTGCAGGAAAGAAGAAGGTGTTGAGGACACGGGTGGGTGCCTTCCTGGAAGTCCGTGACGAGAACACCGGTCCCCCTCAGACAGGAGGAGGCAACGGCGGTGAAGGAACGGGTCAGGCACAACAGAGCGCGCCGGCTACGCGCTGTAGGTCTATGTGGGGCCGGGAGTGGAGGTGGGCGGCGTGGACTGTGGGCGTCACGTCCGCCACCTCCGTCCTCAGGGTCATGTGCGTCGGCGCCTCGTACATCTCGTCGTGAGTCACAACGCCCTGGCTTCGCGCGATGTTCCCGGGCTGCCGAACCGGGTGTGCGAGCGGCGTCGCAGGGTGAAGCCGATGGACTCGTACAGGCGGATCGCCGAGGCGTTGCCGGCGGCAGCATCCGCCACCGCGGGCGGCTGATCGCCATGGCCGGTGAGCGGATTCGCCCGCCCGAGCGCCGAGAGCTGCCGCCGACGCACCGAGCGTGGACGTGAGCAGGCTCGACAGCAAGGCGGTGGGTCCCTCCGAGCCCGGGCTCAGGCCGAGTGCGGGTGCTCGCAACAGCCGACCGCTACGACGCCGAGCCCGGTGACGGCTAGGGGCACTCCGTGGGCGGCCGCACCTGGTGCCGGTGCCGCTCACAGCGTGCCGAACAGGCGCGCGGCGTTGCGCAGGGCGTGCGTCGCGACCCGCTCGCCGAGGACGAGACCGGCCTCGTCGGCCGAGCGGGTGTGGATGCCGGAGTACACGCGGGCGTCCACGTTCTCCTGGGACAGTCGGCTCCAGGACGCGTAGGTGCGGGTCACTCCGGGGGCGGTGGGGCTGGTCAGCTGGAAGGGCGCCGTGCGGGGCCCGACGAGCGCCGAGAGGACCGCTTCCGCGGCGCCCGAGTACGTGTTGTGGCCGCTGGGGTAGTCGGGATGGGCCGGCGTGGTGTGCAGCGGCGTCCATGCGGGGTCGGGGTCGATCGAACCGGTACGGATGGCCGTGACCGGGCGCCACCGCAGATAGGCGTACTTGCTGTCGGAGGTGGCGATCTGCGTGTCCACCAGGGCGACGTGGAACAGGGCCACCAGTCTGGCCCGTCCGGCGCTGGAATGCGGTGACCGGGCGAGGGCCACCCGCAGTGGCTCGGTGTACAGCGTCAGTGAGGAACCGAGCCAGAAGGTGGCGGTCTCTGTCTGCTTCTGAGTGCGTACAGTGCTGTCCACGGCCCCGTAGGCACGGACTTCGGCCAGATCGGCGCGGTAACGCGCGGAGTCCGGGGCGGGCGGTGCGGGCAGCCGGTACTGGTCGGGGCTGTCCAGCAGGAAGGGCCGGGCGAGCCGGTTGCCGTACTGAGCGGCCGGGGCGTAGGCGGGCGGGGTCGGTTGCCACACTCCAGGAGCCGCCGGTGGGACGGCGAACGGAGCGTTGACCGAGGCCGGGTCGAGGCCGTCACCCTCGCGGGCGGCGAGCACCAGCCGCGCCTGGCGGGCGCCGGCCGCCACGCCTTTCGACTCGGCCGGTCCGTCGGGAACGCCCTGAAGCGTCGTGCGCAGAGCGGCGTCCAGTTCCTGAGTGCGGGAGGGGACCAGCGCCACCAGAGCGTCGTGTACGGCGGACGCCAGGGCCGCGTCCTGGAAGTCGCCCCGGTCGACGCCGGACGGCACCACGCGGGTGGCTCGGGCCGCCGCGAGCCAACTGACGGCCCAGGTCCGGCTGTTCGTGATCTGCGTAGGGGCGGCGTCCGCCGCGATGGTGGCCGCCGTCGTGTCGTACCAGTCGAGCGCGACGGATGAACGCGGCTGTTCCTCCACCACGGCAGCCGCGGCGGACGGGACGGTGACGGAGGCGGCCAGCAGGATGGCCGAACCCAGCGCCACCAGGACGGGACGGACGGGATGACGGGTTCTGAACGGGTTCACGCGTACTCCTTCGCGGACGTGCGGATGACCGGTGGTGTTGTTGACGCCGGGGAGTGAGCGGCGAGGTGAACCTGCCTGCGGAGCTTGGTCGTTGTGGTGTTCGTCGTGCGTCATCGGTCCGGCTCCGTGTCTCGGTCGTATCGGCCGGCGAGACGGGCAGGCCGAGGTGGTCGCGGAGAGTGCGGCCGGTGTAGTGGGCGCGGAACAGGCCGCGTTCGCGCAGCGCCGGTACGAGGTCGTGGACCACGGCGGACAGATCGGCGGGGGCGAGGTCGGGAGGAGGTGGAAGCCGTCGACACCGGTGGCCTCGTACCAGTCGGCGAGCAGACCGGCGAGGTCCGCGGCGGCGCCGGTGAAGCGCAGGTCGGCGGGCGGGAGGGCTCCGGGCCCGGTGCCGCCCCCGAGATCGACCGCGGCGTACCAGCGCCCGCAGCGCCTCCGGGTCACGTCCGGCATCCGCCGCCCGGCGCAGCAGCGCCCCGCGGGCGAGCGAGGCCGTGGAGGGCTGATCGGCGTCCAGGAGTACGACGTCGGCGTGGCTCGCGGCCAGCTCCCACTGCCCGTCCGAGTCGTGCCCGTCGAGGGGGCCGCGACGGGGTCACCGAGGGAGTTGAGGGCCGGTCAGACGGCCCGCTGCCGAGTCAGGCGCAACACGCGGCGGACCACACCCGACCGAAGTCGATGTGATCGCGCGAGACCAAGCGCTGCTGGGCATTCATGCGACTAATTGAGCAGTACATCGTGGCGCTCGTCAAGCAGCGCCCGGATGCCGGACCGCCCGGGGCCGGCGCCACCCTGGGCGCTGTCGACACATCGATGCCCTGGGCACATACGGTCGACAGCGGATCAGCCGCCCTGCCCGGCAGCCTTCCCGGCCGCGTTGAGGGACGCGGCGAATGTGACGACGCCGAGCCCCGGCCGCACCGTATGCACGCAGCACCTGTGCCGTTGCGCTCCCTGCGAGTGCCACCGGGTGGTCACCCACGCCTGCGATCCCCTCCGCCGGAGAGCCTCTCGATGGTCATGCCTTCCGAAGTCACGCCGGCCCCTGCGACGAAACCCCCGGATTCGGCCCCGACAGTTTGTTTAGTCAGTCAACAAGGCATCTGAGCTGCGAAAAAATGCGGAGCGGCAAGACGGTCAGGCTGTACGCCGGGTTCTGTTCCTGGCAAGAAGACAGCCGGGACAACCTGTCGGCATCCCTTCCCCGTCCAGTGCTCTTGAGGCCATGCATCGCTCGCTGCAGGCGAGTATTAAGGTGCAATCCGTCAGATGTACGCATCTGCCCGAATTTCGGAGCAACAAGCTCAGGGCACGTACAGCGCACTGGAAGGAAACGAAGCCGTGCATGGCGAGTACAAGGTGCCCGGCGGCAAGCTGGTCGTCGTAGATCTGGATGTCGAGGAAGGCGTCCTGCGCAACGTGCGAGTCGCCGGGGACTTCTTCCTGGAGCCGGACGAAGCGATCTTCTCGATCAACACAGCCCTTGAGGGGTCCCCCTCATCGACGGACGCTGCGGGGCTGGCCGCCCGGATCACGGCGGCGCTGCCTGAGTCGACCGTGATGCTCGGGCTGACGGCGGAGGGCGTCGGCATCGCCGTCCGGCGCGCTCTGGCCCACGCGACCGAGTGGAGCGACTACGACTGGCAGCTGGTGCACATGGAGCCGCAGGCACCGGCCCTCCACATGGCGTTGGACGAGGTGATCACCGCCGAGGTGGCCGCCGGGCGGCGAGCCCCGACCCTACGGGTATGGGAGTGGGCGTCCCCTTCCGTGGTGATCGGCAGCTTCCAGTCCCTGCGGAACGAGGTGGACCCCGAGGGGGCCGCGAAGCACGGGATCACCGTGGTTCGCCGAATCTCCGGTGGTGGGGCCATGTTCGTGGAGCCCATGAGTACGATCACGTACTCCCTGTCCGTACCGGAGTCCCTGGTCTCGGGCCTCTCCTTCGCAGACAGCTACACCTACCTCGACGACTGGGTGCTCGGCGCCCTCGGCGACATGGGCATCAAGGCGTGGTACCAGCCCCTGAACGACATCGCCACCGAGGCCGGCAAGATTGCCGGTGCGGCCCAGAAACGCATGGTGGGCCCTGATGGCGGTCCTGGAGCCGTCCTCCACCACGTGACGATGTCCTACGACATCGACGCCGACAAGATGCTCGACGTGCTCCGCATCGGCAAGGAGAAGATGTCCGACAAGGGGATCAAGAGCGCCAAGAAGCGCGTCGACCCGCTCCGCCGGCAGACGGGCCTCACGCGGGAGCAGGTCATCGAGAACATGGTCGCCTCCTTCCGCAACCGCTACGGGCTGATCACTGGCGAGGTCACGGCGGAAGAGATGGCCCGCGCGGAGGAACTGGTGCGGACGAAGTACACCTCCGAGGAGTGGACGGCGCGGGTTCCCTGACCGGCCCACCGCCCGCTCGGACCTGACGGGTCGTCGGCGGGACGGGGCGCCTCCCGCGGCACACCGGCCACCGCCCGGTCCTCTCACCGCCCGCCGTGCCCGGGCCATGCGTCGCCCGCCGCGCCCGGTCCTCTCACCACCGCCCCACGCCCGGTCCTCTCACCACCCACCACGCCCGGGCCGCGCGCCACCCACCACGCCCGGGCGGCGCGCCCAGTGTGACCGCCCGGGTACGCAGCGAGTTCGGCCTTCCGCGCCACCGGCAGTCGTGTGACACTGTCGTCCCGTCCGCAGTGCGGACTCCTCCGCACCGTCCGTCCCCCACGAGAAGTGCGCCGTGCGTGATTTTCCCCTGCCGCTCGCGCTCACCGCGCGTCTGTCCCCGGTCGTCGTGCTCGCCTGCGCGGGCTGGGCGCTGACCTCCGGCCCGGCGGCGCCCCGGGCCGAGGGGCGCCCCCCCGCCCCGCAGCAGGCCGGCGGCACCCGGCCGGCCCCCGCCCCGTCGAGCACGGCGGAGTCCAGGACGTACGCGTCGGCCCCCGCGCCGTGCACCGCCGTGGCCGCGAAGACGGTCGAGTCGCTCGTGCCGGGCGCGAAGACGGCGGGCAAGGAGATCCCCTCGACGGACACGCAGAAGCGCCGCACCTGCTCCTGGAACGCCCTGGACGGCTTCGACTACCGCTGGCTGGACGTGTCGTTCGAGGTCATGGGCTCGGACGCGGCGGCGCGCACGTCGTACGAGGAGCGGACGAAGGACAAGAGCGGCGGCGGCGCGGTCCCCGGGCTCGGCGACGCGGCGTACTCCGTCGTGAACCTCACCACCGAGGACAAGCAGCAGACGCGGGAGGGCGTGGTGCTGGCCCGGGCCGCAAACGCCCTGGTGGTCGTGACCTACAACGGCAGCGACTTCGAGACCAAGAAGGCGCCCGACACGGCGGAGATCAACACCGGCGCCATCAAGGCCGCCAAGGAAGCGGTGGCGGCGCTGCGGGACGGCCGGTAGGGGCCCGGACCGCCCCGACGGCGCGTCAGACGGCAGCGCGCGGCCGCCGGGTGAGCATGAGGGCCAGGTACAGCAGCATCGAGGTGCCGAGGCCCACCGCCCAGCCGTAGTCGGCGAGGGCGGACAGGGCCGGGACGGGCCGGCCGTCGAAGAGCGGATGCAGGTCCGCGCCGCCGACGGCGAGGACACCGCCCACGGCGAAGGCGACGACGGCCCGCCAGTTCCAGCCGCCGCGGTACCAGTAGCGCCCGCCCGGCCGGTACAGGTCGGCCAGGTCCAGGGCGGACCGGCGCAGGATCCAGTAGTCGGCGACGAGGATGCCGGCCACGGTGCCGAGCAGGCCGCCGACCAGGCCGAGCCAGGTGAAGATGTAGCCCTGCGGGTCGGAGTACAGCTTCCACGGGCAGATCAGCACGGCGAGCACGGCGGTGGCGAGCGCGCCGGCCCGGAAACTGACCCGCCGGGGGGCGACGTTGGAGAAGTCGAAGGCCGGGGAGACGAGGTTGGCCGCGATGTTGACCGACAGGGTGGCCACCAGCACGGTGACCAGGGCGTAGAGCAGGCCGACCACGCTGTCGGTCTTCGCCGCCAGCCGCACCGGGTCCCAGACGGGCTCGCCGTACACCGCCTGGGAGCCGGAGGTCACCAGCACCGACAGGAACGCGAACAGCGTCATGGTCGTCGGCAGGCCGAGGCTCTGGCCGAACGTCTGCGCCTTCTGGCTCCTGCCGTAGCGGGTGAAGTCGGGGATGTTCAGGGAGAGCGTGGACCAGAAGCCGATCATGCCCATGAGGGAGGGCGCGAACAGCTTCCAGAAGTCCGCTCCCCAGCCCAGTTTCGACGGCTGGCCGAAGAGCGGACCGAGGCCGCCGGCCCGGGCGCTCATCCACCACAGCATCACGAAGGCGCCGACCAGCACGAAGGGAGCCGCCCAGTTCTCGAAGCGGCGGATGGTCTCCATGCCCCGGTGGATGACGGCCACCTGGATCGCCCAGAAGATGGCGAACGACAGCCACATGGTCCAGGCGTGACCGCCGACCGTCGCCGCGTTCGCCCAGCCGTCCCCGATCAGCTTGCCGGCGAGGAAGTAGATCGCCTCGCCGCCGATCCAGGTCTGGATGCCGAACCAGCCGCAGGCCACCAGCGCCCGTACGACGGCGGGCAGGTTGGCGCCGCGGACGCCGAAGGAGGCGCGGGCGAAGACCGGGAAGGGGATGCCGTACTTCGGTCCGGCGTGCCCGGTGAGCAGCATCGGCACCAGCACGATCACGTTGGCCAGGGCGATGGTGAACACCGCCTGCTTCCAGTCCATGCCGACGGCGATGAGGCCGGAGGCCAGGGTCCAGGAGGCGGTGTTGTGGGCCATGCCGACCCACAGGGCGCAGAAGTTGTACGTGGTCCAGGTGCGCCGGGCGGCGGGGACGGGCAGCAGGTCCTCGTTGGCGTAGGGGCCGCTCGGCGGCTCGCTGCCGGGGGCGAGTTCCACGCGCCCGTCGGGGAGGGCGACCTGGGCGGTGGGCGGTATGGCGGTGGGTGCGGTGTCGGTCATGGGCAGCCCAATCGATGAGGTGGGTCGACGCCGGGCGGTGCGGGCGCCCGGCCCCTCCCCGGGGGAGCGGGGAGGGGGGACAGGGGGTGCGGGGACGGGAGCCGGCGGGGCCGGCGGGTCAGGAGCGCAGGGCGGGGATGACCTTCTGGCCGTAGGCGTCGATCACGGCCTCCTGCGCGTCGTGCATGTCGTACACGGCGAACTGGTCGACGCCCAGCTCGCGCAGCGCCTTCAGCTTCTCGACGTGCGCTTCGACGGGACCGATGAGGCAGAACCGGTCGACGATCCGGTCCGGCACGAACGCGGTGTCGGGGTTGCCGCTGCGTCCGTGGTGGGCGTAGTCGTAGCCCTGGCGGGCCTTGATGTAGTCGGTGAGCTCGTCGGGGACGGCGGCCGAATGCTCGCCGTAGCGGGCGACCAGGTCGGCGACGTGGTTGCCGACCATCCCGCCGAACCACCGGCACTGCTCGCGGGCGTGGGCCAGCGCCCCGGGCGAGTCGTCGGCGGTGACGTAGGCGGGGGCGGCGACGCAGACCGTGACGTCGGACGGGTCGCGCCCGGCCGCGGCCGCCGCGTCCTTCACCGTCTTGACCATGTACTCGGTGAGGTAGAGGTCGGCGAGCTGGAGGATGAAGCCGTCCGCCTGCTCCCCCGCCGTCCTCAGGGCCCTGGGCCCGTAGGCGGCCATCCACACCGGCAGTTCGGCGCCCGGCTTGATCCATGGGAACCTGACCACCGTGCCGCCGCCGAGGTCGGCCTCCTCGCCCCGGGCCAGCGCCCGGATCACCCGCATGGCCTCGCTGATCCGGGCGAGGGTGACGGGTTTGCGGCCGGCGACGCGCATGGCGGAGTCGCCGCGGCCGATGCCGCAGACGGTGCGGTTGCCGAACATGTCGTTGAGGGTGGCGAAGGTGGAGGCGGTGACCTCCCAGGTGCGGGTCCCCGGGTTGGTGACCATCGGGCCGACCGTCAGCTTTTCGGTGGCGGCGAGGATCTGGCTGTAGATCACGAACGGCTCCTGCCACAGCACGGCGGAGTCGAAGGTCCAGCCGTGCGTGAAGCCGTTGCGCTCGGCCCGTTGCATGAGGCCGACGACGCGGGAGGCCGGCGGGTCGGTCTGCAGGACGAGTCCAAAGTCCATGGCGCCACTCCTAGTCGAGGTACTGGCAGGTGGAGCGCGGGGTGTAGACGCCGTGACCGGCGCGTCCGGTGAACTCCCGCTCGGTGACGACCCATTCGCCGCGCGAGAGGACCGTCTCGACGCGGCCGGTGACGCGCGTGCCCTCGTACGCCGAGTAGTCCACGTTCATGTGGTGCTCGGCGGCGGAGATGACCTGCTCGGCGTGCGGGTCGTAGACGACGACGTCGGCGTCGGCGCCGGGGGCGATGGTGCCCTTCTTCGGGTACAGGCCGAACATGCGCGCCGGGGTGGCGCAGGCGATCTCGATCCAGCGGCGGCGGGAGATCCGCCCGTCGACGACGGCCTGGTGGAGCAGGTCCATGCGGTGCTCCACGCCGGGCATGCCGTTGGGGATCTTCGAGAAGTCGCCGCGGCCCAGCTCCTTCTGGCCGGCGAAGCAGAACGGGCAGTGGTCGGTGGAGACCACCTGCAGGTCGTTGCGGCGCAGGCCCTGCCACAGGGCGGCCTGGTGCTCCCTGGGCCGCAGCGGCGTCGAGCACACGTACTTGGCGCCCTCGAAGTCCGGCTCGGCGAGGTTGTCGGTGGACAGGAAGAGGTACTGGGGGCAGGTCTCGCCGAAGACGCTGACCCCGTCGGCGCGGGCCCGGGCCAGTTCGGCGACCGCCTCCCGCGCCGAGACGTGGACGACGTACAGGGGCGCGCCCGCGACCTGCGCCAGCCTGATGGCGCGGTGGGTGGCCTCGGCCTCCAGCAGGGCCTTGCGCACCTCGCCGTGGTGGCGCGGGTCGGTCTCGCCGCGGGCCAGGGCCTGCTCGACCAGCACGTCGATCGCGATGCCGTTCTCCGCGTGCATCATGATCAGGCCGCCGTTTCCGGCGGCGCGCTGCATGGCGCGCAGGATCTGGCCGTCGTCGCTGTAGAAGACGCCGGGGTAGGCCATGAACTGCTTGAAGGAGGTCACCCCCTCCTCCACCAGCAGGTCCATCTCCTTCAGCGTCTCCTGGTTCACATCGGAGACGATCATGTGGAAGCCGTAGTCGACGGCGCAGTTGCCCTCGGCCTTGGCGTGCCAGGCGTCCAGGCCCTCGCGCAGGGCGCCGCCGACGCTCTGGACGGCGAAGTCGACGATCGTCGTCGTCCCGCCCCAGGCCGCGGCCCGGGTGCCGGTCTCGAAGGTGTCGGAGGCGTAGGTGCCGCCGAAGGGCATCTCCATGTGGGTGTGCCCGTCGACGCCGCCCGGGATCACGTACTTCCCGGTCGCGTCGAGGGTGCGCTCGGCCGTGAACGCGTCGGCGGCCGGGGTGCCGGAGGCGGCGAGGGCGGCGATGCGGCCGTCCTCGATCAGGACGTCGGCGTGGATCTCCTCGGAGGCGGTGACGACGAGGCCGCCACGGATGACGGTACGGCTCATGCTCCCTCTCCTTCCGGTCGTGGGTGCTCTGGGGGAAGCCCGCGGCTGCCGCGGGCGGGCGCCGGCGGTGTGCCGGTTCCGGGGGCCCGGTGCCGCGGGCCCGGCCGGCCGGGCCCGCGGCGGGGCGCGGCGGTCAGGGCGCGGTCAGCGGGGAGTAGGCGCCCGGCGCGCGGTCGCGGTAGAACTGCCAGCGGTCGCGGACCTCGCGCAGCTTCGCCGTGTCCAGGTCGCGCACGACGAGTTCGGTCTCCTTGTCGCTCGCCACCTCGCCGACGAACTGCGCCTCGGGGTCGACGAAGTACGACGTGCCGTAGAAGTCGTTGTCGCCCAGTTCCTCGACGCCGACCCGGTTGATCGCCCCGACGAAGTACTCGTTGGCGACGGCGGCCGCCGGCTGCTCCAGCTGCCACAGGTAGCCGGACAGGCCGCGCGAGGTGGCCGACGGGTTGAACACGATCTCCGCGCCGGCCAGGCCGAGGGCGCGCCAGCCCTCCGGGAAGTGGCGGTCGTAGCAGATGTACACGCCGATCCGGCCGGCGGCGGTGTCGAAGACGGGCCAGCCGCTGTTGCCGGGGCGGAAGTAGAACTTCTCCCAGAAGCCCCTCACCTGGGGGATGTGGGTCTTGCGGTACTTGCCGAGGTAGGAGCCGTCGGCGTCGATCACGGCGGCGGTGTTGTAGAGGACGCCGGGCTGCTCCTCCTCGTACATCGGCAGGACGAGGACGAGGCCCAGTTCCCTGGCCAGGGCCTGGAAGCGGCGTACGACGGGTCCTTCGGGGATCTGCTCCGCGTACGCGTAGAACGCCGGGTCCTGGACCTGGCAGAAGTACGGCCCGTAGAACAGCTCCTGGAAGCAGAGCACCTGGGCGCCCTGCGCGGCGGCGTCGCGGGCCGCCCGCTCGTGGACCTCGGTCATCGACTCCTTGTCGCCGGTCCAGGCGGTCTGGAAGAGGGCGGCACGGATCACTCTGCTCATCGGGACCTCCACTGGCTCGGTGTGCGGCGAGCGTAGGAACTGGGCGAGCGCGCCGTGAGGTGCACCGTGTCACGTCTGCGGGGGTGCGGCGTGCCACCGTGTCACCCTGGTCCTGTCCCATGTTTCACCGCCGTCGTCCCAGGTCGTCGCAGGTTTCACTCCTGTTGCGCATCGTGCGCGAGCAGGGCGATGTGCACGGACGCGGCCTGCTCGAAGTCGTCGAGGTCCACCCCGAGCCGTGCCTGTATGGCCTCCAGCCGGCGGTACAGCGCGGGCCGGGAGACGTGGTGGAGCCGTGCGGTGCGGGACTTGTTGCGGCCGGTGGCGAGGTACGTCCGCAGCACGGCCAGCAGGTCGTCGCCGGCCGGGCCCAGCAGGCCGTCCAGTTCCCGCTCGGCGAAGGACTGCACGTGCGGGTCGTCCCGCAGCAGGCGGATCAGGCCGCGCAGGTGGACGTCGCCGAGGCGGACGACGGCGGGGAGGTCGCGGGCGGCCGTGGAGTCGCCGACGGCGTGCGCGACGTGCCGTGCCTCGCGCAGTCCGGCGGGCACGTCGTCCCAGGCGGTGCGGGGTGCCGCGGCGGCGACGACCGTGCGGGCGTCGCCGGACTCGGTGCGCAGCCGCTGGGCGAGGTGCGCGGTGAGCGCGTCGGCGTCCTGGTCCCGGGCGAGGCTGAGCAGGACGGCGGTGGTGCCGTCGGCGAACCCGGCGACCAGTCCGGGCAGTCCGACGAGCCGCAGCAGCCGGTCGAGTTCGGCGGGGCCGCCGTCGCGGACGGCCAGCGGCACGAACGTCCGCCGGTTGACGGGGAGTCCGGCGGCGCGGGCCCGGGGCAGCAGCTGCCGGGCCGGGACGACGCCGCTCTCCAGGTCGGTCAGCAGGCCGCGCGCGGACTGCTCCTCCCAGGTCGCGGCGGGTCCGCCGAGCATCCGGTGCAGGACGACGGCCTCGGCGGCGCGGTCCACGAGCAGCCGCCCGGTGGCGGTGTCGCCGCGGTGCCCGCACAGCACGATCCGGCCCCACCGCTCCCCGCGCCCGCCCAGCTCGGCGCGGATCCAGCCGGCGCCCTCGCTGCCTCCCCCAGTGCCTGAAAGGCCTGGGTGGTGCCCCCATGCCTGCCGGGCGATGCGCTCCCAGTCGCGCAGCACGTCGTCCACCGCGGACCGCTCCCCCGCCGTGGCGAGGACGCGGTGGGCGAGGTTGGTGAGGACGACGGGGCAGGCGCTGCGCCGGGCCACCTCGTCGAGCAGGCGCTGCAGGGGAGCGCCCGCGGTGATGAGTCCGGTGAGCGCCGTGCGGACCTCCTCGGACAGGCTGACGGCGGCGAAGTTGCGCCGCACCAGGCGGGACTGGACCTCCTCGGTCAGCTGGGCGAAGGGGAAGGGGCGGTGCAGGACGACCAGGGGCAGCCCACAGCGCTCGGCGGCGCGGCGCATCGCGTCGGGCGCGGCGGGGAAGGCGCGGCCGAGTCCGAGGACGACGGCGGCGGCCTCCGCGCGGTGCAGGGAGCGGATGTACTCGGTCTGCTTGTCCTCGTCGCCGGCGAGGAGCACGCCGGTGGTGAGCACCATCTCGCCGCCGCTGAGCATCACGCCGACGTCGGCGGCCTCGGCGACGTGCACCCAGCGCACGGGCCGGTCGAGCCGGCTCGCGCCGGCGACCACCTCGGGTTCGCCGGCGCGCACCCGCTCCAGGGTGAGGACCTGCCGCACGGACAGCACCGGCCCCGGCGGTTCCGCGGGGGTCTGGGCCGCCCGGCCGGAGGCGGGCTCCGGTGGCCGGGCGGGCCCCCGGGGCGGCTGCGGCGGGCCGGGCCCGGGCCGCTCGGCGGGCCGGGCGGGGGACAGCGGTTTCCGTGGCTCCGAGGCGGTGGCCATGGCGGTGTTCCCTTGCTCGGGCCGGTGCTGCTACCAGGCGCTGCGCAGCGCGCGTTCGAGGATCGCGGCGCCTTCCTCGGCCTCCGCGACGGTGAGGCTGAGCGGCGGTGCGACGCGCAGGGCGCTGGTGTGGTGGCCGCCGCCCTTGCCGATGAGCAGCCCGCCGTCGCGGGCGGCCTCCAGCACCGTCGCGGCCGCCCGCGGATCGGCCTCGTCGGTGCCCGGTTCGACCAGTTCGACGCCGATCATCAGTCCGCGTCCGCGGACCTCCCGCACGCCGGGCAGCTGTGCGGCGACGGACCGCAGCCGCTCGATGAGCAGGCCGCCGACGCGGCGGGCGTTGCCCTGGAGGTCGTGCTCCAGGAGGTAGGTGAGGTTGGCGAGGCCGGCCGCCATGGTGATCTGGGTGCCGCCGAACGTGGAGATGCTGTTGGCGTCCAGGCAGTTCATGATGTCGGCCCGGGCGACGACGCCGCCGATGGACATGCCGTTGCCGATGCCCTTGGCGAAGGTGAGCATGTCGGGCGGGCCGCTGCGGCCGTGCGCCTGCCAGCCCCAGAAGTGGTCGCCGGTACGGCCCCAGCCGGTCTGGACCTCGTCGGCGATCCACAGGACGCCGTGCTCCCGCAGCACCTCCCGGAAGGCCGCGTACAGGCCGTCGGGCGGTGAGGTGAAGCCGCCGACGCCCTGGACGGGCTCGGCGATCAGCGCGGCGGGCGCCCGGGTGTGGCCGAGCAGGTCCTTGAGGTCGTCGACGCAGGCCGCGATGAACTCGTCGTCGCCGAGGTGCGCGAACGGGCCGCGGGTGCGCACGCCGCCGTGGACGTACAGCGTCTGCAGCGGGGACAGCGAGGTCGGGGACCAGCCGCGGTTGCCGGTGACGCCGACGGCGCTGAAGGAACGGCCGTGGTAGCTGTTGCGCATGGCCAGGACCGTGTTGCTGCGCCGGTACGTCGTGGCGAGCAGCAGCGCGGTGTCGTTGGCCTCGGTGCCCGAGGTGGTGAAGAAGACGCGGGCGTCCGGGATGCCGCTGAGCTGGGCGACGCGCTCGGCGAGTTCGACCATCGGCCGGTTGAGGTAGAGCGTGGAGGAGTGGATGATCCGCCCCACCTGCTCGCTCACCGCCTTGGTCACCTCGGGCAGGGCGTGCGCGGTCATCGTCGTCAGGATGCCGCCGAAGAAGTCCAGGTAGCGTCGGCCGTCGGCGTCCCAGACGTACCGGCCCTCGCCGTGGGTGATCTCCAGCGGGTCGTCGTAGTAGAGGGCGAGCCAGTCGGGCAGGACGGCCCGGTGGCGGGCGTACAGGTCGCTCATGGCTGCACCAGCCCTTCGTAGGCGTCGGGGCGGCGGTCGCGGTAGAAGGCCCACTGCTGCCGCACCTGGTCGATCAGGTCGAAGTCGAGGTCGCGGACGACGAGTTCCTCCTTGGTGTCGCCGGCGACGTCCCCGACGAACTGCCCGCGCGGGTCGACGAAGTAGCTCGTGCCGTAGAAGTCGTTGTCGCCGTAGAGTTCCTGGCCGACGCGGTTGATCGCGGCGACGAAGTACTCGTTGGCGACGGCGGCGGCGGGCTGTTCCAGCCGCCACAGGTGCGCGGACAGGCCGCGGTGGGTGGCGGACGGGTTGTAGACGAGCTGCGCGCCGTTCAGGCCGAGCTGGCGCCAGCCCTCCGGGAAGTGCCGGTCGTAGCAGATGTACACGCCGACCCGGCCGACGGCGGTGTCGAAGACGGGCCAGCCGAGGTTGCCGGGCCTGAAGTAGTACTTCTCCCAGAAGCCCCTCACCTGCGGGATGTGGTGCTTGCGGTACTTGCCGAGGTAGGAGCCGTCGGCGTCGATCACGGCGGCGGTGTTGTAGTGGAAGCCCGGCTGTTCGACCTCGAAGACCGGGGCGACGACCACCATGCCGGTCTCGCGGGCGAGGTCCCGCATGCGGCGCACCGTCGGCCCGTCGGGGACCGGCTCGGCCCAGCGGTAGTGCTCCGGTTCCTGGACCTGGCAGAAGTAGGGGGCGTTGAAGACCTCCTGGAACCCGATGATCCGCGCGCCCTGCCGGGCCGCCTCACGGGCGTGCTCCTCGTGCTTGGCGATCATGGACGCGGTGTCGCCGGTCCAGGTGGCCTGGACCAGGGCAGCGCGGACGATGCTGGCCATGAGCTGCTCCTTCGACGGGACGTCAGAGCCTCTACACCCGTAGAGCAGGCCGTAGAGGGTCGAACGTAAGCCTCCGTGACGGCCTTGCCAAGACCATCGTCAGCGAAGCGCCGAGTCGATCTCGTTTCGCACTCCGGTGGGTGAGCGGCGGGCCGGTGGACGGGGCCGTCCGGGGCGCGCCGGCGCGTCCGCGGCAGTGCGCGGACGCCCCAGCCGTCAGGACGGGGCCGGCAGCGGGGCGACCGCCCGGGCCAGGAGGGCCTGGGGCGCCGGGTCGGCCTGGAGGGCGGGGAGCAGCAGCAGCCACAGGTGGGTCAGGCGGTCCTCGATCAGCAGGCGGCCGTCGAGGACGTCGGAGAGCGTGTGCAGCCCGAAGAAGGCGGCCACCACGGTGGCGGCGTCGCGACCCGGGTCCGCCGAGGCGGCGAGGTCCCCTTCGGTGCCCGCCTGGGCGAGCATGCGTTGGACCGTGGCGATCCAGTCCACGAACGGCGGAGGCATGTCCACGTCGATGGCGCGCCGCTCGGACCACAGCCGCGCGCCCGCGCGGACGAGGACGTCGTCGCGGAACGCGCGGGCGACGGCGAAGCTCAGCCGCACCAGTTTCTCCAGGGCCGGCGCGGCCGTCGCCTCGTGCTGCTCGACCAGGGCGGGCCAGGCCGCGAAATGGGCGTTCACCACGGCGAGGGCGAGCTGTTCCTTGCTGGTGTAGTGGAAGTAGACGGCGCCACTGGTGCGGCCGGACCGTTCGCTGATGTCCGCGATACTGGTGGCCCCATATCCCCGTTCGTAGAACAGATGAGCTGCCGCCTGCAAAACGGCCCTGCGGGTTTCCTCCGCACGTTCCTGCACGCGTTCGTCCTTGTCCCTAGGTGGTCGCAAAGGAGGAATGTAGCGGCCTTTGCCGCGCGACCGGGAGGACCGCGCATGCGAGACCCGCAATAGTCTTATTAGCCTTTTTCCATGGACTCCGGGCAGCGCACGCGGGACTCGAACACCTCGTTACCCCGATTCGGCCGCGGTGTGGACGACGCCCTCCTTTCGTCGCTGAGCCGCTCCAGGACGGTGGAGCGCGAACTGGTGCACCGGGTCTCGGTGGCCGAGGTCCTGCTGACCGACGTCCGCCGGTACGGCCCGCTCGCGTTCTGCGCCGCCGCCGCGTGGACGCGCTCGCATCCCACGTTCCCCCGCGGGCGCGACGAACGGCACAGCCCCTGGATGATCGCGGAGACCCTGCGGCAGCTCGGCATCTACATCCCGCTGCGCCACCTCGGCGTACCGGGCACGGCCCGCTTCCTGATCAGCGACCTGTCCTTCACCCTCGACCCCGGCGCCGAGCCCCGGGCGCCGCACGGCGCCGGCGAGATCACCTGCCTGGTGTCCGTCGGCGACCTGCGCACCGGCCGGAACGGGGGTCCGGTGACCGGGCTGCGCCTGCGGGCCGCCTTCCTCACCGGCAGGACGACCTTCGCGCGAGCGTCGGGCGGGGCGCGCTTCCTGGACGCCGCACGGTACGAGGAGGTCCGGTCGGCGGCCACCGCGTCCGTGCCGGCCGCCGCCGGGCCCGCGCCGGCCGCTGCCGGCGCGCGGCCGGAACCCGCGCTCCTGGGGCTCGCGTCGGAGGCGGACCTCGTCGTGACCGTGGCGGGCGACGACCTGCTGGTCGCCCCCGCCGACCCCCGCCACCCCTTCCTCTTCGACCACGGCACGGACCACGTTCCGGGCATGGCCCTGCTGGAGGCGGCACGGCAGGCAATCGCGCTGCGCAGCGGAGGACGTCTGGTCCGGCCGGTCTCCTGCCGCCTGTCGGCCCTGAGATTCACGGAACACACGCCACCCGCCGTCGTTCACTGTTCCGTCCGGGACCGCACCGGCGTTTTCGCATTCCGGCAGGACGGCGGAACGACGGCCGAAGGGGTTCTGCGCTACCCGTGAAACGTCACCCACACGTGCGTATTGCGGTGGCAAACATTCACGACGCCCGAAAGGGAGCGTAACGTTCATTACGTTTCCGGTTCCGAATGGCGGCGGGACCACCGCAGTCCACTGCGCGTGGCCGCCGCATTCGTCAACCGGCCTTGACCGCCTGCGAATTCAAGCGATCGGCGAGTGAAGGCTTTTTTCGCAGGCGCACCGACGCTCCTGACCGGCGGATCGTGCCGCCTTCCGGCAGTTCCGTCCTGCCCCAGAACGGCAACAGCTCATGACGACACATCACATGTTCGACCTCGACTGGACGCCGGAAGGCGTCGTCTTCGACTGCGACGGCACGCTCGTGGACTCCGAACAGCACTGGCAGGAAGCCCGTTTCATCGTCCTGCGCGACGCCGGCTGCGCTCCCGACGAGGAGTTCGCCGAGCACGCGAAGGGCCTGCACTACACGGAGTGCGGCGCCCTGATGGCCCGGCTCGCCGGTCGTCCGGACGGCGCCGAGGAGATGACACGGCACCTCCTGGAGACCTTCCGCGCCCTCGCCGCCCGCCGTCCCGTGGCCATGCGCGGCGCGCGGGACCTGGTGGCGGAGCTCAGCCGGGTCGCGCCGCTGGCCGTGGCCAGCAACTGCCCCGCGGACGTGGTGGAGTTCTGCCTGGAGTCCGTGGGCCTGCGGCACCACTTCCGGCACCTCGTCGTGCCCGGCGGGCCGGTCCGCCCCAAGCCGCACCCCGACACCTACGCGGAGGCCGTGCGGCGCCTCGGCGTGAAGCCCGGCGACGCACTGGCCGTGGAGGACTCGGTCAACGGGCTGAGAGCCGCCGCCGGCGCGGGACTGCGGGTCGTCGGGGTGGGTCCGCGGCCCGGACCCGAGGCCGCCGCCCTCGCCGACCTGTGGGTCGGCGGGCTGGACAACCCCGGTCTGGCGGCCTGGGCGGCGAGCCGCCCCACGGACCTGCGCCCGGAGGCCGGCCGGGGCGCCCCGCGCTCGGCACCGTCCGCGCCGACGGTGCCCCGGCCGGGCGGTCCCACACGCTCCGGCACGACGACCTCACCGTGACCTCGCACCGGCCGACCGGCCCCCGGCACCGCCCGCGTCGCCGGGCGCGAGCCCGCACCGCCCGGGAACCCGCACCGCCCGCGTCGCCGCACGCCGACCGGCACCGCCCGCGTCGCCGGGCACGAGCCCGCACCGCCCGGGAACCCGCACCGCCCGCGTCGCCGCACGCCGACCGGCACCGCCCGGGCCGTCGCGCGCGAACCGGCACCGCCCGCGTCGCCGGGCACGAGCCCGCACCGCCCGGGAACCCGCACCGCCCGCGTCGCCGGGCGCGGGACCCACGGGCGGACGCGCCGGTCTCCCCCTGCGTCACGGCATGGTCCTGGCGATCGAGCCGATGGTGATCGGGGGCGGTACGGACGGCTACCACGCGGACCTGGACGGCTGGACCCTGCGCACGGACGACGGCTCCCGAGCGGCCCACGTCGAGCACACGGTCGCGATCACGGCGGCGGGCCCTCGCGTCCTCACCACGCGGTGAGCGTCCCCGCCACGGACTGAACCACTCGCCGTACGCGGCGGACGTGCTGACGCGCGCGGCGACCCTGCTCGGCGGGTCGGCGGGAAGGTGGACGCACTCGCCCGGGCGCACAGGCCCCCGCGTGCCGCCCGTCCTGCCCCCGGGACGGGACGGGCGACCGGGGACGAGGGCCGGGCACCGCGCGGACGACCGCCTCCGCAGGACCCGGCCGGCGCGGGCCGACGGACCTCGCGCGGCGTCCGTCCCGGACATGCCCGCCGCAGAAGAACGTGCCATCGTGGCATGAACGCCCTTCGCCGGGTTACCCGGCCCCGGCACGTCGTCAGCGAAGGAGCGGAAAGCGATGACCAGCGGTTTCATCGGTCCGGAGGGCGACCCCTTCGGCGAATTCCTCGCCCGCTTCTTCGGCGGACCGCGCCCCGGCCCCCGGCAGATCGACATCGGGCGCCTGCTCAGTCAGCCCGCCCGCGAGATGGTCCAGGGTGCGGCTCAGTACGCCGCCGAGCACGGCAGCCGGGACCTGGACACCGAGCACCTGCTGCGGGCCGCGCTCACCGCCGAACCCACCCGGAGCCTGCTCAGCCGGTCCGGCGCCGACCCGGACTCACTGGCGACGGAGATCGACCGGCGGTCGGGCCCCGTCCAGCACCCGCCGGGCGAGACCCCGCCCCCGACCTCCCTCTCGCTCACCCCGGCCGTCAAGCGCGCGCTGCTCGACGCGCACGACATGGCCCGCGCCAGCGGCGCCGGGTACATCGGGCCCGAGCACGTGCTGAGCGCGCTGGCCGCCAACCCCGACTCCGCCGCCGGGCACATTCTGAACGCGGCACGGTCCGCCGCCGGCGGCGGCCTGCCGCCCGAGGCGCCGGAGGCGGCGCGGCAACTCCCCGCCCCCGAACGCAAGCGGACCACCACCACGCCCACCCTCGACAAGTACGGCCGCGACCTCACCGACCTGGCCCGCGAGGGCCGCATCGACCCGGTGATCGGTCGCGACGAGGAGATCGAGCAGACCATCGAGGTGCTCTCCCGCCGCGGGAAGAACAACCCGGTCCTGATCGGTGACGCGGGCGTCGGCAAGACCGCCATCGTGGAGGGGCTCGCGCAGCGGATCGCCGACGGCGACGTGCCCGACATCCTCAGCGACCGCCGCGTGGTGGCCCTGGACCTGCCGGGCGTGGTCGCGGGCACCCGCTACCGGGGCGACTTCGAGGAGCGGCTGAACAACATCGTCACCGAGATCCGGACCAACTCCGACCGTCTGATCGTCTTCATCGACGAGCTGCACACCGTCGTCGGCGCCGGCTCGGGCGCCGAGGGCGGCGCCATGGACGCGGGCAACATCCTCAAGCCCGCCCTGGCGCGCGGCGAGCTGCACATCGTCGGCGCGACCACCCTGGAGGAGTACCGCAGGATCGAGAAGGACGCGGCGCTGGCCCGCCGGTTCCAGCCGATCCTGGTGCCCGAGCCGTCCGTCGCGGACGCGCTGGAGATCCTGCGCGGGCTGCGCGACCGCTACGAGGCCCACCACCAGGTGCGCTACACCGACGAGGCGCTGATCGCCGCCGTGGAGCTGTCCGACCGGTACCTGACCGACCGCCGCCTGCCGGACAAGGCGATCGACCTGATCGACCAGGCCGGCGCCCGGGTGCGTCTGCGGGCGCGGACCAAGGGCACGGACGTACGGGCCATGGAGCGCGAGGTCGAACGGCTCACCCTCGACAAGGACCAGGCGGTCACGGACGAGCAGTACGAGACGGCCACGCAGCTGCGGGACCGCATCACCGAGCTGAAGCAGCAGATCGCCGCCTCCAGCCACGGCGGGGAGGCCGACGAGGGGCAGAACCTGGAGGTCACCGCCGAGGCCATCGCCGAGGTGGTCTCGCGCCTGACCGGCATCCCCGTCAGCAGCCTCACCCAGGAGGAGAAGGAGCGCCTGCTCGGCCTGGCGGAGCATCTGCACCGGCGGGTCATCGGGCAGGAGGAGGCGGTCACCGCCGTCGCCGAGGCGGTGCTGCGCTCCCGCGCCGGACTCGCCAGCCCGGACCGGCCCATCGGCAGCTTCCTGTTCCTCGGCCCGACCGGCGTCGGCAAGACCGAGCTGGCCCGGACGCTCGCCGACGCGCTGTTCGGCAGCGAGGACCGCATGGTGCGCCTCGACATGAGCGAGTACCAGGAGCGGCACACCGTCAGCCGCCTGGTCGGCGCCCCGCCCGGGTACGTCGGCCACGAGGAGGCCGGGCAGCTCACCGAGGTGGTGCGCAGGCACCCGTACTCGCTGCTGCTCCTCGACGAGGTGGAGAAGGCGCACCCGGACGTGTTCAACATCCTGCTCCAGGTCCTCGACGACGGACGGCTCACCGACTCCCAGGGCCGCACGGTGGACTTCACCAACACGGTGATCGTCATGACCAGCAACCTGGGCTCCGAGGCCATCACGCGGCGCGGCGCCGGCATCGGCTTCGGCCCGGGCGGCGCGGAGTCGGACGAGGAGGCGCGGCGCGAGCAGATCCTGCGGCCGCTGCGCGAGCACTTCCGGCCGGAGTTCCTCAACCGCATCGACGAGATCGTCGTCTTCCGCCAGCTGACCGCCGAACAGCTCCGGGAGATCACCGACCTGCTGCTGGAGAAGACCCGCCGCCTGCTGCACGCGCAGGGCGTCACCGTCGAGTTCACCGACGCGGCCGTCGACTGGCTCGCCCAGCGCGGCTACCAGCCCGAGTACGGCGCCCGCCCGCTGCGCCGCACCATTCAGCGGGAGGTCGACAACAGCCTGTCGCGGCTGCTCCTCGACGGCAGCGTCACCGAGGGCAGCCGGGTCACCGTCGATGTCGACGACGACCGGCTCACGTTCCGCACCGAGGAGCCGGCGCCCGCCGGCCTCTCCTGACGGCCCGCTGGCGGACGCTGCCGCGCGGCAGGGGTCGTCGGCGCGGCGCCCGACGGCCGCCGTCGCGCTCTGCGGGAGCCGGCCCGGTCTGCCGCGTTCCTCGGGCTGCCGCGTCCGCCGGGGGTGGGGAACCGCCTCCGCCGGGGGCGGACGATCCGGGACCTGAGCGAGTACGGCCGAGGGGTTCGGCCGCTGTGGCCGGACCCCTCAGGCTTACCCGGCCGCGCGAACACCTCGCCGGGGGGCGCGAGCCACCCACGGCCACCTGGCCGGGGGCGCGAGCCCCCGGGGGGCACCGGCTCCGGCACTGGCACCGCTATCAGCATCGGCATCGGCACCGGCACCGGCACCGGCACATTGCAGCCGCAGGCCGCGGATCAGGCGGCGGGTGCGCGAGCGCCCGGGTCCCGGCACGCGCCGCGAACGGCCCCGGACGGTCCCCGCGGCCGGGTCCCCCGCCCCCTGAACGACAGCGCGCGTCCGACCGGACCGGGCGTCAGCCCGCCGCGTCCATGTGGCCGCGGTCACCTGCCGCCCTGTGGCCCTGCCCACAATCGGGCCGGAAAGCCCGCCGCAGTGGCGCCGGTCACTTCACACATCGGCCGGTTTGCTTACTTTTGCAGGTCTGTGCACCCCTCCCCCAGGAACTGCTGAGGCCTGCTCGACCATGCCGTACCGATCACTCCTCCTGCCGCGCCCGAAGACCGCGGGACGGCGCCGGGAACAGCGCACCGCCGCTCGCGCCGGTGTGCTCCTGGCGTCGGTGGCGGCCGTCCTCTCCGGCAGCGCGCTCGGCGCCGGTCCCGCCGACGCCGCGGCCGTTCCGCCTGCGAAGGCCGGGACTCCGGCCGCCTCCCCGACGGCGGCACAGCCGCAGCACGAGGCACGGGTGACGGCCGCGGTGTTCGACCTCGACGGGTCGGACCGGCAGCCCACGGTGCGCGGTGAGGACACCCCGTACGACACCGCGAGCATCGTCAAGGTCGACATCCTGGCGGCCGTGCTGCTGCAGGCACAGGACGCCGGACGGGACCTCACCGCGCAGGAGCGCACCCGTGCCGAGGCCATGATCGAGCGCAGCGACAACGCGTCGGCGAACGCGCTGTGGCGGCAGATCGGGCAGGCGCCGGGGCTGAAGAAGGCGAACGAGCGGCTGGGGCTGACCTCGACGAACGGCGGCCCGGGTCCGAAGTGGGGGCTCACGCAGACGACGGCGAGCGACCAGATCCGGCTGCTCCGCGCGGTCTTCGGGACCGGTCCGGCGGCGACCACCGGCTCCACCGCGCTGAACGAGACGTCCCGGGCCTATGTCCGGACGCTGATGACCCGCATCGCGAGCGACCAGTCCTGGGGCGTCTCGGCTGCCGCGGACTCCGGTTGGGCGCTGAAGAACGGATGGCTGCAGCGCAGCACGACCGACCTGTGGGACGTCAACAGCGTGGGCCAGGTCACGGCGGGCGGACACCGCTACCTGGTCGCGGTCCTCTCGGACGGCAACGCGTCCATGGAGGACGGCAAAGCCCTCGTGGAGCGCACGGCCCGGGCAGCGGTGTCCTCGGCGTCGAGCCACTGACGACGGCCGGCAGACGGCAGACGGCAGACGGCAGACGGCAGACGGCAGACGGCTCACCGAACCAGCGGACCGGCCCATCTTTCGACGGACCAGCGGATCAGCGATCGAAGCCCACCGGCCGGCAGATCAAGGTCCCGCGGGCCGCGGCAAGGGCCGGCCGATGCCGTTGGCACGCACTCGACCCCAACATGCGAGCCCACCCCTCACGCCGGACTGAGCCCCGTGCCAACCATCCGGCCGTCGCGCTCCGCGATGATGACCGCCTCGGCGTCAAAGGCGATGAACCCTTGCGCCGGTCCCGCGGCAGAAGCCGGCGGCGGCCGCAAACGGCCGCCGCCGATCCGCTGGGGTCACCCGCTGGGTGATCCGCGGGTGACCGCTACCGCGTCGCGCGTACCACCATCGCCGAACCGCCGCCGCGCCGTGCCTTCTCGGCGGCGGCCAGCCACCTGCCGTCGGGCAGGCGCTGCACGCCGGTGGCGGCGCCGATCTCCGGGTTGAGCTTGAAGGAGTGCCCGATCGCCTCCAGCTGCTTCCTCAGGCCGCTGTCGTACAGCGCCGGTTCGAGTTCCGTCTGGGCCGCGTTGCGCTGGCTGGCGCGGGGCGCGGCGATCGCGTCGACCAGCGGCAGGCCCCGGTCGAGGAAGCCGGTCAAGGCCTGCAGGACGGTGGTGATGATGGTCGCGCCGCCGGGTGAACCGAGCGCCACCACCGGACGGTTGTGCGCGTCGAGCACGATCGTCGGCGAAATCGACGAGCGCGGCCGCTTGCCCGGGCCCGGCAGGTTCGGGTCGTGCACGGCCGGGCTGGCCGGGGCGAAGGAGAAGTCCGTCAGCTCGTTGTTCAGCAGGAATCCGCGGCCGGGCACGGTGATGCCGCTGCCGCCGGTCTGCTCGATGGTGAGGGTGTAGGAGACGACGTTGCCCCACCGGTCGGCGACCGTGAGGTGCGTGGTGTTCTCGCCCTCGTACGTGGTCGGGGCGGCCGTGCCGCCGGCGGCGCAGGCGGCCGGGTGGCGCGGGTCACCGGGGGCGACGGGGCTGGTGAGGACCGCGTCGTCCTTGATGAGGCAGGCGCGCGAGTCGGCGAACCGCTGGGACAGCAGCTCCTTCGTCGGCACGTTCTCGAAGGCGGGGTCGCCGACCCAGCGTCCGCGGTCCGCGAAGGCGATGCGGCTGGCCTCGATGAAGCGGTGCAGGTACTGGGCCTCGCCGGCCTTCGACAGGTTCGTCCGCTCCAGGATGTTGAGCGCCTCGCCGACGGTCGTGCCGCCGGAGGAGGAGGGCGCGATGGAGTAGACGTTCAGGCCGCGGTAGGAGGTCCGCGTGGGCGCCCGGTACTTGGCGCGGTAGGCGGCGAGGTCGCGGACGGACAGCTCGCCCGGCCGGGCCTTCCACCCCGAAGCCGGGTCGACCGGCGGGTGGTTGACCGTGTTGACGATGTCCCGGCCGAGGTCGCCGTGGTAGATCGCGCCGACGCCCTTTCGGGCCAGCTCGGCGTAGGTGCGGGCGAGGTCGGGGTTCTTGAACGTGGAGCCGACCACGGGGAGCCGCCCGCCGGGCAGGAACAGCCCGGCCGTGTCGGGGAAGTACCGGAACCGCGTCTCGTTGGAGGCGGTCTGCGAGCGGAACGTCTCGTCGACCGTGAAGCCGTTCCGGGCGAGGCGTTCGGCCGGCTTCAGGACCGTGCCGAGCCGCTTGGAGCCCCACTCGTCCAGTGCCGTCTGCCAGGTGGCGGGCGTGCCGGGGGTGCCGACGCTCAGACCGCTGCTGACGGCGTCGGCGAACGCGAGCGGCTTGCCGTTCTCCGTGAACAGCCGCGCGTCGGCGGTCAGCGGTGCCGTCTCGCGGCCGTCGATGGTGTGCACCGTGCGCGTACGGGCGTCGTAGTAGACGAAGTAGCCGCCTCCGCCGATGCCGGCGGAGTAGGGCTCGGTGACGCCGAGCGCCGCCGCGGTGGCGACGGCCGCGTCGACGGCGTTGCCGCCCTGGCGCAGTACCTCGATGCCGGCGGCCGAGGCGTCCGGGTCGACGCTGGCGACCGCGCCGCCCCAGCCGACGGCGACCGGGACCTTGGCGGGCGGTGCGGACTGCGGGGTGGGTGGAGCCGCCGCTCCGACCGACACCACGGCGGCCGAGACCGCCAGGACCGCCAGACTCCGTGGGACAGGGCGACGCATCCGCACCTCCAGGCTGCTTGCGTGGCTCGGTTCGCCGGCGGGGCCGCGCAGCCGGTGCCGAACGCCCGTGCCCGGCCCGTCGGGCCTGCGCGCGCTCGGTCCCTCGGCTTCGGCGCCCCCGCGGGCTCACTGGCCAGGACCGTCCCGGCAGCCTAATCGATTGCCATGGCCCCGTCAGGAGCGTATCGAACGGCGCAGCGTGGGACCCGCTAGCATGCGCGGCCATGACTGACGACGTGCGCAACATCGTCCTGGGTGTGATAGCGGCCGGCGTGAGCGCCGCGCTGGGCTGGCTCGCCCGCACCACGCTGTGGCGGCGCAGGCTCCGCCGCAAGCAGGCCTTCTTCGGGCTGCCGGACAACTCCGAGTCGCTGCTGGTGGTCAACCGGGACGCGGGCGGCCCGGAGTTGACGGTCACGCGCCACGACGTGTTCGCCCTGCTGGAGCTGTCGGCGCTCATCAAGGACTGCAACGCCCACGCCCAGGTCGTCGCGCACGACGCGGCGCAGCAGGGGTTCGGGGAGCGCACCGAGTTCTGCCTGGGCGGGCCCGCCTCGAACCGCCGAATGGCCGCGCACCTTCACTCCCTGCTGCCCGGCGTCCGGGTGAACGTCGAGGCCGAGCCGGGGCCGGACCGCGGCGCCTACCAGATCGGCGGCGAGCACTACCGGATGGAGCAGGGCCGCAGCGAGTACGTCGTCCTGGCCCGGCTCGTCGCCGGGGAGAGCCGCGCGGCGCGACCGGTGTTCCTCTTCTGCGGCCAGCGCGCCATCACCAACCAGGCCGCGACCCGCTATCTCGCCCGCCATCACGAGCGGCTGGCCCGCAAGTACGGCACCGACTCGTTCGTGCTGCTGCTGCGGGTGGTCAACTCCCAGGCGTACGGCCCGGACGTGGTCGAGCTCGTCGGGGACGTGACCCGGGCGGCGCGGGCGCCCCTGCCGGTGCCGGAGCGGACACCTACCTCGCACCGGGCCACGAACAGCTGAGGCGGGGTGCCGGTGCGCGCCGGTGGCCCGGCACGACGGCGCGGAGCCGAGTCAATGAGCCGGCCCCTGGCCGGCCGCTCCCCGCGCCGGGCGCAACCCGACCGGCGCGCAGCTGACCTTCCCCTCGCCTGCGGACAATCAGTGCGTGTCCGCCCCCCTGCGCGAGCAGTGATCTCCGGCTGCCGCCGGGCGGGCCTGGCCCTGGTGAACCGCTGCCCCTACGGTCCGGGGACCGTCGGAGGATCCCCTCCTTCCCGCAGCAGCGTTCCCGGTTCCTCCGCGGCCGGGCGGCCGGGCGGAGGTGTCACCACGAGGATGAACGGCACATCGTAGTCCAGGCCCGCCGCCGGCATCCACGGGCCCGGGGCATCGCGCGGCGAAGGCCGTTGACGTGGTATCAGGCCAGGCGGCCGACGCGTCGAAGCGGCCGGGGCCGCGGCCTGCCGCGGAGCCCGGCGTCAGTACGGAGCGCCTGGCGCCGCGTCAGGACTCCGCCACCTCCGCGTACAGCTGGGAGAGTTCGGGAGCACCGCTGGCGGCCCAGTCCTGTCCGGCGGCCACGACGTCGACCTCGCGGCCGGACGTCAGCCGGACGACGGGCCGGCCGTCGGGCAGGATCTCCCAGGACGCGCCGGGAACCGTACGGACGATGACCGTGCCGAGGTAGAGACCGGCGTCGTTGCCGAGCCAGGGCAGGGTCTCCTCGTCGTCGCGCCAGCGAGGCACGAGCTGGTCCAGCTCCTCCAGCGAGGCCGCGGAGTCGTCGAGCCGGACGTCCTCCTGGGCCGCCTGGGAGCGCAGGAGTTCGCATTCGGCGAGCAGGGCGGCGATGCCCTCGCCGCCGTCCGCGCCCCCGGGGAACACCGCGACACCGGAACCGCCTCGGCGCTTCTTGCGCCTGTTGCCCAGGAAGGGGATGTTCATGCCCCCAGGGTGTCACTCGGACGGCCGTCGCGCACCGGTGCGCACGGCGGCGCCGTGACCGCCGTGCGGGTCCGTCGCGCGCCGCGCGCCCCCAAGGGCTGTCCGGGGTGCCACCGGACTCCTTTGGCTCGATCCGCCGGGCAGCTCCTAGACGTCCAGGTCGACCACGACCGGGGCGTGGTCCGAGGCGCCCTTCCCCTTGCGCTCCTCGCGGTCCACGTAGGCGTCGGTGACGGCCTTCGCGAACGGCTCGTTGCCGTAGACCAGGTCGATGCGCATGCCGCGGTTCTTGGGGAAGCAGAGCTGGCGGTAGTCCCAGTACGTGTACGGGTGGTCGTACTTCAGGGGCCGCGGCACCACGTCCGTGAGGCCGGCCTCGCGCAGGTCGGCCAGGGCGGCGCGCTCGGCGGGGGTGACGTGCGTGCTGCCCTGGAAGGCGGCCACGTCGTAGACATCGTCGTCCGTCGGCGCCACGTTGTAGTCGCCGAGGATCGCGAACGGGCGGCCGCCCGCCGCGTCGCCCGCCACGGCCGCCTTCAGCGCCTCGAACCACTGGAGCTTGTAGGCGTAGTGGGGGTGGCCCACCTCGCGCCCGTTGGGCACGTACACCGACCACACGCGGACCGGGCCGCAGGTCGCGGAGAGGGCGCGCGGCTCCTGCACGCCGTCGTAGCCCGGATCGCCCGGCAGGCCCTTGACCACGTCCTCCAGGCCCACGCGGGAGAGCACCGCCACGCCGTTCCACCGGCCGGTGGCGTGCACCGCGGCCTCGTAGCCCAGCTCGCGCAGCGGATCGAACGGGAACTGGTCCTCGGCGACCTTGGCCTCCTGGAGGCACAGCACGTCCGTACCGGTGCTCTCCAGCCAGGCCAGCAGCCTCGGCAGACGGGCGGTGATCGAGTTCACGTTCCAGGTGGCGATGCGCATGTCCCACAACCTACCGGGCGGGTCCGACAACGGTGCCGCCCGCCCGGTACGCGGGCCTGCGGGCGGCTCAGACCTCCGCCGACGCGCCCGGCGCCAGCCGCAGGTGTTCCGCACCGCCCAGGGCGCCGATCTGGCGGTCGTAGATCGGGCGGGCCGGCTCGGTGAGCAGGGCGTCGTGGATGTCGTAGGCGCGCTGCGGCTTCACCTCGCGCACGTAGTCGATGACCTCGGCGATCTTGTTCCACGGTGCGTGCACCGGGAGCATCAGCGTCTCGACCGGCCGGCCGGGCACGGTGAGGGCGTCCCCGGGGTGGAAGACCCTGCCGCCGTCGATCAGGTAGCCGACGTTGGTGATGCGCGGGATGTCCGGGTGGATCACCGCGTGCAGCTCGCCGTGGACCTCGACGTCGAAGCCGGCCGCGGTGAAGGTGTCACCGTGGCCGACGGTGTGCACGCGGCCCGGGAAGGCGGCGGAGATCTGGTCGGCGACGGACCTCAGCGTCCAGACCTCCGCGCCCGGGTCGGCCTCCAGCGCGGCGCGCACCCGCCCCTCGTCGAAGTGGTCGGGATGCTCGTGCGTGAGGAGGATCGCGTCGGCGCCGGCCGCGGCGTCCTCCTCGCTGAAGCCTCCGGGATCGACGACGAGCGTCCGGCCGTCCTTCTCCAGGCGGACGCAGGAGTGCGACTTCTTCGTGAACCTCATGGTCCCATCCTGCCCCTCGGCGCGGGACGGCGTCACCGCACGACGGTGGTGCTCCGGCCACCCGGCCGACCGTCAGCCGGCCGGGGTCGTCTCCTCGCGGACGACCTGCTGCGCCACCTTGAAGGCGCGGTTCGCCGCGGGCACCCCGCAGTACACCGCGGCCTGCAGCAGCACCTCTTTGATCTCGGCCGGGGTGAGGCCGTTGCGCAGCGCGGCGCGGGTGTGGGCGGCCAGTTCCTCCAGGTGCCCGCCCGCGACCAGCGCGGTGAGGGTGACGCAGCTGCGGGTGCGCCGGTCGAGGCCGGGTCGGTCCCAGATCTCGCCCCAGGTGTAGCGGGTGACGAAGTCCTGGAAGTCGCCGGAGAACTCGTCGGCCTCGTCCAGCGCCCGGTCGACGTGCGCGTCGCCGAGCACCTCGCGGCGCACCTTGATGCCCGTGTCGTACGCGTCCGGCCGTCCCGCCGGGGGCTCCGTCACGGCGGGGGCGATCTCGGCGATGGGCGCGGCCTGCACGGGCACGGCCGGGACCGGCCTGGCCGGGGGCGCGACGACCGTCAGCTGCCCGCTGGTGGTGTCGAACGCGGGCTGCCAGGCGGTGGAGAAGTGCCGCAGCAGCAGGTCGGTGACGGCGGCGGGCTGCTCCACCGGCACCAGGTGGGAGGCGCCGGGGACGACGGCGAGGCGGGCGTCCGGGATGCCGGCGACCAGGGTGCGGGCCTCGGCGGGGCCGGTGACCTGGTCCTCCGAGCCGACGAGGACCAAGGTGGGCACGCCCACCCGGCCGAGTTCGGCGCGGACGTCGAAGGAGGCGAGCGCCTCGCAGGCGGCGATGTAGCAGCCGGGGTCGGTGGTGCGCACCATCTGCACGGCCCACTCGGTGATGGCGGGCTGGGCGGCGGCGAAGCCGGAGGTGAACCAGCGGTCCGGCGACGTGCGGGCGATGGGGTCGAGTCCGTTGGTGCGGACGATCACCCCGCGCTGGCGGAACTCGTCGGCCGTGCCGAACCGGGGCGAGGCGGCGATGAGCGCCAGGGAGGCGAGACGCTCGGGCCTGCGCAGCGCCAGCTCGACGCCGACCGCGCCGCCGAGGGCGCATCCCGCGTAGCCGAAGCGCTGCACGCCGAGCGCGTCGAGGGTGGCCAGCAGCCGGGCCGCGAGGTCGGACACCGAGGCGGCCGGATGGGCGGGCGAACCGCCGTGCCCCGGCAGGTCGAACCGGAAGACCCGCCACTGCTGGGCCAGCTCCGGCACCTGCCGGTCCCACATGTGCCAGGTGGTACCCAGTGAGGGCCCCAGGATCAGGACCGGGGCCTCCTCTGGCCCGTCAAAGCGGTATTGCAGGGTGTGCGACGGTGTCTCACTCACGCCCCAGACCCTCTCACGTCTCACGACTGCCCCTATAACGAGGGTTGCGGCTGCACAGGTCTGACCAGGTTGAAGACCTCCCGGGCCGCATAGCGCTTGAGGCTGCGGACTATCTCGCGCCGGGTCTTGCCCTCTTTGCTGCGGCGTTCGTAGTACTCCTGGGTACGCGGGTCGACGCGCAGGCGGGGCTGCACGATCCGGTGCAGAGCCGCGTTCGCCTGCCGGTCGCCGCCCCGGTTGAGGCGACGGTACTGCCGACTGCCCGAGGAACGCTCGACCGGGCTGACCCCGCACAGCGCAGCGAAGGACGCCTCACTGCCCAGGCGTTCCGGGTTGTCCCCGATCGTGATCAGCAAAGTGACGGCGGTGTCCGGACCGATGCCCACTACCTCGAGCAGTTGCGGAGCGTGGCGTTCCACCAGCCGGGTCAGGCGGCCGTGCAGTTCCTGGATCTCTTCGCTGAGCTGCCTGATGCGCCGGGCCAGGAGTCCCAGGGTCACGTGGGTGGCGTGGAGCACCGCCCCCCTCGCCGGTCTCATGGTTCAGGCTGTCGTCGACGAGCTCTGCGCAGGTGCGGATGAGCTCTGCGTTGCCCAGGCCGGCCAGTTCCTCCCTCAGCTGCGGATCGGCACGGATGAGGACGGCTTTGAGCTGGTTGATCGCCTGGGTGCGGGCCTTGACCGCCGAGTCCTTGGCCAGCTTGTACATGCGGGCGATCTCCACCGGCCCGTCGCCCGTCTTGGCCTGGGCACGCGCCCGCCCGCTCAGCACCGACCGGGCCGCGTTCCCGGCGTCGAGCGGATCCGACTTGCCGCGCCGACGGCGGTCGGCCCGGTCGAACCGGTTCACATCGAAAACGTCCACGCCCTGGGCCAGCAGGTAGCGGGACAGGGCCGCCCTGAAGGAACCGGTCCCTTCCACTCCGGTCCGCCGCACCGTACCCGACGCCCTGGCCCACCCCAGCAGGTCTCGGTAGCCGGCCGCGGTGGCCGGGAACTCCGCGGTGCCGATCACCTCCCGACCAAGCCCGTCCAAGGACGCGCTCTCCGCCTCATCCAGGCACTGATCACCGCCGCCGAGGCCGAAGGACATGCCTGCTCGGCCGGGCAAACCGGCGTTGCACCCCCACCTCATCGCCGCCGCAGGGCACATCCCCACTTCACCGTCACCGCACAGGGCCAGACCGTGGGGTTTCTCGTCCTCCAGGAGCAAGACCGGGCCGAGCACGTCGCAACCGATAAGGAACTCGCCGAAGCCAAGAAGCACTCCTGGGTCAGGATCCCCCGCTTCGACTACACCCCGTCCGAACGCCTCCGCTTCATCCTCAGCGGCGGCCAGCCACACCGGGCGAGCGAATGGGCCGACACCCCCGGCCGTCCCCTTGAGGAGCAGCTCGCCGAGATCGCACAGGAGGTCACGCTGCGCGGCGAAGCCGCCGAACGCAGACGCCAGGACGAGGCCGAAGCGGCACGCTTGAAGCGGATTCGCTGGGAAGCCGCCATCGAACAAGCCCGCATCCGGTACGCGGAGGCGTACCGCGTCCGGCACCTCGAAGCCCAGGAAGCGGCATGGCGCCGCGCCACGCGACTGACCGAGTACGTGAGCGCGGTGCGCGCACGAGTCGAGGCCATGCCGCCGGGGCAGACCCGAACCGAAGCCGAAGCGTGGATCAGCTGGGCAGCGGCCACCGTGGAGCGCCTCGATCCATTGAACACATCACCCCGGCTGCCCGACATTCCCAACCTACGGGGCGAGGACCTGAAACCCTTCCTCGGGCACTGGAGCCCCTACGGCCCCACCTACTGAACGCCCGCTCCACGAAAGCGTCCGGCCCGCCGAAGTACGGGGGCAGCGCGACAGCCGCCGCCTTCAGCGGCTCGGGCGGAACCCGGCTGCCTTTGCTTTAAGTTCGCGGCACTCCGCAGGATGCTCATGGAAAGATGTCGGCCAGGAGGAGGGCCCCTGAAGGCCCTAGTCCTTGATGAGAGCCGTGGCCACCACGGTTTTGAGCGCCGGCCGCCGGCCCTCGGGTGCCCACCCGTTGGGCGATGAGCCGTACGGCGCCGTGCGACGGTCCACTCGCGCGGCACCGTACAGCTGTGCAGACCCTTGGACGGCTATCGGGTCCTGAATCGGCGGAAGAGGTTGCGGGCCACGTAGACGCCCGGGCCGCCGAAGCCGACGATGTCGACGCGTCCGTCGCCGGTGATGTCGGCGAGGAAGCGGGGGTGGCGGTCGACTCGCCAGGCGCCTGCGTCGTCGTTGTATCCGAAGCCGCGGCAGACGAGTTGGGCCTGGTCGAACCGGCCGTCACCGCGGTTGTGCGACACCCAGACTCCTTCGTCGCCGAAGCCGACGATGTCCGGGTTGCCGTCGCCGGTGACGTCGGCGAGGAAGCGGAGGTGCTTGCGGCCCGTCCATCCCTGGGCTTGCCCGAAGTCGTTCAGGACGAGTTGCGAGGGTTCGAACGTGCCGTCGCCGCGTCCCCGTGCGACGACGACGCCTTGGGGGCCGAACCCGATGATGTCCGTCTTCCCGTCACCGATGGTGCGGATGAGGAACCGGGGGTGTTCCTCGACCGAGGTCCAGCCCTGGTCGGTCCCGAAGTCGTCCAGTACGTAGAGCGGTTCGGCGAAGGTGCCGTCCTCGTCCTGGAGGGAGATCCAGACGCCGTCCTCGTGGCAGCCGACCATGTCGGTGCGCCCGTCGCCCGTGGTGTCGACGAGGAAGCGGGGATGCTTGTCGACGAGCCACCCGCCCGCCTTCTCGCCGTGGCCGAACGCGCGGAGGACCGGTTCGTCGGGGAGTGGCGCGAACTTCCCTTCCTCGTCCTGGAGGGAGATCCACACGCCGTCGTCGTGACAGCCGACGATGTCGCGCCTGCCGTCGCCGGTGGTGTCGACGAGGAACCGGGGGTGCTTGTCGGCGAGCCATCCGCCGGCCTGCTGGTCGTGGCCGAACCCCTTGACGGCCGGGGTGCCGCCCGCCGGCCTGAACGTCCCGCCGCTGTCCCGAGTGGACACACGGACACCGTCGGCGCACAGCGTGACGGCATCAGGGGTGCCGTCGCCCGTCATGTCGGCGAGGGTCCACAGGTCGGCCGGGTTCGGGGAGGGCGGGGGCTGGTGCAGGACGCGTTCGTCGTCGTCGAACGTACCGTCGCCCCTGCTGGACGCCGTAATAGCGCCCTTTGCGGGTTTGATGCCCACGATGTCCGCCCGGCCCGCCCCGGTGGTGTCGGCGAGGAAGCGCGCGCCGAGCCCGGCCCAGCCGCCCGGTTGCCCGTTGGGCGCAGGGCCGGCCCCGGCGCTCCCCCAGCCGCCGGCGTTCTGGTCGCTGCCGAAGCGTTCGAGGACCAGCAGCAGGTCGCTGAAGGAGGGCGCCGCGCCGGGTGCCGGGCGCATCGCGGTCGAGCGAGCCAGGCGCCAGGACCGACGGCCGTTCCAGTGACTCAGGTGTGCCCAGCCCAGCACGAGGTCGCTGGTGCGCTCGGGTTCGGTGGTCACGAACCGCCAGCGCTGGCTCGCCGCGTTCTCGTCGTACGCGCGCAGGACCACCCGGGTGCCGTCCGCGCCAGGGTCGGCCAGGTCGAGCACGGTGTCGTCGGTCACGGTCTCGATGAAGTAGAGGCCCGCTCCGCCGTCGACGGGGACGACACGCCACTGCTGCCCCTTCTTGCCCCCGGCGGCATTCGCCTGGCGCACCCCGCGGTCTGCGGCGGCGGGGTTGTCGAGCACCTTGCTGCTGACCACGTTGCGGATGACATACACGGGGTCGTCTTCAGGTTGCCCGCCTGGTCCGGTCGGCACGGGCTTGAATTGCCACTGCTCGGCGAGCCGGTCGCCGTCGGAGAGGTCGCGGACGACGAGGGCTCCGCCCGCGCCGGAGCCGGCCTCGGCGCCAAGGGTCTTCCCGGTAGCAGCGTTGACGATCTGAAACTTCAGTTCTTCCATGGGCAGGGGCATGCTGGTGCCTCTTCCAGGCGGTACGGGCTTCGGCTCGGAACGGTGGGGTGCGGCGGTAGACGATCACGTGAAGACGTGGTGGTAAGGGACGTCCCACTCGCTGGGCAGCCGCGGATAGAAGGTGTTGATCACCGTCCCGGTGAAGTCCCCACCCCAGTTGTAGGTGACGCGTACCTCGCTGTCGGCCGCCACCGCGTGGTCCTTGAACCCCAGGATGGTGTCGGGGTGGGTGATCGGCACGAAGGTGATCCCGCCCCAGGGCGTCACCGTGACGATCCACAGTTGCGTGTCCTCGGGTGCGCCGTTCTTCCCGCGCCACTTGTCGCCGACCTTGTCGGGCAGGCCGACCTGGACGCCGTCGGCCGTGCTCTTGGGTGCCTCCTGGTGGACGGTGATGCGCCTGCGCTGCGGCTTGGGCACCCCGTCGTCACCACGGCCGGCGTCGACCGCCCCCGCGGCGGCGGGTTTCGGTGACACCTGTCCCGCGGCGCTCTCGATGACGTAGAGCGGCCGCTGCCCGAAGAAGCCAGCCGGGGTGACGTACCAGAGGTGACCCTTGGCCTCCTTGGTGGCCGGGTCGAGCGCGGTGGACAGCTTGACCCCCTTGTCATGGCTCTCCTCCTTCAGCTCGACAGGCCGCAGGTAGCCGCCATTGAAGGCATGGACGAGCATGACCGGCCGGTTCTCGACCAGTGCCGCCACGATCGCGTTGTCGTAGCTGTTCACCGCCACCGGGCCGCCGACCACCAGATTGGACATCGTCGCGCGTTCTTGGGTGTACATCGCGGAAACCTCACCTGCTTCTATGTGGAGGACAACGCCTCGGACGCTTGATACAGCGACCCATCACGCCGCATTACCGCATGCCCGATCACACTCGACCAGAATGCGGATGGGGTAACAAATGGACGACCGCGACGGCAATCTCGAATGCGACAACGGTCGAGTTCACGCTACGGGCACGAAGGGGCCTCTGGAAAGTCATCGATCGAGTGAAGGAGAGCGAATCCGAGATCGATTTCCCCACAATAGAGGGAAAGTAGAGAAACTTGATCACTCGAATGAGTGCTATGCACAGACACACCTTTCCGGCCCATTATGCGGCATGCTAATTTCGACTACCGAAGACATGGGCACAATTCTGTCCATTATTCACCTACCTTTTCAGCCATCGCGATTCGGCCGGAATTAGTCGAGGACGGGTAGATGCCTTCCACCGCATACAGCCTGGTAGAGGCCAAGCGTCAGCCGCTGACGAAGAAGAACCTGCGGGAACTCAACATCGAGCAGTCCTGGCAGTCGATCATGAACCACCCCAACCTGGTCTACGTCGACCCCTCAGGCGTGAAGCACAAGCCGGTCGGGTTCTCCGTGAACAAGTCGAGTTTCGGCAGCTTCACTGGGACCGCGTTCCAGCTCGGCTGGCTCGCCTATATGAACCTCGGCGAGCCGCTGATCGAGGTGCGGGGTGACATCGGTCAGCCTCCGGCCGACACGTTCTCCACGCGCTCCTATGTCAACCGCAGCCAGTCGGAGATGAGCTTCACGGACTCGGTCGACTTCACCGTCTCGAACGGGGTGACGTGGTCGCTCCACGGGGATGCCAAGCTCACTTTCGGCGGCAGTATCGGCGCCTCGCTCCAGTTGCAGTTGCAGAACCAGCTCCGCCTGGATCTTCAGTCGCAGCTGCAGGCGTCGTGCCAGAACGGTACGGCGAACAGGAACTCGAACACGGTGACCAACAAGAACAGCAAGGACAGCGTCGGGGTCGACAACGCCAATACCAGCGAGACGTCCGCGAGCAGCTCGGCGACGAACTCCTCGTCGAACGGGATGACCAACTCGGTGGGGTTCACGACCTCGGGCAGCGCCACCGGCAATGCGTCGCTCAACGCCCAGTTGGCCCTGGGAATCGCGGCCACCGTCGGGGGTTCCCTGAACACCAGCTGGGCGTCGAAGTCGCAGATCTCCGGCAAGGTGCCGGCGAACTCCCGCGTGCAGACGATCGTCACGCAGCGGCGTACCCGCAAGCAGTACACCTACGAGATTCCGGTGACCTTCTCCGGTCTGATCGCGGTGCAGTACGCCGTGCCGGTGGCGGTGCTGTCTCCCCCGCAGCCCGGCACCTATCCCGGCCTCAGCGGGGTGGTCGCCCGCGACATCAACGACATCGACCTGACGCCGGGTGGCTTCCGCATGAAGGGACTGGCCGAGGTCGTCTCCGCCCTGGACGTCCACCACACCATGCTCGACGTCGAGAGCCTGGCCGTCGGCCAGCAGACGCTCTACAAGCAGCCCTGACCGCGCGGCACCGCCGCCACGACGACGACCAGAGGTGACGATCATGGTGTTCGACAACATCTTCAACTCCGCGGGCAAGGGCGCCGGGCTCTTCTCCGTGACCACCGACAGCACGAAGCCCCAGCCGGGTGAGGGTGTCGACTTCGAGGACTCCGACGACGACACGTATGACGACACGAGTACGAGCCTGTTCAACAACGCGATCCACGGCGCCTCCTCGCGCTCGAAGGTCGTGCAGGAGACGTCGCCCGAAGCGCGGGCCGTCCTGGGCTTCCTCGGCTCCTTCATCCAGACGACCCAGGCGTCCGCCGGCGCGCAGTCGCAGTACGCCCAGGACCCGGGATCGGTCACCAAGGCGGCCTCCGCGGGCATGCAGGAGGCGAGTGCGACGGTGAAGGAGCACGGGGACCTCCAGAAGGACGAGGACCTGGAGAGCAGGCCGAAGAAGAGCGACTTCACCAAGCCGCCCAAGACCCCGGACGCCCCGAAGGCCCCGGACGCTCCGAAGGCGCCCAAGGCTTCCGCGGAGAAGCCGTCCCGTTCCGAGTAGGGCCGGGCTGCGAGAGGGGGCAGGGGCGGCAGCGCCCCTGCCCCCTCTCGTGCGCTACACGGGGAGCAACTGCCACTGACGGCCCTGGTGGTCACCGTCCGACCCGTACTGCCTGATGACCGTGCGGGCGTTGGTGTCGACCCGCAGCAGCAGACCACTGTGCCGGTTGGCGATCTCGTACACCCGCGGGGAGCCGTTTCCCGAGCTGACCGGGATCAGCCTCCAGTGCTGGTGGTGCGCGTCGCCGCCCTCGTAGGCACGCTGCGCGACCACCGCCCCTGCCCTCTCCTGCGCTTCGGCGACCTCCAGCACCTTGCCGCTGCGCACGTTCTCGATCCGGTACAGGACCTCACCGTCATCCTGGGCCGAGGCGATGAGCCGCCACCGCTGGTGGTCCCTGGACGAGGCGAGCAGCTGGTGGATCTCGGCCCCGTCCTTGGCCGACTCCTGGTGGACTCCCATCCGCAGCCTGCTGCGGACGTTGGCCCAGGAGACCACCGTGCCCGACTCGGGCAGCCCGGCCATTTTCGGCGACGTGACCTTCCGGATACGGTTGTTGAGGTGGTCGGTGATGTACAGGGTGTCGACGCAGTCCACCGCCACCTTGCGCGGGCCGTTCATCTGGGCCGCTGCGGCTGGGCCGCCCTCACCGCCGTAGCCCGCGGCACCCGTGCCGGCGACCGTGCTGATCACGCCGTCCGCCGCGACCTTCCGTACCCGATGGTTGCCGTAGTCGCAGACATAGAGCGTGCCGGCGCTGTCCACCGCCACCCCTACCGGGTTGTTCAACTTGGCCGAGACGGCTGGGCCGTCATCGCCGCTGAAACCCGCGACGCCCGTGCCGGCGACCGTGCTGATGTTCCCGTCGGCCGTGACCTTCCGGATCCGGTGGTTGCCCAGGTCGGCGATGTAGAGATTGCCCGCACCGTCGACCACCACCCCGTGCAGGCCATTCAACTGGGCCGACACCGCCGGACCGCCGTCACCCCGGAAGCCCGCGGCCCCGGTCCCCGCGACCGTGCTGATCACCCCGTCCGGCGCGACCTTCCGGACCCGGTGGTTGTAGTACTCGGCGATGTGGAGGGCGCCTGTGCTGTCCACGGCGACCCCCAAGGGGAGGTTCAGCTGGGCGGCGGTGGCGGGACCACCATCCCCCCTGAAACCCGCGGCTCCCGTGCCGGCGACCGTGCTGATCTTCCCGTCGGCCGTGACCTTGCGGATCCGGTGGTTGTTGGAATCAGCGATGTAGACGGCGCCGGCCCCGTCCACCGCCACCTCACGCGGGCCGTTCAGCTGCGCCGCGACGGCTGGGCCGCCGTCCCCCTTAAAACCCGCGCTCCCGGTCCCCGCGACCGTGCTGATCTTCCCATCCGTCGTGATCTTCCGAACCCGGTGATTGCCGTGGTCGGCAAAGTAGATGGTGCCAGTTCTGTCCACCGCGATCCCGTACGGGCGGTTCAACTGAGCCGAGACCGCACTCTCGTTGTCCCCCGCGAATCCCGCTGCGCCTGTTCCCGCGACCAACTTGATCGGAGGGGCTGAACCATCACGACCCGCGTCTACCCCTTGGGTAGTGCTCATCGTCATCCCTTCACCCGAACCGAACCGCCCGCTACGGACGGTTATCGCTCGAATTCAATAAGTCACAAGGGTGTAGGGGTTGGCAAGATCACTTGCGGGTGATTGCTGCGTAGCACGGTGATGAGGAGCCGAACAGACTCGACGGATCGGGACCAGCCGACGTCCCAACTGGGGTTTCCCTGTTGTCGGGGGGCGGCGCCCGGCGCGTGTCGTGGCCTCGCGCGCCCCAGCGGACCGCGTGCATCCGGGGCGGTCGGCCCGGTCCGAGTCCCGGCCCCCAAAGGTGCAGGGGCGCCGAGCGGACTCTGGTCAGGCCGTCGAAACCCGGACCTCGGCGACGGCCTCGTTGAGTATCGCGAGTCCCCGCTCCAACTGCCCGTCCGTAACCGTGAGCGGCGGCAGCAGCTTGACCACCTCCTCCTCGAGGCCCGCGGTCTCCAGGAGCAGTCCCGCCCGGTACGCCGCGTCGCAGACCTCTCGGGCCGCCCCTGGGCGATCGAGGGGAAGCCCCCAGGCCAGGCCCCGTCCGCGTGGGGCGGCGAGCCCATGGCGGCGAGCCGTCTCAGTGAGGGAGCGGCGCACCTGTTCGCCCAGCACAGCGGTCCGGGCCTGGAGCGCGCCGTCGGCCCAGAAGACCTCCAGTGCCCGGGTGGCGGTGACGAACGCCGGGTTGTAGCCCCTGAAGGTGCCGTTGTGCTCGCCGGGACTCCACACGTCGTGTTCGGGGCGCATGAGGGTGAGGGCCATGGGCATCCCGTAACCGCTGACCGACTTGGACAGGCAGATGATGTCGGGGACGATTCCCGACGCCTCGAAGGAGAAGAAGGGGCCGGTGCGCCCGCAACCCATCTGGATCTCGTCGGCCACCACCAAAGTGCCGTGCGCCCGGGCCCACGAGGCGAGGATCTGGAGCCAGGCCGGACGGGCGGGGTTGACCCCGCCCTCGCCCTGCACTGTTTCCACCACCACGGCGGCGAGCGGACTGTCGGCAGCCGCGGTCTCCAGGGCCCGGACCAGCCGTGTGACGGCCCGCTCGGTGTCGTCGGCGGGATCATCGAAGGGCATCGGCACGGTGTGCGACAGCGGGACGCCGGCTCCGGCGCGCTTGGCCGGGTTGGAGGTCACGGCGAGCGCACCGAGGGTCATACCGTGAAAGCCGCGCTCGAAGTAGCCGACGGTCTGCCGCCCGGTGACCTTGCGGGCCAGCTTGAGCGCCGCCTCGACGGCGTTGGTGCCGCCCGGTCCGGGGAACTGGACGCGGTGCTCCAGACCACGCGGGGCAAGTACGAGGTCACGCAGACGCTCCAGAAAGGCACCCTTGGCGGCGGTGTGCATGTCGAGACCATGGATGACTCCGTCGCCGCTCAGATACTCCAGCAGAGCCGACTTCAGCTCGGGCGGACTATGACCGTAGTTGAGGGCGCCGGCGCCCGCGAAGAAGTCGAGGTAAGTCCGGCCGTTCACGTCACGCAGTTCGGCACCGCGGGCGGTGGTGAAGACGGTGGGCCAGGCCCGGCTGTAGCTGCGAACCGCGGATTCCATGGTGGCGAAGACGCTCATGTACGTCCCTGTCTGACGTGGATGCGGAGGCGTTGACCCGGCTCAGGACGGAGAACGGGGGTGAGGGCAGCATGCGGGGGTGTCATTGCGAGTCTGCACATGACAGTGACGGTCGTGACCGCTGACACCGGCCAGTCGGGTGACATGGTCCATCACTCCGGCGCTGCTGCCGACTGGGTCTCCACAACGAGCCGCTGTGGAGTGCCCGATGCCGAGGTGAAATCGGCAGTGCGGGCAGGGCCGCCGGGGGCGCTGGACCTGGTCCGGGAACCCGAGCCTCTCCCTAGGAGTTCGTCCACAGCATGGCGTGGGCCAGGGTCTGGACTCGACGACCTGGGCTGAGCGGCAGCAGTGGGGATCGCTACGACTACAGCCCCTGTGACAGCACGTTTCCGACCTCGCAGGCAACGCCTGCGAGGAGGGGCCCGGCCACCGGCACCATGGCCAACTCCTGCTCGCAGACAGCGGAAGCGCTGAAGTTCCAGTTGCTGGACGGGTTCACGCCGCCGCTGCCATCGACGTGAGCGGGAGCAGCCAGGGCGAGGGCGGCCGTGGTCGTGAGCGAGATGGTGATGATCTTCTTCATGGCGGGGCCCACTAGGCAGCCGCGGATCGGTCACCTCTCGCGGCAGGCGGAACCGGCTGGCCAGAGCACGGCGGAGCTTGTCCAGCAGCAAACCGGCTCCTCTCGCCTGGCCACCCCTGCGAGTGAGGTGGTCGGCCGTCAGGAGTAACAGATCTTGTGTCACCGGTCGGACGCCGGTAGCCATGTGCCTGTCAGGGCCGCCGCCCCAGCGTCCGAAGGAGCAGCCAACAGCCATGAGCACCGCCCTCACCGGAATCCGGCTCGGCGCGCCCTACCGGTCCGGCACCGATCCGCTGCTCCATCCGGACGCCGCCATCGCCGCCGAGCACGCCGCCACCGAGAACCTGCTGCGCTGCTGGGCACGCGAGACCGGCGCAGCACCCGGCCCTGACGGAGTCCTGCGCGTGCCGGTGCTGGGCGGGGCCGCCCAGGTGACGGCACCCGTGCGGTACTGGTCACCGTGCGGCTGGCACCGCTTCGGGCCGGTCGGCCTCGGTACCGGCGGCACACCCGAGGCCGACGGGCCGCTCACCTCCGTGGACGCAGTCACCGTGGCGGCCCTGATCGGCGCGAGCACCGGCCGCGGCGAGGGCGGGCACCTCGCCACCCTGGTCGCCCAGGTAGCCGACTCCGTCGCCCGCACGGCGGAGATCCTGTCGTACCGCCGCACCACGGCTGGCCCGGAGCACCTCGTGCCGTTCCTGCGCGCCGAGCAGTCCCTGCTGCTCGGTCACCCGCAGCATCCAGCGCCGAAGGGCCGCGACGGTCTCGCGCCTGCTCAGAGCATGGCGTACTCCCCTGAGACGCACGGGGCTTTCCGCCTGCACTGGTACGCCGTCGACCGGAGTCTGCTCGCCTCCGACTCCGCCGAGCCCTTCACCGCGGAGGAGATCACCGCGGACCTGCTCGGTGATCCGGCCGCTCTGCCACCGGGGACCGCCGCCCTGCCCGTGCACCCCTGGCAGGCCGGCGACCTCGCCGTGCGCCCGGTCGTCATGGCGCTGCTGGAGGAGGGCCTGCTGCACGACCTCGGCGTGCGCGGCGAGCTGTGGCACCCGACCTCCTCGGTCCGCACCGTGCTCCGCCCCGGCAGCCCCTGGATGCTCAAGCTCTCCCTCGGCCTGCGCATCACCAACTCCCGTCGGGAGAACCTCCGCAAGGAGCTGCACCGCGGCCTGGAGGTGCACCGGCTGCTGGAGGCGGGCCTCGCCGCCGACTGGCGGGCCGCGCACCCCTGCTTCGACATCGTCCGCGACCCGGCGTGGATCGGCCTGGACGCCCCCGGCCTGTCCGACCCCACCGGCCTGGATACGGTGGTGCGCCGCCAGCCGTTCGGCCCGGACGACCGTGTGCACTGCGTCGCCGGGCTGGTCGCCGAGCAGCCGCTCGAGAACCGCCTCGACTCCGCCCTGGCCAAGGCGCTGCGTGGCCTCGCCACCCGCGCCGCCCAGCCCCTGGCCACCGTGGCCGCCGAGTGGTTCCGTCGCTACCTCGAAGCGGTGGTGCTGCCCGTCCTGTGGCTGGACGGCCAAGGCGGCGTCGCTCTGGAGGCTCACCA
>NZ_JBEYXZ010000027.1:21494-99598 GCF_040645305.1 Streptomyces sp. NPDC046831 | reverse complement strand
CGAGCGGTCGAGGTGGGGGTCGAAGGCCGCGCACACCTGGTCGAAGGCGGCGGCGAACTCTCCGTAGGTCTCGTACAGTTCACGTCCCATCCCCGAGCGCTGACTGCCCTGCCCGGAGTACACGAACGCCGTCCCGCCGCCGGCGGTCGTGGCCTGCCCCCGTACCACCGTCGGATGTGGCCGGCCCTCGGCCAGCGCCGTCAGTGCCGCCGCGGCCGTGTCGTGGTCGGCGGCCAGCACGACGGCGCGGTCTTCGAAGTGGGTGCGGGTCGTGGCGAGGGCGTGCGCGGTGTCGAGCGGGCGCTCCCCGGTGGCGGCGGCGAGCGTCCGGACGTGGTCGCGCAGCCGTGCCGCTTGCCCGCGCAGCGCGTCGTCGCCGCGGCCCGAGACGAGCCACGGCAGCGGGCCGGAGGGCACGGCGGGCGCGGGGCGGGCGTCGGCGGGCGCCCAAGTGCCCACGACGACGTGGCAGTTGGTGCCGCCCATGCCGAACGAGCTGACCCCCGCGATCAGCGGCTCGTCGTCCTGCCGGGGCCAGGCACGGCCCTCCGTCACGACCTCCAGGCCCAGCTCGGCCAGCGGGATGGAGGCGGGCGGCGTACGGAAGTTGAGGCTCGCGGGCAGGCGGCCGTGGTGGACGGCGAGGGCGGTCTTGAGAAGGCCGACCAGGCCGGCCGCGCCTTCGAGATGCCCCACGTTCGTCTTCACCGAGCCGACGAGCAGCGGCGGCGCCCCGGCCGCCGCACGTTCCGCACCCAGGGCGGCGCCGAGCGCGGCGGCCTCGACCGGGTCGCCGACCGGTGTGCCCGTGCCGTGGAGCTCGACGTACCGCACCGCCGTCGGAGTGGTGCCCGCGCGGGCGTGGGCCTCGCGGATCACCGCCTCCTGGGCCGCCCGGTCGGGCACGGTGAGACCGGCGGACGCACCGTCGTTGTTGACCGCGCTGCCCAGCAGCGTGCACAGCACCGGGTCGTCGTCGGCGAGCGCCGCCGCCAGCGGCTTCAGGACGACGGCGACGCCGCCCTCGCCGCGCACGTACCCGTTGGCCGCCGCGTCGAAGGTGCGGCAGCGGCCGTCCGGCGACAGCGCGCCGAACGTGGCGCTCGCGGCCGCGCTCGCCGGGCCCAGGACCAGGTTCACCCCGCCCACGATCGCCACGTCCGACTCGCCGCGGCGCAGGCTCTCGCAGGCCAGGTGCACCGCCACGAGCGACGACGACTGGGCCGAATCCACGGTCAGGCTCGGCCCGTTGAGACCCAGCACGTACGAGAGACGGTTCGCGAGGACGCCCCGGTTCAGGCCGGTGATGGTGTGCCGGCCGACCGCGGCCGCGCCCTGGCGGTGGTGCAGCGCCGCGTAGTCGTCCCAGATGGCGGCGGCGAACACGGCGGTGCGGGTGCCGGCCAGGTCCGCGGGGACGATCCGGGCGTTCTCCAGCGCCTCCCAGCCCAGCTCCAGGAGCAGCCGCTGCTGCGGGTCCGTCGCCGCCGCCTCGCGCGGCCCGATGCCGAAGAACGCCGCGTCGAACCGGTCGACGTCGTCGAGGAACGCCCCGAACCGGGGGGCATCCCCCAGCTCCCGGCCGTCCGGCGCCTCGCCCACCGCGTCCGCGCCCCGGTCGAGCAGTTCCCAGAACGCGGCGACGTCCGGGGCACCGGGCAGCCGGCAGGCCGCGCCGACGACGGCGATCGGGACGCCGGACGCCGACGACGCGAGGGGCGTCTCAGCGGGCGGCCGGGCGGCGGGGGCAGTGGGATCTGTGGGCATCGTGGGCTACCGGCTCCCTCGTCGACGACGGCACGGACCCGACGGCCGCGCCGTGTTCCTTCTGCGGGATCACGCCCGGCCAGCGTCCGCGCGCCGCCTAACGGTGGTCTTTCGGCACGCTAAAGCCGTGCCGGGCGGGGCCAGGGCACACCGAAAGCCCCGGCGGCACGGCGCCACCGGGGCGGGTACGCAGGCGGCTCTCAGGCGGACAGCCGGGGCAGGCAGTCCTCGGCGAAGACCCGCATCGACTCCCGCGCCGCCTGCGACGGGAAGCGGCCGAACCGGAAACCGGCGATGACGTACGACACCCCGACGTCCGTGAGCCGCGCCAGCCGCCGCGTCACCTCGTCCGCCGAACCGGCCACCAACAGGGCCTCCGCCGCGGCGAGTTCCTCCTCGCTCAACTCCTCGGCCCTCGGGTACGGCGCCGCGCCGCCGAGCGGCACACCGCCCTCGGCCAGCGCCTGCGACGTCGCCAGCTGCCGGGCCACCTCACGCACGGCCAGGTGCCGGGTCGCCGGGTCCGTACCGACGTAAACGAAACGGTTCACGGCGATCTCGCGATCGGCCGCGGGCACCTCCGCGGCCGCCAGGGAACGGCGCACCGCCCGGCAGTGGTCCAGGACGGCGGGCTCGGGCATCGCCGCGTTCACCATGAAGTGGAAGCCCTCGCGGACGGCGAAGGCCACCGAGTCCGGGCTGAGGGCGGCCGCCCACACCGGCGGATGGGGGCGCTGCGCGACCCGGGGCAGCACGGTGGCCGGGGCGTCGATCCGGTGGAAGGCGCCCGTGAAGGAGGCGTCCCGCTCGCTCAGCAGTTTCCGCAGGACCAGCGCCGTCTCCTCGAAGCGGGCCCGGCTGTCGTCCGGCTCCCGGCCGAACACCCGGAACTCGTGCGGCTGGTAGCCCCGGCCGATCCCCAGGTCGAGCCGGCCGCCCGACAGCACGTCCAGCGTCGACACGTCGCACGCCAGCCGCACCGGGTCCCACAACGGCAGCACCAGCACGGACGTGCCGATCCGCAACCGCGGTGCCAGCGCGGCCACCTGCGCCAGCAACAGCAGCGGCGACGAGGTGAGGCTGTACGTCGAGAAGTGGTGCTCGGTGACCCACAGCCCGTCGAAACCGGCCCCGTCCGCCCACACGGCGTCCTCGAGCAGCTCCGTGAACAGCGCCTCGGCGTCCGCGCGTTCGGGCGACGGCGCCAGATTGAGGAACCCGACCCCCACCCGCAGCACCGCGGGTGCGGCGCCGGTCACGGGTGCAGCCCCCGGCGCAGTGCCTCCAGGTGCTCGGCACCGATCCTGCGCAGCTCGCGCGGATCGGAGGCCTCCCCGAACGCGTGGTACTGGCCGGGAAAGTTGTGCAGCTCCACGGGCACGCCCGCGCGGGCGAGCCGCAGCGCGTACTCGATGCCCTCGTCGCGCAGCGGATCGAACTGCGCCGTCGAGATGTACGCGGGCGGCAGACCCGACAGGTCCTCGGCCCGGGCCGGCGCCGCGTACACCGGGGCGCTGCCCAGCAGATGGCCCAGATACAGCTGCCAGCTCTCCTCCGCCAGGCGCCGGCTCCACACCGGGGTGTCCGTGAACGCCGTCATGGAACCGCTGTCCAGGCGGTCGTCCAGGACCGGCGTGCTCAGATGCTGGAACACCAGCGGCGGACCGCCCCGGTCCCGGGCGAGCAGCGCCGTACCGGCGGCGAGCGCCCCGCCCGAACTGGCCCCCGCCACCGCGAGCCGCCCCGGGTCGACGCCCAGCGGGCCCGTGTTGCCGGCCAGCCAGGACAGCGCGGCATAGCAGTCGTCGAGGGCCGCCGGATAGCGGGCCTCCGGGGCGAGCCGGTAGCTCACCGCGACCACGACCGCCGAGGCGTGCGCCGCGGCCTGGGCCGCGCTGCCGTGCACAGCGTCGACATCGCCGAGGACGAAACCGCCGCCGTGAATCCACAGGACCGCGGGCAGCGCCGCCGCCGTGTCGTCCGGACGGTAGACCCGCACCCGGACATCGGGCCCGCCGGGCGGCCCGGGCACCCGCTCCTCACGCACCCGCACACCCGGCACGGGCGGCAGCCGACGCACATCGAGCAGCGGCCCACGGTGCTCACCGACCGCATCAACCAGCCGTCCGGTCACCGGCATGTCAGCCCCCCTTCCCAACGGACCGGGCACCCGCGATGCCCGTGGCGTGGGCACCGGCTCCACCGGCCCCGGCAGCCCCGACGGCCCGGTCGCCCTCGCCGGTCGCGGCGTTCCCAGCGTCCGCGGCACCCGTGGCGTGGGCACCGGCTCCACCGGGCCCGGCGGGTGCGGCGTCCGCGACAGTCCCGACGGTCCGGTCGGCCCCGTCGGGCCCGGCGTTCGTGGCCCCGTCCGGCCCGGTGGTACCGCCCGGCGCGGCGTTCGCGGTGGGCGAGTCGTCCGCGAGCAGGGCGATCGCCTGTGACGGGCACAGGGACACCGTCTCGCGGAGCCGTGTCTCGTCGGCCTCGTCGGCCACCCGTGCGTCGAGTACGAGCACGGTTCCCTCCTCCGACTGGTCGAACCGGTCGGGTGCGGACAGCACGCACTGTCCCGCGCCCAGGCACCGGTCCGAGTCCGCCGTGATGCGCATACGACGCACTTCCTCTCCCGACCACCCGCCCCGGGTGGTCACCATGTGACGGGCAGTTCCCACACGCCCTGCACCCCGCCGGGCTCCTTCACGGGCAGCCGCTGCGACGGCACCGCGAGCCGCAGCCCGGGCAGCCGGCGGAACAGGGTGCTCAGCGCGATCTCCATCTCGGCGCGCGCCAGGTTCTGGCCGATGCACTGGTGCACCCCGTGACCGAACGAGATGTGGTGCCGGGCGCCGCGCGTCACGTCGAACGTGTCCGACCCGGCGAAGGCCAGCTCGTCCCGGTTCGCCGTGGAGATCACCACGACCACCCCGTCGCCCGCGCGGACACGGTGCCCGGCCAGTTCGGTGTCCTTCGTCGCGAACCGGGCCACCCCGTCGGCGATCGCCATGAACCGCAGCAACTCCTCGACAGCGGTCGGCAGCAGCGCCGCGTCCGCGCGCACCGCCGCTAGCTGGTCCGGGTTATCCAGGAGCGTCAGGACGCCGAGCGCGATGGCGCTCGCGGTGGTCTCGTGGCCCGCGACGAGCAACAACAGCGCGATGTCCACCAGTTCGCGCCGCGTCAGGGCACCGGCGTCGACCTGCTCGGCGATCAGCGTGTCCAGCAGACCGTCACCCGGCGTCGCCTGCTTCTGCCGGATCAGCCCGTCCAGATAGCGGCTGAGCTCGCCGAACGCCGCCGCACTCTCCTCCAGGCTCGTCGACCCGGTGACGACGCGGCGCGACTGGTGCTCGAAGAACGCGTGGTCGTCGTAGGGCACACCGAGCAGTTCGCAGATCACGATGGACGGCACCGGCAACGCGAAGTCCGGCACCAGATCCGCCACCGGGCCCCGCTCCTCGATCCGGTCGAGGAGGTCGTCGACCACCTTCTGGATCCGCGGCCGCAGCAGCGCGACCTTCTTCACCGTGAAACTGGACAGCATCATCCGCCGCTGCACCGTGTGCTCCGGCGGGTCCATCCCGATGAAGTTGCGCACCTTGCGTGCCGACTCGAAGCGGGGCGCGAGCGCCGGGAAGTGCGGATGGACCCGGTCCGAGGAGAACGTGGCCGCGTCCAGGAGCACCTGCCGCGCCTCGGCATGCCCGCTGACCGCCCACACCTGCCGCCCGTTGTAGAGCCGCACCCGGGACACGGGCCCGTCCTCGGTGTACCGGTCGTAGCCGGCCGGCGGGTGGTAGGGGCAGCCGCGGGGCAGCGGGTACGCGGGCAGCTCGGCGGCCGGCGCGGGCGCGGTCTCGGTCGTCTCGGTCATTCCCTGACCTCCAGGACTTTGGGGGCGGCCGGGACCGGGGTGGGGGCCACCGGGGGGCGCGTCCGGGGTGTGGAGAAGCGGTTCACGAGCGGGGTCTCCACCCAGCTGAACAGGGCGTGGGCCAGGGCCAGCGAGACCGCGAACGCGGCGAGGGCCAGCCCGAGGCCGGCCGCCGGCGACCAACTGGCGTCCAGCACGAGCCACTTGTGGCCGTATGTGACGACCAGGCCGTGCACCATGTAGAACGCGAACGAGACCTCGCCCAGCCGCACCAGGACCCGGCCGCGCAGCGGCGAGCGCCGCCCGTCCGCGTCCGCGAGGGCGGCCGCCGCGACCAGCGGGGCCAGCCACAGTGCGGTCGACCCGGCCACGGAGAACAGATACGGGACGTAGGAGACGACGACGTACCCGGCGACCGCGATGGCGAGGGCCGGGGCGAGGGAGACGCGCGGCCAGCGGCCCGCGCGCACGATCAGGGCCAGCAGCATGCCGAGGACGAACTCCAGGGCCCGCACCGGCGGGAAGAAGTACACGAACCAGATCTGCTCGAAGGAGTACGTGCCGTCGGCGATGCCCGGAAGTCTCGCACCGGAGAGCGTGGAGCGGGCGACCAGCGGCGCGGCGATCATCAGGGCCGCCACGACGGCGACGGCCGGCCACAGCAGCCGGGCGGGGACCGCCTTCACGGCGCGCAGCAGCAGCGGGAACGCCAGGTAGAAGAAGGCCTCGCAGGCCAGTGACCAGCTCACCGCGTTCATCGAGTTGGCGGTGGCCAGGTCCGGGAGCCAGGTCTGGACGAGGAACAGGTTCGCCAGCGCCTGCCCGCCGCTGATCCGCTCGGCGGCGACGGTCATGAGGACCGCGGCCAGGACGAAGGTGACCAGATGGTTGGGGTAGATCTTGACCAGGCGGCGCCGCCACAGCCGCGGGGCCGTGTCGTCGGTCCGTGCCGACCAGGTCAGCACGAACCCGCTGAGGACGAAGAAGAAACAGACGCCGTAGAAGCCGGCCTTGGCCAGGATGTCGCCGAGGACGTCCCCGAGTCCGCCGCCGATGTAGCGGGACGGCAGGAACGTGACGTGGAAGACGAACACGAGGCAGGCGGCGATGAAGCGAAGTCCCGTCAGGGACGGCAGTTTCCGGGCGGTGGCGCCCGACGGTGAGGACTGCGGCATGGTCTCGCGCTCCTGGGTGGGAGGGAACGGGCATGCCGAGGCTGACAGTCGCCGATTGGCCGGATCTAAAGCTGTCCTTTGGCCGGTGCGCGCGGGTGCCGGCGGGACGCGGGATCATGAGAGCTCCCCGACGTGGTCGCCGCGCCGCGGGCGGGGCACGGCGTTCAGCAGGGCCCGTGTGTAGGCGTGCCGGGGCCCGGCGAACACCTCGTCGACGGGGCCGCTCTCCACGACGCGGCCGTCCTTCATGACGAGGACGCGTTCGCTGATCTCCCGTACGACGGCGAGGTCGTGGGAGATGAACAAGGTGGCCAGACCGAGTTCCCGCTGGAGCGAGCGCAGCAGCCGCAGCACCTGGGCCTGCACGGACACGTCGAGCGCGGACACTGGTTCGTCGCACACGAGCAGCCGCGGGCGGGGCGCGAGGGCCCGGGCGATGGCGACGCGCTGGCGCTGGCCGCCGGACAGGGCGAGCGGCCTGCGCTCCAGGTGGTTCTCGCCGAGCCCGACCTGCTCCAGGAGCCGCAGCGTCTCCGCGCGCCGCTCCTGACGGGGTGTGCCCGCGGTGGCGAGCGCCTCACCGACGATGCGGGCCACGCTCCAGCGCGGGTCGAAGGCGCTGAGCGGGTCCTGCGGGACGAGCTGCAGGGTGCCGCGGCGCGGGCGGCGCTCGCGCTCGCGCAGCCCGCTCCACGGCTCGCCCGCGAGCCGTACCTGTCCGGCGTCCGGCGTGAGCAGGCCGAGGACGATCCGGGCGAGCGTCGACTTGCCCGAACCGGACTCGCCGACGATCGCGAGGGTCTCGCCCGGGTGCAGGGTCAGGGAGACGTCGTGCACGGCGGTGCGCCGCACACCGCGGGCCGCCCTGAACTGCTTGGCGACGCTGGTCACTTCGAGCAGCGGGGCGCCGGTCCGCGGGGCGGGACCGGGGCGGCGGGGCGGCCGGCCGCGCCCCGGGACGGCCGCCAACAGGCTTTCGGTGTAGGGGTGTCGGGGCGAGTGCAGGACATCGGTGGCGTTGCCGTGCTCGACGATCTCGCCCGCGTGCATGACGGCGATGTCGTCGGCGAGCGCCTCCACGACCGCGAGGTCGTGGCTGATCAGGAGCAGCCCCGTGCCGTCCTCCTTGAGGGCGCCGAGGAGTTCCAGGATGCGGGCCTGGACGGAGGCGTCGAGCGCGGTCGTCGGCTCATCGGCGATGAGGGCGCCGGGCCCCGCGGCCAGGGCCGAGGCGATCAGGGCGCGCTGGCGCAGCCCGCCGGACAGCTGGTGGACGTAGGAGCGGGCACGCTCACGGGGCTCGGGCACCCCGACACGTTCCAGCAGGTGCACGACCCGGTCCGGTGCCTCGCGGCGGGTCGCGAGACGGTGGGTGAGCAGCGGCTCGGCGATCTCACGGCCGACCGGGCGCAGCGGGTCGAGGGCGACGAGGGCGTCCTGCGCGACCAGGCCGACACGGCGGCCGCGCACCGAACGCCACTCGCGCGGCCCGAAGGAGAGGGCGTCCTGGCCGTCGAGGCGCAGCCGGCGCGCGGTGACGTGCGCGGTCGGCCCGGCGAGACCGAGGAGGCTGCGCGCCAGGGCGCTCTTGCCGGACCCCGACTCGCCGACCACGGCCAGGCAGCGGCCCGAGGCGAGGCTGAGGGAGACGCCGCGTACGGCGTGCACGGCGGCCGGGCCGGACCCGAACCGCACGTCGAGCCCGTCGACGTCGAACAGCGCGGTGCCGGTCATCGCGGGGACCGCCCTTCCGAGCGGGCCTGCGCATGGCGTCCCAGGACGGTCACGGCGAGGACGGTGCCGACGAGCAGCAGACCGGGGAACAGGGCGATCCACCAGGCCTGTGCGAGGTAGCCCTGCCCTTCGGTGAGCATGGCGCCCCACTCGGGCGTCGGCGGCTGGGCGCCGAGCCCGAGGTAACTGAGCGCCGCACCGGTGGAGATGGACGCGCCGAGCGTCACCGTGGCGAGGACCAGGAGCGGGCCGACCGTGTTGGGGACGATGTGCCGTACGACGACGAGCGGGCGCGGCACCCCGAGCCCGACGGCCGCCTCGACATAGTCGGAGCGACGCACGACGAGGGCCTGGGAGCGCACCACGCGGGCGAACCCGGGAGCCGTGCCGACGGCGACGGCCAGCGTGGTGCCGAGCACCCCCTTGCCGGTGATCAGGACGACGAGCAGCGCGAGCAGCAGCCCGGGCAGGGCGAGCAGGGCGTCGGCGGCGCGCATCAGCACGGCGTCCCCGAACCGGCCCAGCAGCGCGGCGCCGAGTCCCCAGACGACGGCGAGGCCCATGCCCACACCGGTGGCGGCGGCGCCGATCGCCAGCGAGTAGCGGGTGCCGTGGACGACCCGGGCGAACACGTCGCGGCCCAACTGGTCGGTGCCGAACCAGTGGTGGCCGTCCGGCGGCAGCAGCGCCCGCGCGGGCTCGGTGGCGGCCGGGTCGTCGGGCGCGAGGAACTGCGGCGCGACGGCCGCGAGCAGGATGACGGCGAGGACGAGCGCGGCGGCGGCCGCGGCGGCCGCGCGCGGCGTGGGGCGCGGCCGGCTCCTCGTCTCGTGGCGTGATGTCGACATCAGGCAGCGCTCACCCCGGTCTCCTTGCGCAGGCGCGGGTCCACCACGGCGTACGCCAGGTCGACGAGCGCGGCGACCACGACGAACACGACCGCCGACAGGGCCACCACGCCCTGGATCACCGGCAGATCGCGGTCGGCGACGGCCTGCAGGGTGACCCGGCCGATGCCGGGCCGTGCGAAGACGTTCTCGACGACGACGGCGCCGCCCAGCAGGGTCCCGGTGAACCAGCCGGCCAGGGTCAGCGCGGGCAGGGCCGCGTGCCGCAGCGCGTGCCGGGAGCGCACCCGATGCTCGGCGAGGCCGCGCGCCCGGGCGGTCAGCGTGAACGGCTGGTCGAGCGCGCCGAGCAGCCCCTCGCGCAGCACCGGGGCGAGTACGGCCGCGATCGGCAGGGCCAGCGTCAGCACCGGCAGCACCAGCGACCGCGCGTCACCGGAGTCGGCGACCGGCAGCCAGCCCAGCCGGAACGAGAACACCGTCAGCAGCAGGATGCCCAGCCAGAACGAGGGCGTGGAGACCACGACCAGCTCGATGACCGAGGACAGCCGGCGCGGCCAGCGGGCGCGCCCGGTGGTGAGCAGGGTGACGGCGACGGCGAGCAGGACGGCCGTGATCGTCGACCACAGGGCGAGCTGGGCGGTCGGCCCGAGCTGGTCGGCCAGGACCTGCCCGACCGGCTGCTGCAACTGGTAGGAGTCGCCGAGCTCGCCCCTGGCCAGCTGCCCCAGATGGCCCAGGTACTGCAGCGGCAGCGGCCGGTCCAGGCCGTACTGGTGGCGGATCGCGTCGCGCTGCTCGGCGCCGACCAGCGCGTGGGAGCCGACGATCGCCTTCACCGGGTCACCCGGCACCAGTTGGAGGACGACGAAGGCGCAGGTGGCCGCCGCCCACACGACCAGGAGCGCGGAGCCGAGCCGGATGGCCGCGTGGCGCAGCACGAGCGGGGCGCGCTTCGGCGGTGTCATCGGCCCTCCACCCAGGCGCCGTAGAACTCCGGCCACGCCGAGATCGACATCCGCAGACCGTGCACCTTCTTGCTGAAGCCGACGACGGAGGTGTTCACGTAGGCGGGGACGACCACGGCCTGACGGAGCGTCCAGCGCTGCACCTCGGCGTAGTTCACGGCGCGTTCGGCCGGCTGCTGCGCGGCCTGCGCCGCGTGCAGCCACCGGTCGACCCGCTCGTCCGCGACGTGCGCGAAGTTGTGGCCGCCGCCGACCGACGTCTCGGTGGACAGGAAGAACTGGCTGAGGATGTCGCCGTCGGCGCGCGCCCAGCCGGTCTCCACCACGTGGTACTGCCCCTTGTCGAGCCGGTCGGACACCTCGGTGGCGTCGGTGGAGGCGTCGAGGTCGAGCCGGATGCCGGACTTCTTCAGGTCGCCCTGCACCGCCTGCGCGAACACGCTCGGCTGCCCGTAGACGGGGGCGCGCACGGTGAGCCGCTCGCCGTTCCTGGTGCGGTAGCCCTCGGCGTCGCGGCCGGTCCAGCCCGCCGCGTCGAGCAGCCGCCCGGCGAGTTCGCGGTCGACGGGCCAGGTCTTCTCCAACGACGCGTCGTAGCTGTGCGGGGTGGTGGGGGCGAGGGTGCTCCAGGCGCGGGTGCCGGTACCCAGGAAGACGGACTTCACCAACGCGTCCAGGTCGATGGCCCGTTGGAAGGCGCGGCGCACCCGCACGTCGGAGAAGAGCGGGCTCTTGGTGTTGAGGTAGAAGCTGTCGACGGCGCCGGGTGTGGCCTTCTTCAGCACGCCCAGGCGTGTGTCGCGCGCGACGGCCGCGTACTGGTTGGCGGGCAGCGCGCCGGCCGCGTCGACCTGGCCGGAGGTGAGCGTGCCGACCCGGGTCGCCGCCTCCGGCACGAACCGGACGGTGACCTGGTCGAGGCGGGCCGGGCCGGAGTGGTCCGCGCCCTGCGGCGCCCAGTCGTAGGCGGCGTTGCGGGTGTAGGCGCGCTGCTGCCCGCGCGCGTAACGGCCCGCCTTGAACGGTCCGGAGCCCACCGAGTCGGTGCCCGCGCACAGCTTGTCGCTGCCGTCGTCGAGCGAGGCGGGGGAGGCGATGCCCAGGTTGGTGGTGCTGGCGGCCTGGAGGAAGGGGGCGTAGGGGCGGCTGAAGCGGACCTGCACCGTGTACCGGTCCTTGAGCGTGGTGGAGCGGTACGGGCCGAGCAGCCCGGCGGCGTACTGGGACTGGGTGCCCTTGGCGGTGATGTGGTCGAAGTTGGCCTTCACGGCTGCCGCGTCGAAGCGGGTGCCGTCGTGGAACGTGACGTCCTTGCGCAGAGCGAAAGTGTACGTGCGGCCGCCGTCGCCGATCGTCCACTTCGTGGCCAGCCACGGCTTCAGGTCGCCGTTCGGCGTCTGGTAGACGAGCGAGTCGAAGACCGGACGCTGTACGAACGCCGTCACGTCCTGCGCGCTGACGTGCGGGTCCCAGCAGTCCGGCTCCTGGTCCGCGGCGTAGGTGAGCGTGCCGCCGGACCGTGGCGCCGCAGCCCCGGCGGCGCCGGTACCGCCGCCGCTGCTGCAGCCGGCGACGGCGAGCGCGAACGGGACGAGCAGGGCTGCGGTGCGGACGGTCCGGCGTGGATGCATGAGGGCTCCGTATGGCGCGAAGGGGTGCGAGTACCGAGGGAACTGTCGCCAGCCGGGCTAAAGCGGAGCTGAAACGCTCTCGGCGGAGCCGGGTTTGATCTGGGCCGCCGCCTGCGCGAGGAGCCGGAAGGAGTGCAGCCGCTCCTCCTGGTCGGGCACGACGGTCAGGGCCATCACCTCGTCGGCGCCGGTGGCCGCCACGAGCGCGTCCAGCTTCTGCCGTACGGTGTCCGGGCCGCCGATCAGCTGCGGCTCGGCGAGGTCGTCGAGGAAGGTCCGCTCGGCCGGTGTGAAGGTGTGAGCGGCCGCGGTCGCCGCCGAGGGGAACGCGTCGAAGCGCGGCACCTGGCGCATCCGGATCTTGCCGAGGAGATACGGGGCGGCGACCCGCCAGGCCTCCCGGTCGCTGTCCGCCGCGGTCGCGAGCGCGGCGATCAGCGTCCGCGGCCGGTCCAGGTACGGGGAGGGCCTGAAGGCGCTGCGGTAGGCGTCGAGCGAGGGCAGGGTCGCGTACGGGTTGATCTGGTGCGCGTACGCGTACGGCAGCCCGAGCGCGCCCGCGAGCTGCGCGCTCGACGGGCTGGAGCCCAGCGCCCACAGGTCGGGCCGTCCGTCCGCGGCCGGTACGGCGATGATGCCGGAGGCCGGGTCGCCGGGCGCGAAGTAGCCGTTCAGCTCGGTGAGCTGGCCGGCGAAGTCGTCGCCGCCGCGGTCGGGCGCCCGGCGCAGCGCGCGGGCGGTCAGCGGGTCGGTGCCGGGGGCCCGGCCGAGGCCGAGGTCTATGCGGCCCGGGTGCAGCGCCTCCAGCGTGCCGAACTGCTCGGCGACCACCAGCGGCGCGTGGTTGGGCAGCAGCACCCCGCCGGACCCGACGCGCAGCGTCGTCGTGGCGGCGGCGAGCCGGCCGATGAGGATGCCCGGCGCGGACGTGGCGAGGGAGGGCGTGTTGTGGTGCTCGGCGACCCAGTACCGCCGGTAGCCGAGCGCCTCGACCTGCGGGGCGAGGGCCACGGTGCGCCGCAGCGCGTGGGTGGCGGAGTCCTCCTCGAAGACGGGGACGACGTCGAGGACGGACAGGGCGAGCGGGGACTCGGATCGGCTCATCGGAGAACTCCTGTGTGCGCGGGGGCTGTCGGTCCGGGGCTGTGCCCGCCGGCGCGGGGGATCGACCGGCGGGCACAGCGGTATCGGGGGCGGAGGTCAGGCCTGGTCCGCCACGGGCTCGGCCGGTGCGGCCGCGGGCGCGGGCTGCGGCTTGCCCGGCAGCAGCAGGCCCGCGACGAGGACGACGACCGCCGCCGCGACCGGCCACCAGAAGGCGTTGCCGAAGGAGTCGGCCGTGGGCGCGGTGTGCGCGCCGCCGCCCTGGAGCAGCAGCGCGACGACGGCGATGCCCAGGGACGCCCCGATCTGGTTGAGGATGAACACCGCGCCGGTCGCGCCGGCGACGGCCTCGCCGGGCACGGTCCGGTACACCGAGCCCATCGTGGGCGCGCCGACCAGGCCCATGCCGAAGCCCGCGGCGAGCTGTGCCACCGTCAGCGCCACCTGGGAGCTGTCCGCGTCGGACTGGGTGAACACCAGCGCCCCGGCCCCGATCAGCAGGGCCCCGACGGGCACCAGCCGCTTGGCGCCGAGCTTGTCGGCGAGGTTGCCGGCGACCGGCATGCCGATCAGGGTGCCGAGCCCGAGCGGCGCGAGCAGCAGGCCGGACTCCAGCACGCTGTGCCCGTGCACTTGCTGGTAGTACAGGGGGAGCAGGAACAGCAGCGAGAACAGGCCGCCGCCGAGCAGGAACATCGTGGCCACGCTCGCCGAGAAGCCCTTGCTGGAGAACAGCCGCACGTCGAGCAGGGGGGTCTTGCTGGTACGCAGCGCGTGCACGGTGTAGCCGACGAACAGGGCGAGTCCGAGGACGAGCCCGATGACGACGGTGGTGCCGCCGAAGCCGTGCGCTCCCGCCTGGGACAGGGCGTAGACGAGCGCGGCGAAGCCGGGGCTCAGCAGGGCCACGCCGAGCGCGTCCAGCGGCACCGGCTCGGAGCCGCGCGGCGGGTCGGCGGGCAGCACCCGGATCGCGAGGACGATCGCGGCGAGCGCGAAGGGGATGTTCACCAGGAACATCCACTCCCAGGAGAGGTTCTCCAGGAGCAGACCGCCCACGATGGGGCCGACGACCGGGCCGAGCGTGATCGGCACCGAGATCAGGCCCATCACCCGGCCCATCCGCTCCGGGCCCGCCGCGGTCGCCACCACGGTCATCATGATCGGGTCGACCATGCCGCCGCCCAGCCCCTGCAGGACGCGGAAGGCGATCAGGCTCTCCGCGTTCCAGGCCAGGGCGCACAGCGCGGAGCCCGCGAGGAACAGGGTCAGACCGAGCAGCCACATCTTCTTGGCGCCGAAGCGGACCGTGGCCCAGCCGGCCACCGGGATCGCGAGCGCGACGGCCAGCAGATAGCCGGTGGTGACCCACTCGATGGTGGACAGGGGTGCGTGGAACTCGCCGCCGAGCGTGCTGATCCCGACGTTGACGATGGTCGCGTCCAGGTAGGACATCATCCCGCCGAGCACCATCACGCCCACCACGGTGACCAGTGCGGCATCGAGCCGGGCGGGTCCGGTCTCCTCCGCCTTCGTTACAGACACAGCAACTCCTTTTAACTAACTCACACGGCGAATTGAACTGGGTAGTTAAATTCTGTGGCTGGCACGGTAGCATGGCCGTATGAACGTTGGCGAGAGCGAGAAGACCGCAGCCGTCCCCGCCGAGCGGGGGCGCATGGACAAGCGCAGGGCGATCGTGGACGCGGCGCTGCGCGTCTTCGCACGCGTGGGCTACACCCAGGCGAGCCTCGACATGATCGCCACCGAGGCGGGCGTCTCGAAGCCGACGATCTACAACCACCTCGGCTCGAAGGAGAACCTGTTCCGGCACGTCATGACCGAGACGGCAGCCGGCTCCAACGCCAAGACGCTGCACGTCCTGCAGGACTTCCCCACCGACCCCGAGGGCCTGCGGCCCGGCCTCCAGGACGTCGCGCACAAGCTCGTCGACTGCTACTGCGACGAGCGCTCCGAGGCGGTGCGCCGGCTCCTGTACGCGGAGGCCGTGCGCTTCCCCGACCTGTTCGACGCCGTCCGGGCCAGCGGGCCCGACCAGTTCACCGAGGCCCTCGCCGGCCGGCTCGCCCGCCTGTCGAACGCCGGGCACCTGCGCATCGAGGACCCCGTCCGGGCCGCCAACCAGTTCATCGCCCTCATCTACGACGAACTGCCGGGCATGAGCGCCCTCGGCACCCGCCCGCTCGACCCGGAGCAGGTCACCGAGGTCGTGACGGCCGGCGTCGAGACGTTCCTGCGCGCCTTCGGCACGGGCACGGACGAGGAGCGGGTCAGCGACTGAACCCGCCGAAGGCACCGCGGTAGAACAGCAGCGGCTCGCCGTCCGCCGTCGCGTCCAGGGCGCGCACCCGCGTCACCACGATGGTGTGGTCCCCGGCCGGGTGCTCCGCCTCCACCGAGCACTCCAGCCAGGCCAGCGAGCCCTCCAGGACGGGTGTCCCGCCCGGCGAGCGGGTCCAGGGCAGGCCGCGGAACTTGTCCGTGCCCGACGCCGCGAGCCGGTTCGCCGCCTCCTTCTGCCCGGCCCCCAGGATGCTGATCCCGAGCAGCCCGGCCGCGCGGATGCGCGGCCAGCTGCCGCTGGTGTGCGCGACGCAGAAGGACACCAGGGCCGGTTCGAGCGACACCGAGCAGAACGAGTTCGCCACCAGGCCCGCCCGCGTGTCGTCCGCCGGGTCGGTCGCGGCCACGGCGACCACGCCGGTCGCGAACCGCCCCAGCACGTTGCGCAGACACCGGGTGCCGCCGTCAAGCAGCATCTCGCTCACGCGGACCGCCCCCCGCCGTAGCGCAGCCGGGCGAACTCCCGTGTCAGGGCGGCACGTTCGGTCCCGTACCCGCCGCGCATCCGCAGCACCGACAGCAGCGTCCACAGCCGCGTCTGGGCGAAGTGCGACGGTGAGCCGTGCACGTCGTCGTGGGCCAGCAGCCGTATCCCGCGCACCTCCTCGCGCAGGTGGCGGGCGTCGGCCGGCGGGATGATCTCGTCGCGCAAACTGGTCACATGGGCCACCGGCACCCGCAGCGCCGCCAGTTCGTCCCCGGTCAGCGCCCAGTCCCGGATCACGTCGTACACCTTGTCCGGCGCGGTGCCGGTGAGATGCGCGAGGGTGTCGGTGGTGACCCGCGGCACGTGCCGCTGCCAGCCGGTGTCCGTGAAGAAGTCGCGCACCGGCAGACCCGCCCCCACCACACCCCGGATCCGGTCGTCGCGCAGCGCGGCACGCAGCGCCAGATGCCCGCTGAAGCTCAGCGCCAGCGCATACGTACGGGACACGTCCGCGCGGCCGGCGACCGCGTCCAGCAGCGCGGAGAACATGCCGGGGGCGTCCGCGTCGTAGGGCAGCGTGTTCTCGCCGACGCCCGGCATCTCCGTGACGACGCCCGCGAAACCGAGGTCGCCGATCTGGGTCAGGACCGGCGCCCACTGCTCCTTGACCGAGACGATGCCGCCGGTCATCACCAGCAGCGGCCGCGGCTCGGCGGCGTCCAGTCCCACCGTCCAGCAGCGCACCCGGCCCACGGGCAGCGTCACGTCGAGCCGCTCGATCGCCGGGAACGCCGCCGCGCGCCAGGCGTCGAACGCCTCGGTGCAGCGCTCAAGGGCGCCCTGCCGGGCCGGGCCGTCCACGAACGGGAAGCGGGCCATGTTGTAGTGCACACAGGCGTCGAGCAGCCGGCCCTCCCCGGCCAGTCGGTCCGCCTCGGCGCTCCACTCGCGCACCCATGACCCCGGCGTACCGTCGCCGTCGTCACGGACGCGGGCGAGCAGCGGGTCGTAGTGCTCCGGCGGCAGGCCCTGCGAACGGGTGTGGGCCACCACGAAGTTCTTCAGCTCCGCGACGTCGTTCATACGCTCTCCAGCGCTTCCTTGACTTCGGTCAGCACGTCCGCCGCCTCGGCCCCGTCGATCACCCGGTGGTCGAAACAGAGGCTGAGCCGCAGCACGGGCGCCACGGTCACCTCCCCGTCGCGCACCACCGGCCGGTCGATGACCCTGCCCACGCCGAACGTCAGCGTCGTGCCGCCCACCGACTGGAAGGAGTCCACCGCCCGGTGGCCGAGCGACGTCACCGCGACCGTGCCGGTCAGATGCGGCCGCAGTGCCAGCGAGCGGGCGGCCCGCCGGAACCGCCGCCGGGCCGCGAGCAGCGCGCCCCGGTGCAGCGCCCGGATGCCCTCGAACTCCGGGGCCCGCTGCGGATCGCTCTCCCGCACCCGCTCCAAGTGGCGTTGGATGTCGGCCAGCCGGGCCTCGTGCAGATCCGGCACGACCGTGCCGAGCACCACCCGGTGACCCCCCAGCGTGCGGTCCAGGGTGAGCTTGCCGCTGACGAACGGGTAGCGGGCGACGCGGGGCCGCCACGGCGGGCCGCTCACCGCCGCGTTCGCCTCCGGGTGCTTGGCCAGCACCCCGCCCACCGCGTGCAGCACGTACGCGGTCGTCGCGTACCGCACCCCGTCGGCCTCCAGGGCCGCCGTCCGATGCGCGCGGACCGCGCTCATGTCGACCTCGGTGTCCAGGAAGACCGGCGCGAACTCCCGGATCACCTCCTGGAAGAACAGCGTGTGCCGGCGCTGCCGGGGCACCGGTTCGCCGACGCGCGGCGCGCTCACGACGTGGTCGCCAGACGGTAGACGGCCTCCAAGGACGGCGCCTGAAGGACCTCGGAGAGCGCCAGCGACCGGCCCGTCTCCCGCTCCAGGATCGTGCACACCGACAGCAGGTGCACCGAGTCCCATGACGGGACCGCGTCGAAGCCGAGGCCGATGTCGTCGACGGTGACGGACAGGGCGAGTTCGTCGCGCAGCAGGGCCACGAAGTCGTCGATGGAATTCACGGGGTGTCGTTCCCTCCGGGTTCGGGCCGCAGCCTCGCGGTCAGACGGATGTGCTCCGGCGGCTCGGGCACCTGGGCCAGGTCGTGCCGGAACAGCTCCCCCGGCCCGTCGCCCGGGCCGGGCACCGCGGTGAAGCCGGAGCGCGGGTAGAAGTCGGCGACCTTGCCGTTCTTCGCGCTCGGCACATAGCGGCCGAGGACCTGCCGGGCGCCCGTGGCCCGGGCGTCCGCCAGCACGGCGGCCAGGACCGCCTGCTCGATGCCGCGCGAGAACACCCGGCAGCTCAGCAGGAAGTTGTCCACGCGCACCGTGTCGCCGTCGCGGTGCAGCAGCACCGCGCCGACCAGGCCGTTGTCCCCGAACCGGTCGCCGGACGCGATCGCCAGGACGTCCGCGTCGGACGCCTGCGAGAGCGCCTGCACGTCAGCGGTCTGCAGCCGCTCGGTGGTCAGGTTGAACTGGTTGGTGCGCAGCGTGATCTGGGAGACCCGGGCCAGCTGCCCGGCCGTGGCGGGCGCCACCGTCACCGTGACGCCCAGCTCCCGCAGATAGCCCTCCAGGGAGTCGAAGTCGTCCAGGAAGTCCCGGCGCGCCCGCTCCTGCCGGTACCGGGCGGGCCGGGCCCGGTCCTCCGCGGTCAGCTCCCGTACGTCGAACCAGCCGTCGCGCAGCAGGTCCCCGACGTGCCGGGCCGGTTCGTCACCCACCGCGACCACGGCGACGCCCGGCAGCTCCCGGCGCACCAGACCGCGCTCGAAGGAGCTGTCGTCGACGAACACCACACTGTCCACGGACAGGTTCAGGTCCGCGGCGAGCTCCGTAAGGTTCTCGTGCTTGGGCCGCCAGTCGGCCCGCACCTGCACGAAGTCCGCCTCGCGCAGCGCCAGTTCGGGATGGTCGCGCAGCACCTTCACGACCGGCTCCAGGTCGTTCTTGCTGACCGCGGCCAGCAGCACGCCCTGCGCGGACAGCTGCCGGGCCACCCGCTGGAAGCGCTGGAACGCCTCCCCGCGATAGCCGCCCGCCACCTCGATGCCCTCCGGGCCGGCCTCGCCGAGGACGCCGCCCCACAGCGTTCCGTCCAGGTCGAGGGCGAGCACCTTCTTGCCGCCGCCCGACGACTGGCGTAGCAGATGGCCCACTTCCCGCGCGTACGCGGCGAGCAGTTCCGGCGACAGATGCGCCTTCGCGTACACGCTCTGCCGTACGTCGCGGGCGGGCAGCCCCTCGGCGAGCAGCGGGTCGAGGTCCACGGTGACGGTCTGCGGCCACCGCTCGGCCAGCCGCAGCAGGCGGGCGTTGGCCTCCCGCCACGCGGCGCCGAGCCGGGCGCGCGAGCGCAGGTCGACGAGCTGCGCGGTCAGCTCCCGTGGCAGCGGCAGCGTGTTGAGGACCAGGGTGGCGCCGGGCGCGGCCCGCGTGAAAACCTCCGCCGCCCGCTCCACCAGGTCGACCTTTTGACCGAGAACCCGCTCGGCGTCCTCGGCCGTCCACGGCAGCGGCAGCTCGTCGGCGACCAGGGCCGCGTCCAGCAGGCACAGCACGAACGTCGGGCGGCGCGAGTACAGGGCGCTGTCCGGGCTGACGAGGTCGAAGACCCAGCTGTCGAAGTCCGACAGCTCCACCCGGGCGAGGAGCCCGTGCCGGGCGGCCTGCGCGGTGAGCGCGGGCGGCAACGCGGACAGGGTCCCGTGCCCGGTCACGGCGACGAGCGGTGCGGGCGTGTCGGGGTGGGCGGCCAGCACCTCGTCGGCGTCGAGCCGGGCCAGCAGATGGCCCGCGCGGGCCAGGCCCGCGTCGTCGAGTTCCGCCAACAGGCCGCGCACACGCGGGTAACGGGCGGCGAGCAGGCCGTCGCGGTGCAGTGCGGCGAGTTCGGCCGAGGCGTCCTGGGTCACGGGGCGCTCCCCTCCAGCGCGAAGCCCGCCTTGAGCCACTTGCTGGACTCGATGGAGATCCCCAACGCGCGCTCGCCAGCGTTGAGTTCGGCCAGGGCCCGCTCCAGCTGCAGGAAGACGATGGCGTTGCCGCAGTTGCCCGCGTCGTCGACCACCGACACGTCGTGCGCCGCCGGCAGCGCGAGCCGGTCGCTGATCAGCCGGGTCATCCGGCCCGACAGCTGCGGTGGCAGCAGCAGACCCACGTCCTCAGGGCGCCAGCCGGTGTCCGCGAGGAGTTCGTGGAGCACCTCCTCGGTCATCCGGGGCACGTGTTCCTCGATCGCCTTGTAGTCCTCGGTGGCGGCCGGCCGGTCGCTGTCCCGGTCGGCGGGCCCGAACCACTCCAGGACGGCGCCCGGTTCCCGGCCGAGCCCGACGAGCCGGGTGAACAGGGCCCGCACCGCCGCCGACCCGGGGCCCGGCTCGGCGGACACGACGGCGGCGCCCGCCGCGTCGCCGAACAGCACGAAGTTGACCAGCTCGGCCGGGTCCGCGCGGCGCAGGTCGGTCGTCACGTCGTAGAACCGGGCGATGACGTCACCGCCGAGGGCCAGGACCCGGCGGGCGGCGCCGCCGAGCACCAGCTGCCGGGCCACGTCGAGCGCCTGCACGGCGCCCGAGCAGCCCGACTGCAGCTGGAAACTGCGGACCTTGTCGATGCCGAGCCGGTCGGCGACCACGTTGACCGTGGCGGGCATCAGCCGGTCCGGGGTCGCGGTGCCCAGCACCACCGCGTCGATGTCGCCGGGCGCGAGCGCGGCCGCCTTCAGCGCCTTGCGGCCGGCCTCCTCCGCGAGGTCCGCGAGCGTGCCGGTGAGCCGGCCCGACTCCAGGTCGAGGGCGAGATGCCGCGACCGGGTGCCGATGAACGCCTCGACCCACTGCTCCCACAGCGCGTCCATGCCGAACCGGCGGGCCAGCGCCGCGTTGTCCACCGCCGGCCCGGGCAAGGTCGAGGCCGCCGACAGAATGTGCACGTCCTGCTGGGACATGTGCCGTTCCTCCTTGGGGGCCGCGACTAGTCGGAGAGCAGGATCCGTGCCTCGGCCGACGCCCGGACCCCGGTCATCCGCCACTTGCGGAAGCCGGTCAGGCCCGCGTAGCGGCCGCTCGTCCCGGTCGCCGGGTAGAACACCCACTCGCTGGTGCGCACGTCGTGGAAGTCGGCCCACCCCTCGGCGTGGATGGTGCCGTCCTCCAGGGTGATGTCCTCCGAGTAGTAGGTGAGCAGCCCGTCGTCGCCGGGGCGCACGTACTTGATGGTGAAGGTGCCGTGCGAGGTGCCGATCAGCTGGCCGGTCTCGTCGTACAGCTCGTCGTCGAAGGTGCCGCCCTGCCCGATCTGCGGGTCCTCCAGGTTGTGCACGTCGTCGACGACCTTGACGACGACTTCCTTGGGCACGCGCAGCACGATCTGGTCCGCCATGGTGGATGCCTTTCTCGATGGGGTGACGCGTCGGGACGGGGCTGAGGAACCAGGGGGGTCAGGGGGTGAACAGGGCGCGCCGCGCCGGCTGCCCGGCGAGAAGCGGCTGCCGGTCGGGTGTCACCCCGGGGCCGGTCACGTCGAACACGGCGGCGCCGGGCCTGCCCGGACCCGGCGGGCGGGGGAAGAAGCCGCGCACGTCACCGCCGCGGGCCACGACGGCCCACACGCCGTGCCGCGTCCAGGTCCCGGTGTTCACCGGGTCGTTGTCCGCGAACGTGTACGGCGCGTACTGCAGCCCGGTCGGGTCGGGCTGCGTGAAGCGGCCCCAGAAGCCGTTGTAGAAGTGGTGGTCGAGCAGGTGGGCGCTGCGCAGCAGCTGGTAGGCGCCCCGGTAGCGGAAGGGGCAGGCCGCCGCGGCGTCGCCGCCGGCCGTCACGGCGCCGTGCGGGGTGTAGCCGTAGCGGGCCGCGACACGGCCGTCCTCGTCGAGCAGGGCGAGGACCGAGCCCTGCTGGTCGGTGACGGTCCAGTAGTGCCGGCCGTCCGCGGTGAGCACGGCGAGCAGGGTGCCGTCGGGGGCGCGCACGACGTCGGTGGGCACCCCGTCGTCCAGGACGCGCGCGATACCGAGCGGTGTGTAGGTGAACACGTGCGTGACGGTGCGGCCGTCGAGCGCGGTCTCGGTGATCCGGCGGGGCATCTCCTGGCCGAGCGCGTCGTAGCGCATCTCGGCGACCAGCTGCCCGCCGAAGACGCCGGCCAGCGTCTGGTTCGTGGGGCTGTAGCTGAAGGAGCCGGTCGGATTCACCTCGTCGGTGAAGTTGCCCGCGCCGTCGTAGCCGAACTCCGTCTCCCCGAACCGCACCACCTGGCCCGCCGCGTTGAGGGTGAAGTCGATCGAGCCGAGCCGGACCAGATGGTGCGCGTCGTCGTAGGAGTACGTGACGTCACCGGCCCGCACCAGCCGCTTCAGGCCGTCGTACGCGTACGCCGTGGTCTCACCGTCGACGGTCGCGGAGCGCAGCACGTCGGTGTCGGTGCCGTCCGGCAGCGCGTAGTCGTAGGCCGCGCGCAGCAGCTCCGCGCCGTCCCGGCCGCGCACCACCAGCGAGGTGCGGCGGCCCGACGCGTCATAGCCGATCTCCTGCACGGCCGGGCCGGTGTCGAGGCGGACGGGGCGGCCCGCCGCGTCGTGCGTGAGGCGGACGGTCAGCCCCGACGGGCCGGTGACGGTGGCCGGCGCTCCCGCCGCGTCGTAGGTGTAGCGGGTGGTGCCGCCCGCCGTCGTCACGGACAGCGGGGCGCCCGCCGCGTCGTACGTCAGGCGTACCTCGTCGCGGTCCGCGCCCTCGGTGCGGACCGCGGCGGCCAGGCGGCTGCCGGCCTGCGTGCGCACCCACGTGAAGTCGTACGACCAGCCCGCGCCCGCCTTGCGGACCACCCGGCCCAGCGCGTCGTGGACCAGGGTCAGCAGGACGTCGCCCGCGTCCTCGTCACGCACCTCGGTGAGCCGGCCCGACGCGTCGTGCCGGTAGCCGGTGCGCCGCCCGTTGCCCGCGGTCACCGCGGTGATCCGGGACAGGCCGTCGCGGTGGAGGACGGTGCGGCCCAGCGGCGCGGGCGGCGCGACCGCGGTGAGCAGGCCGTCCGCGTCGTACTCGAAGCCGGTCGTGTCGCCCTTGCCGTCCGTGAGGGAGAGCAGCCCGCCGTGGCCCGGATCGTAGGCACGCCGGTCCACGGGCGCCGACCGGCCGGGCGCGCCGGTGGTGACGAGGCGCCCCTGCGCGTCGTAGGCGAGGAGCAGCGTGTCGCCCGCCGGGTCGCGCAACGCGGTCGCCAGCGCGGGGTGGTCCGGGTCGTCGTACGCGGCCGTGGAGCGCGCCGACGTCGGCAGCGTCAGCTCCGTCAACTGCCCCTGTGGGCCGTGGGCGTAGCGGGTGGTGTGCCCGGTGGCGTCGGTGGCCGCGGCGAGCCGGCCGTGCTCGTCCCACGACCAGCGGGCGAGCTCCCCGGCCGGGCCGGTCACCGACAGCGGCCGGTCCTCGGCGTCGAAGGCCTGCACGGTCACCCGGCCCACGGCGTCGGTCACCGTGACCCGCCCCGGCGCGTACCCGAAGCGGACCCGGGCGGGCCCCCGCGGACCCTCCCAGGTGACCTCCGCCACGGCACCCGCGGGGTCGTACGCGATGTCGACGGCGCCGCCGTCGGGCAGCAGCAGACCGGCGAGCCGGCCCGCCGCGTCCCACCGGTAGCCGGTGTCGTGACCGCCCGCGTCGGTGTGCCGCACCAGCCGCCCGTCCCCGTCGTACGCGAACGCCGCGGCCCGCGCGCCCAGCGGATCGAGCACCGCCGTGACCCGCCCGTCGGCGTCGCGCGACAGCACCGCCCGGCGGCCGCGCGCGTCGGATCCCGCGCCCCGCGACGGCGTCCAGCCGGGCCCGAACCCGTCACCGGTGTCGCCGGGCCCGTCGGGTTTGCCGCCGCCGCGGTACTCGCACACCACGCGCAGTTCACCGCCGGGCGGGCCCGCCACGAACAGGTCCTGCCGGCGCAGCCCCAACTCGCCGCTGGGCAGCGCCACATGGAGTTCCTGCGTGTCTCCGAGAGGCAATCGCCACTGGACGGCATCGGTCAGGAGGTCGCAGGGTACGGTCACGGTGGGCTCCTCGGTCCGGTCGGCGGAGCGCCAGCCTCACCCTGGGGTCTAAAGCTGTCCTAAGGGCTCTCGACTCCCGTCCGCGGGACGGTGGATGAAAGGTGTATGACACTCCTGTTACGCGTTGTTCGCCGCTACCCGGTCCCCGTACGCTGGGCCGAGTCGAAGTCGTCCCGTGCGCCGTCTCGGGTGCAACGCGCCCTTGAGACCGTGTCCGCGGGGCCCGGGGGAAAGGGACGTCAGACGTGACCACCACCACGACCCGAATACGGACCTCCGCGCCGTTCACGGTGCGGAGCGCCGAACTGCAGCGGCTGCTGGCCGCGGTGGACCAGTGCGCGGTCCGCCGGGGCGGTGTCATGGAGGTCGGCGGTGACCCCGGCGCCGGCAAGACCCGGCTGCTGACCGCCCTCGCCCAGGAGGCCCGCGCCCGCGGCCTGACCGTGGTGCGCGGCACCGCCGCGGAGAGCCACGCGGACGTCCCCTTCCAGCCGTTCCTCGAAGCGTTCGGCAACTGGTTCCCCGGTTCCGGTGGCACCGCCCCGCACCCGGCCGCCGCCCTCGTGCGCGCCCTGGCCGACCCGCCCACCGGGCACCGGCGCACCGACTTCACCGGCCGCTGCCGCTTCTACGCCGACCTGCGCACCCTGCTCGCCGCCTGCGTCGCCGCCACCGACCACGGACTGCTCCTGCTGCTCGACGACGCCCACTGGAGCGACATCGGCTCCGTCGAACTCCTCGACATGCTGGTGCGCTGGCCCGTCACCAGCGGACTGACCGTGGTCGTCGCGCACCGGCCGCGCCAGACCCCCGTGGCGCTGCGCGCCGTACTGCAGCAGGGCCTCGAACTCGGCGCGGTCGAACCGGTGCGGCTCGAACCCCTCACCGTCACCCAGAGCGCTCACCTCCTCCAAGGGGCGTGCCGCACCGAGGAGTTGGAGGCACTGCACGCCAGCGCCTCCGGCAACCCCCTCTACCTCACGGCCCTCGCCGAGACCGCCCCCGGCACCCCGGACAGTGAAGCCGCGAGCACCCTGACGGCGCGCCTGCTCACCGAGACGGCGCACCTCGACGACACCGAGCGGACCGCCCTGTACGCGGCGGCGGTTCTCGGCGACACCTTCGACGTCGACGGAGTCGCCGAGGTCGCCGCCCTCGACCGTGACACCGCCTGCCGGGCGCTCGGCGCCCTGCGCCGCCGCGACCTCGTGCGCACCGCCACCACCGGCCGGCTCGCCTTCCGGCACCCGCTCATCCGCCGGGCCCTGTACGCGGAGTCCGACGCCTGCTGGCGGGCCGGCGCCCACCGCCGGGCCACGCACCGGCTCGCCGCGCTCGGCGCCCCGCCCGTCGAACTCGCCCCGCACATCGAGCGGGCCGGCACCAGCCCCTCCGCGGCCGACCTCGCCGCACTCGCCGAGGCCGCCCGCGCCGCTCTGCACCTGGGACGCGTGGAGGACGCGGCGCACTGGCTGACCCTGACGCTCGGCGCGAAGGGCACGGCCCCCGACGGCACACCGGAACTGTGGCGCTCCGTCGTCCGGGCGCTCGCCGCCCGGGGCGCGGTGGAGAGCATCCGCACCCTCGGCCGCGGCTACCTCGCGTCCCCCGCGGCGGCCACCGACCGCGCGGCCGACGTCGCGTTCCTGGCCGGCGTCTACGGCGGACTGGGCCACGCCGACGAGGCGCGCAGCCTGATCGCCGCCCACCTCTCACGCGCGGCGGACACCGGCCCCCGGCAGGCCGCGGCGTTCCAGGTGCAACTGCGCCTGGTCCAGGTGCTCGCCGGATCACTGCCGGCCCGTTCCGACATCGAGACCCTGGTGCGCGGCACCCGCGACGCCGACGCGGCCGCCGCAGGCGGCGCGCTCGCCCTGCACGGCCTGTGCGCCGTGCTCACCGGCGACATCTGCACCGCGGAGGCCCGCCTCGGCGCCGCCGCCCAACTCCTCGACTCCGTCGACACCACGGCCGCCACCGCCGTGCACCTGCTGACGCTCGGCTGGGCCGAGTCCCTCATGGGCCGGCACGGCGCGGCCCTCGGCCACATCGAGCGCGCCGTGCCGCTCGTCCGGGAGAACGGCGACGACCACCTGCTGGCGCCGATGCTCAACACCCTGTCCTACGCGCACTACCAGAGCGGCCGCATGGCCGACGCCCTCGACGCCGCCCAGGAGGCCCGCACCATCGGCCGGGCCGTCGGCCGCACCGACCAGGCCGGTCTCGCCGCCGCCGTCATCTCCGCCGCACTCGCCCAGCTGGGCGGCGCCGCCCAACTGGGCCGCGACCCGGCCGCCGCGGCCCCCACCGAGCAGGTGCCGCGGACCCCGCTCAACGCGCTGCTGCACGCCGAGGCCGCCCTGGCCCGCGGCGACGGGGAGCGCGCCCTGTCGCTGCTGCTGCCGGCCGGCGCCGCCTGGCGGGTGTCCGAACCGGTGCCGGTCCTCGCCGCCCGCGGCTACGAACTCCTCGCTGCCGCCGCGCTGTTGATCGGAGGGCGCGACAAGGAGGCGGACATCGCCCAGTGGGCCGAGCACGCCGCCGAGGCCGCCGCCGGGATCGGACTGCCCGAGCAGAGCGGTCACGCTCTGCTGGCCCGCGGCCACCTGCTGGCCCAGCGCGGCCGGGCCGAGGAGGCGGCCCGCACCTACGAGGACGCGGTGGAGCTCCTCGGCGCCGAGACCCCGGCGGGCGTACGGGCCCGGCAGCTGGCGCGCCGGGCCCGGGCCGGGGCGGGCCGCGGCACCGCGCTGCTCGCCGACCTGACCGTGCGCGAGCGGGAGGTCGCGGACCTGGCCGGTCAGGGCTTCAAGTCCAAGGACATCGCCGAGCGGCTGAGCGTCAGCCCCCGGACCGTCGACGTCCATCTGACCCGGATCTACAGCAAGTTGGGGGTCGACTCGAAGGCCGCGCTGGTCCGGCTGATGGCCGTCGCCGGCTGAGCGACCACCACGGCGGAGGCGAGCAGCCCGCCGGCGGCCGCCCAGCGTCCCTCGAACACGGCGACCGGCCGCCCGCCGACCAGCGGGCCCGGCACCAGGAGCCGGGCCTGGAACGTGCCCTGGCGGGCCCCGGACGGCGGCACCGCGAACACGAGGTCCGCCTCCGGGAAGTCCAGCAGCCGCCCGGTCAGCGGGAACCACGCCTTGTAGACGGCCTCCTTGGCGCTGAACAGCAGCCGGTCCCAGGAGATCTGGGGCACGGCGGCGCGCAGCCGCGGCATCCGCGCCCGCTCCTCGCGCAGCGACACCGTCTCCAGCATGCCCGCCGGCAGCGGCAGATCGGGCTCCGCGTCGATGCCGAGCGCGGCCGTGGCCGACGCCCGCGCCACCGCCGCGGCCCGGTATCCGGCGCAGTGCGTCATGCTCCCGACGATCCCGTCCGGCCACCGCGGCGCGCCACGGCGGCCCGGCAGCAGCGGCGCCCCGGCGAACCCGAACCGGGCCAGGGCCGTGCGCGCGCAGTGGCGTACGGTCGTGAACTCGCGGCGCCGGGACTCCACGGCGTGCGCCACCAGCGGCTCCTCGCCCGGATGCAGCCGGGCCTGCGGCGGGTCGCCGTACACCTCCGCCACCTCCGTGCCCGGCGGCAGCAGTTCGCGGATCATCGCGGTCCTCCCGGCGGCGCGGGCAGGATGCGGCGCGGTGCGCCGGACGGCCGGGCGCGGGCGCGCCACTCTCGTGGATAGCCCACGGACACCTCCTCGAAGCGGACCCCGTCGTGCCAGGTGGTGCGCGGAATGTGCAGATGCCCGTACACCACCGCCGCTGCCCGGTAGCGCAGGTGCCAGTCCCGGGTCGCCTCGGTGCCGCACCAGGCCGCGAAGTCGGGGTGGCGCAGGATCCGGGTGGGCTCGCGCACCAGCGGGAAGTGGTTCACCAGGACGGTCCGTACCTGCGGGTCCAGCGCGTCGAGGCGGGCCGCGGTCGCGTCGAGCCGGGCCCGGCACCAGACGTCGAGCGACGGGTACGGGTCCGGGTGCAGCAGTGCTTCGTCGGCGGCCACCACCCCGTTGGCGTGCGCCCGCGCCAGCACCTCCTGCTTGGTGCGCGCGCCCGGCTGCCGGAACGTGTAGTCGTACAGCAGGAACAGCGGTGCCACGGTCACCGGGCCCCCCTCGCCGTGCCACACCGGGTACGGGTCCTCGGGCGTGACGACCCCCAACTCCCGGCAGACATCCACCAGATGGCGGTAGCGCCCCTCGCCGCGCAGCGTGACCGGATCGAGCCGGTGCGTCCACAGCTCGTGGTTGCCGGGCACCCACACCACCTTCGCGAACCGCTTGCTCAGCAGCTCCAGCGCCCAGACGACGTCCGAGACGATCTCCCCGGTGTCCCCGGCGACGATCAGCCAGTCGTCGTCGTGCTCGGGCCACAGCGCCTCGGTCACCGCACGGTTGTCGTCGAAGGCGACATGCAGGTCGCTGATGGCGAGCAGGCTGCCGCCCGGCGCGCCGCTCACACCGGCCCGCCGGGCAGCCGCGACCCGACCAGCCGCGCCACGGCCTCCCACTGGTCGGCGAGAAAGAAGTGCCCACCCTCGAACACCCGCAACTCGAAGGGTCCCGTGGTGTGTTGGGCCCACGCGGCGACGTCGTCGACGGACGCCTCGGTGTCAGCGGCGCCGGCGAGCGCCACCACGGGACACGACAGCGGTGCCCCGGGGGTGCCCGAGTAGGCTGCCACGGCACGGTAGTCGGCCCGCAGGGCGGGCAGGATCAACTCCCGTAGGTCCGCGTCGTCCAGGAGGCGTGTGCCGGTGCCGCCGAGCCGGCGGACCTTGTCGAGCAGCGCGTGGTCGTCGTGGAAGAACTCGGTGCCACGCCGCGGCCGGGACGGGGCCCGGCGGCCGGACACGAACAGCGCGCCGGGGCCGTCGTCGTTCCGGGACAGCAGCGCGGCGGTCTCGTACGCCACCGACGCGCCCATGCTGTGGCCGAGGAACGCCCAAGGGGCGCCGGTGACGCGGGGGCTTTCCGTCAGGACGCCGGCGATCGTCTCGGCCAGCCGGTGCAGGTCCTCGACGGCGGGCTCCCGGTGCCGGTCCTGGCGGCCCGGGTACTGCACGGCCAGCACCTCCACCCGGGGCGGCAGCGCTGCCGCGAGCGGCTGCCAGTACCCGGCCGCACCGCCCGCGTGCGCGAAACAGACCAGGGTGGCCGCAGTGTCGCGGCCGAGCCGCAGCGGGCGCAGCCAACGGGCGTCCGCACCGGACCGTACACCGGTTCCGAAGGCCATCTCAGCTCGCCAGCGGGAGGTCGAGGTGCCGGTCGGAGGTCAGGATCGCCTGGTGCATGCGGCGCAGCGAACGGCAAGGCTCCAGGCCCAGTTCGGCCCGCAGCACCCGCTGCGCGGAGCGGTACACCTGCAGCGCCTCGGCCTGCCGCTCCGAGCGGTACAGCACCAGCATCAGCTGCCGGTAGAACGCCTCGCGCAGCGGGTACTGCGCGGTCAGCCGGGACAGCAGGCTGATCACCTCACGGTGCCGGCCGAGCGCGGTACGGGCGTCCACCAGCAGTTCCAGGCAGGCCAGGCGCTCCTCCTCGACCCAAGTGCTGAACGAGGCCAGCGCGGTGCCTTCAGCCGTGCCGGCCAGCACCGGGCCGCGGACGAGGGCGAGAGCCCGGTCGAACTCCCTCGACGCCCGTTCGTGGCGGCCCGCGTGCTGGTGCTCGCGGCCGGTCCGCATGGCCTCCTGGAAGTCGTCCACGTCGAGCCCCGCCCCTCCGCGCCGCAGCAGATAGCCGGCCGGGGTGGTGGCGATGGCCCGTCCTTCGGTGTCGCCCGCACGGACGAGGAACTTGCGCAGCTGCGAGACGTAGACATGGACGGCCGCGGCCGCACGGCGCGGCGGGCGCGTCCCCCACAACTCGGTGATCAGCTGGTCCTTGGTGACACTCTGCCCGGCGCTCGTGAGCAGCAGGGCGAGGAGGGTCTCCATCTTGGGGGCACTGAGGGTGAAATGGTCCTGTCCGTTCGTGACGCGCAGCGGGCCCAGTAGTTCGTAACGCATCGACACCTCCTGCGATAGGGGAAGTCGGTTGTGATCTGGAGAGCACACTCGCGTCCGCGCCGCTGTCCGCGCATCAGTGGAACTACGTACGTGACGGCGTTTGGCCGATAACCGCCCATGGAACCACGCCGGTTCGGAGCCTTCCGGACACCACGGCCCAGCCTTCCCCACACCGCTTTGGTCTCGCTTAGGCGGACGTTGGGACGCTTGCCGGCATGCGCACCTTCGTCGTCCGTCTCCTCCGCGGCGTGTACGAAAGCCTGGTCGCCTTCGGACAGCTGTGGACCCTCCAGCCACCGCCCGCGCCCTCGTCCCCGCACGCGTCCGTGGACACCCCCGCGCCGCCGCCGCTGGCCGGCCCGCCGCCGGGCCACCCGGAGCGCCTCTCCCCGGACCTCCCGCTCACTCCGGTCGAAGAGGCCGTGGCACGCGCCCTGCGGGACGGTGTCGGTTAGCTGCCCACCGCCTGCGCGGTCGCGCCGCGCGCCACGAGTTCCGGGAGGAGCTCGCCGGGGTGGTTCTGGCCGCCCTCGATCTGGGCGACAGCAGATCGACCGCCGCCCGGCCCACAAGAACGCCGTCCGGCGATGCGCGGAGGGGCAGAGCTGCCCGACGGGCGGATCCCGCCCGCCACGACCGATGAGTTCCGCCTCGCCGTGCCGTCTCCATGGTGGGAACGACATCCCCCCTCCGCCCCCGCGGAGGCGCCGGCACGAGATGACGAGGAGCGTGCACACCATGGCCGACGAGAACGTGGGCGCGGCCCTGACGGTCGCCGCGCCCGCCGCGAGGGTGTTCGAGGTGCTGGCGGACCCGGCGACCCATCCCAGGATCGACGGCACCGGCTGGGTGCGGGCGCCGGTCGACCGCGCACCGCTGACCGAGGTGGGCCAGGTCTTCCGGATGGACATGCATCACGCCAACCATCCGGACGGTGACTACCGGGTGGCCAACAAGGTGCAGGTGCTCGACCCGCCGCGCGCCATCGGCTGGCTGACCGGGCAGGAGAAGGACGACGGCCGGCTGGAGTTCGGCGGGTGGGCCTGGCGTTACGACCTGACGCCGCTCGGTCCGTCCGCGACGGAGGTCACGCTCACCTACGACTGGTCGGCGGTGCCGCCGTTCATCCGGGAGTACATCCGGTTCCCGCCGTTCGGCCCCGAGCACCTCACCAACTCGCTGCACCACCTGGCCGGGCTGGCCGCACCGCCGGTCGGGGCGTGGCCCGCACCGTGAACGACTCCGCGACCGAGGCGGTCTGAGACAAGGCAGGACCACCGGCGCCGGCGTCCGCCTCGCCGACACCGTCCGCGTCGAGTCGGACGACGGCGGTGTCGTCGTGACGACGGACGGTGTGCGGGTGCGGGCGCGCTACCTGGTGGCGTGCGACGGCGGGCAGAGCACGGTACGGAAGCTGCTCGGCCTGCCGTTCCCCGGGCGGCCCGGGACCCACCAGGCGGTGCTGGCCGACCTCCGGCGGTCCGCTGCCTCGTCGCTGGTGCCGCGGCAGGCGGGGCACATGAGCACCCCGACCCGTCATGCCGGCGGCTACTGGTCCATGCTGGTCCCGTTCGGCGGCGACCGGTACCGGATCACCTTCGGGCGCGCTGAGGAGACGGACACCCACCAGCCGGGCAGCCCCCGTCACCCACGACGAGATCGCCGCCGCGCCTCCGCCGTCCGCGGCGACACCGTGCTCGACGCGATCGCCGGCCACCTCGCGAAGGTGCGCCGAACCGTGTGACGCGTACGGCGTGCGGCCGCGCCCGCCTCGCTCAGGACGGAAGGGCGGCAGGTCGTGGGCGGGGTGGTCGGCTGCCTCGGTCCACCGGGCGGCGCGACGGCGATCCCGACGGCTCGACACGGAACCGGCCGACGCCCACGGGACCGGGCGGGACGCGGACGGGCGGCGGCTGCCCCGAGGCCGCCCCCGCCGGACGGTGGTCCCGGCCGGTCCTCCCGCTCCGATCAAGGAGTTGCCCCTGTGCCGCAGCAGTCCGCGCCCCAGGAGCCGGCCGCAATCGCACCCGGACTCGTGGAGGTCACCGACGACGTCCTCTCCGGTGACGTCTGGGAGCGGCCCGGACTGTCCCCGCGTGACCGTAGCCTGGTGACCGTGACCGCTCTCACCGTGCTCTACCGCGGGGAGCAGCTCGGCCACCACCTCCGCGTGGCCCTGGACGACGGGCTGAGCGTGGAAGAACTCTCCGAGGCGATCACGCACCTGGCCTTCTACGCCGGCTGGCCGAACGCCATGACCGCGATCACTCAGCTCAAGAAGATCACCGACGAGCGGGACGCCGCCTGACCCGCGGCTCGTCGAAAGGGAGATGCGCTGATCATGGAACTTTGACCAAGCAGCCGACGATGGAGCTGCCCGCCGAGTGGTTCACCGGCGACGCCCGGGCCGATGTCGTCCACCGCGGCGAGGAGCCCTCCCGGGCCGCGGCGAACGCGGTGCGCTTCGCTCCCGGCGCCCGCACCGCCTGGCACAGCCACGGGCTGGGGGCAGACCCTCTGCATCGTCGAGGGCATCGCCCGATCGCCCTGATCCAGTCCCGCGGCGGTGAGATGCTCGAAGCCCGTCCGGGCGATGTGATCTGGACACCGCCGCACGAGGAGCACTGGCACGGCGCCGCCCCGGACCACCTCATGACGCACATCGCGCTGTGGGAGGGACGGACGAGGTCGACTGGCTCGAACACGTCAGCGACGCCACGTACGGCGGCCCGCGCACCAGCACCCGCCGCTGACTCACGTACACCACCGATTCACCCGTAAGGAACGTCATCATGCGCGGAGCTGTTCTCTACGCTCCCCGGGACGTGCGCTTCGAGGAGCGCGACGACCCGGAGATCATCAACCCGACCGACGCGGTCATCCGCACCGCCGCCACCTGTGTGTGCGGCTCCGACCTGTGGGACTACCGCGGCATCAACCCGGTCGACGGGCCCACCCCGTTCGGCCACGAGTACGTCGGCGTCGTCGAGGAAGTCGGCAGCGACGTGCGCACCGTCAAGCCGGGCCAGTTCGTCATCGGCTCGTTCTTCGCCTCCGACAACACCTGCGCGAACTGCCGGAACGGCTACCAGAGCAGCTGCCTGCACCGCGAGCTCGTCGGCGCCGAGGGCTGCCAGTCCGAACGCATCAGGATCCCGCTGGCCGACGGCACCCTGGTCGCCACCCCCGACCAGCCCGCCGAGGAGCACGTCGCCGGGCTGCTGGCCTGCTCCGACGTGATGGGCACCGGCTGGTACGCGGCGGTCGCCGCCGAGGTCCGGCCCGGTGACACGGTCGTCGTGGTCGGCGACGGCGCGGTCGGCCTGTGCGCGGTCATTGCCGCCAGGGAACTGGGCGCCGAGCGGATCATCGCCATGTCCCGGCACGAGCCCCGTCAGCGCCTGGCCCGCGAGTTCGGCGCGACCGACATCGTCGCCGAGCGCGGCGAGGAGGGTGTCGCCCGTATCAAGGAGCTCACCGGCGGCATCGGCGCGGACCGCGTCCTGGAGTGCGTGGGCACCCAGGAGTCCATGCGGCAGGCGCTGCACTCGACGCGGCCCGGCGGCAACGTCGGCTTCGTCGGCGTCCCCCACGGCGTGGCGGTGGACGGCGAGGAACTGTTCTCCTCCCACGTCGGCCTGCGCGGCGGCCCGGCCCCCGTGCGCGCGTACCTGCCGGACCTGATCGATCGGGTGCTCTCCGGCCGGATCAACCCGGGGAAGGTCTTCGACCTCACCCTGCCGCTGGAGCAGGTCGCCGAGGCCTACAAGGCCATGGACGAGCGGCGTGCGATCAAGGCGCTGCTCCAGCCCTGACGCCGCCCAGGTCACGCTGTCCGCCGGAGCCCGCTCCAGGACCGCCCGGCGTCGGCCGGCGCCGAGGACGTGTGCCCCCGCCGCGGCGCCCCCGCCGCGGCGCCGCCGAGGCCGCGCGGCCTGCCGGGATCCCGGCAGGCGGGCGGGAGACATCCGCGGGCCGTGCCCCGTGGAGACGGGGACGACCAGGGCTTCTGTACCCGGACACGCCGCCGGGGGAGCGGGGGTGGCAGCGGTTCAGGCACACGGCGGAACACACGGCTGCTCCGACCGGCCGCGGACGGCGCACCGGCCGAAGGCCCGCCCGAAGGCCACCGCGTCACGGACCCGCAGGGCGGGCCGCCGCCACGAGTGGCCGGCGGCCGGCGCGGGCGCGCCCCGTGTCCGTCGAGGCGACGGACCGCCGCGGCTGCCGGGCCGTCCGGCAGGGGAGGGGCCGCCGCGTGCCCGTGTGCCCCTCCGTTTGGCGTCCCGGCAGGCGGGGACCCGCCCGACCATGAGCACCACGCCAGGCAGCCACTTCCTGGGGGGACGGCGGCCGGCCACCCCGGGCCTCCGGCGCCGGCCACGTCGACGAGGTGCTCCCGACAGCGGTGCGGCCACTCCCACCGCACGGGGGAAGAGCAAGCGGACAGCGGCCGGAGACGGGCCGCGCGCCGGCCGGGACAGGGACGGGTACGGTTCAATGAGCACAGCCACTGACAACCGCCTCGCACAGCGTCTGCAGAAGGTTCTGCGGCGCACGCAGCGGGGCTACTCCGCCGGGCACGAACGGCCACTCGGCGGCTACCTCGCCGCGCTGGCCGGATTCACGGCGTACACCACGGCCTGGGCCACGGCGGTACGGCTCCGCGGGCGCCCACTGCCCGAGCGGCCCGAGCCGTGGGACGTGGTCCTGATGTCGGTGGCCACGTTCCGGCTCAGTCGGCTGCTGACCAAGGCGTCGGTGACCAGCCCGCTGCGAGCCCCCTTCACGCGGTACGTCGGTCCGCAGGGCCCGGCGGAACTGCACGAGGAGGGGAAGTCCGAGGACGGCCGGGAAACCGTCGGCGAGCTGATCACCTGCCCGTTCTGCATGAGTGTCTGGGTGGCCTCCACCCTGACCGCCGGCCAGCTGCTCTGGCCGCGGGCGACGCGCACCGCCATGGGCGCCCTCGCCGCCCTGGCCGTGGCGGACACGCTGCAACTGGCGTACAGCGCGCTGGTGGACAAGACGACCGGAGACTGACCCCGCCGCCGCGGGCGAAGGGGCCCGGCGTGCCGGCATGGAACACGGTCAGCCGCCCGCGCGGCTCGGCAGGCGCGGGCGGCTCGGCGTGTGCGGGCGGCTCGGCGTCTGCGCGGGGGCGGCCGCCCGGCGGGGCCGGTGGCGTGGGAACGCGGCAGCGGCACCAGCGCTCCGACGGACGCGGACGGCAGCAGCGGGGGAGCGGTGATGGCTCGGTCGACCCGCCCGCCCCCGTGGGACGATGCCCGGCCCGGCCACCGGACCGTTCCTTCCGTACGGCGAGGACACCGCCGCGTGCCGCCTGCCGCCTGCCGCCTGCCGCCTGCCGCCCGCCGACTGTCGCCCGTCGCGCGCGGCCGGGTACCCCGGCGACTCCCTGCCCCGTGGACCGGAGTGGTCCGGTGGTCCGGTGGATCGGTGGACCAGAGGAGCGGCCCAGGGGGGCGTCTACGCGCCTCGTGCGTAGCGATCTTGCCGAGTTGCGCGATGCGCCGCTTACGAACTGGCGTACGGAGCGAAGGTGCGGACGAGCCGTCCGCGGTACGGCCGCCCGCGGCAGGTGGGCGGTGGTGTGTCCCGCGCACCGTACGCCGGGCGCCGAGAGGCCCCTCGAACACCGTCCTGCCAGCGCGTTCTCCTCCCACGGCCCTGGCCGAAATCATGCTGTGGCGTCGCGCGCCGCAGGAAAGCGACTCCTCATTGTCAGTGGTGTGGTGAACAATACCGAGCAGAGAGATCAACACCGGCCCCGAACGGGGTAGGCGGTCTCGAGTCCTCGCCCCGGAAGGCCACCGCTCATGCCGCCCACGCCCGACGAGCAGCAGCTCCTCGACGTCCTTCTGCCCGCGCCCCGCCGGAAGAACGAGGGGCCCCGAACGGCCGCTGCCCCGGCACGCACCAGCCACCGGTACCGCGGTTCCCAGGGTCCCGGTCGCACCGTGCCGACCATGCTGCTGTCCCCTCCCCGCACCCGCCCCGAGCTCAGCCCGGCCGGCGCCGACCTGCTGCGCATCATCTCCGACCCCCGCACCCCCGTCTTCGTCACCGTGCATGCGAACGGACGCCGCCGGTACGGCTACTGGCAGCCGTTCGACTCCGCGACGGGCAGGGGCGGTTGCTACGTCGCCCTCCCGACCGACGAGTGCGACACGCTGCAGACGAGCGGCCGGATCACGTTCGGTGAGCCCATCGTCGACCCGACGAAGACCACCTACCGGGTACTGCCCGCACGCACTCCGGCCGCGCCCGAACGCGCGGCGCGGGAATGGGCGCGCGCGGCATAGCCGGTCCCGCCCAGCCGTGCCGGGCCTGAACCGACCGTCCTGCGGGACCGGTTCCGCCGTGCCGCGCTGAGGCGTCGCGGCCCCGAGACCGCGGACGCGGCACCGGGTGTCCCCCGGCGACGGGCGACGGCCGGAAGCCGGTGGGCCGACGCCGGCCGCCGACGGGGCGGCCGTCAGGCCCGCGCCATGCGGTGCGTCTGCGCCGGTGCGCCCGCACGCGGCTCCACCCGGACCGGTACGCGCCCGCCGTACACCGCCGCCCGGGCGCTCTCGTCCGCCACCGGTGTCCCGTGGGCGCCCGGCACCCGGAAGGCCTCCGGCGCACCGGCCCGCTCCAGCCACTCCTGGTAGGCGGGCGCCTGGCGGGCCGCCTCCCAGTAGGCGTCCTCCAACTCGGCGTAGCCGTTGTCGAGATCGGTCTCGGTGCGGGCCGCGAGCAGCAGCCGCACGCCTATGGGGTCGCCCTGCAGGGGCCGGATGGCGAGGTCGGAGCGCGGCCGTGCGGTCGGCTGACTGACGGTCACCACCTCCCCGATGGCGGCCAGGGAGTACGCGGTGAGGTAGTCGCCGTGGAGCATGTCGGGCTCGAGCCCCGCCTCGCGCAGGACGCGGCAGAGGACGTCCCATTCGCCGTCCACCGTGGAGTCGACCATCCAGCGGTCGTCGGCGAGGTCGGCGAGCCGCACCTCTCGCCGCGCGGCCGCCGGATGGTCGGCGGCGAGGGAGACGAACTGCGGCTCGCGCTCCACCAGGACGCGCAGGCAGAGCCCGGGCGGGATCCGCAGCGGGCAGCCCTCGACCTCGTGCACGAAGGCCAGGTCGAGCCGGCCCGCGGCGACCATGCGCAGCAGGGCGTTCGCGGACACGTCCATCTGGAGTGTGGGCTCGGTCGGGGGCACCCGGCTCCGCAGCCGGCGCAGCCAGCCCGGGATGGCCCGGCTCGCGGTGGCGCCGATGCGCAGCCGGGGGCCGCCGGCTGCGCGCGCCGCCGCCGTCCTCGTCGCGGTGACCAGGGCGGCGAGCTCGGCGACCAGCGGTCTGGCGCGGCTCAGCACCGCGTGTCCCAGTGGCGTGGGACGGCAGCCCGTGCGCGCACGGGTGAAGAGCTGGCCGCCCAGGGCGTGCTCGATACGGCGCAGCTGGGTGCTCAACGAGGGCTGCGCCAGGCCCAGTTCCCGCGCCGCCCTGTGCAGGCTGCCGGTGTCCGCGATCACGCAGAGAACGCGCAGGTGCCTCACCTCGAGCTCCATGGGGGGAGCGTAGGTGCGGCATGTGATGCCGCGCCAGATGTTCAAATCCCAACGGAACCGGGCGAGTCGGCTGCTGATAGCTCCGCGCTATCCCCAGTTGCCATCATCCGCGGGCTGTTTCCGTGCCCGAGACTCCTGAGCAATCAATCGTTCACCACCCCACAGGAACGAGCCCCCACATGAAGTCGTCCCACACGACCTCCGGCTCCGCGAAGACCTCCAGGAGACTCCTGGCGCTCGCGCTCGGCCTCGGTCTGGCCTCCGCCGCGCTGGGCACCGCGGTCCCGGCGAGCGCCCAGCCCAGCGGCTCCGCCCCGACGGCGGCCGCACGGTACGCCGGCTCCGCCGAGGAGGCCGCCGACAACAAGGCGTTCTTCGACGCCGTGCTCGCCTCGGTCGCCAGGAAGCGGGCGGCCAACCCGAGCCTGACCGCGGCGGTCACCGTCTACTACAACGCCTCCCAGGCGCCGAGCTTCCGCTCCCAGATATCGAGCGCCGCCTCGATCTGGAACAGCTCCGTGTCGAACGTCAAGCTCGCGGCGACCTCCGGCGGCGCCGACTTCAGCTACTACGAGGGCAACGACTCGCGCGGCTCCTACGCCTCCACCGACGGCCACGGCAGCGGCTACATCTTCCTCGACTACGCACAGAACCGTCAGTACGACTCGATCCGCGTCACCGCCCACGAGACCGGGCACGTGCTGGGCCTGCCCGACCACTACACCGGCCCGTGCAGCGAGCTGATGTCGGGCGGCGGCCCCGGCCCGTCCTGCACCAACCGCTACCCGAACTCCACCGAGCGGGCCCGCGTCAACCAGCTGTGGGTCAACGGCCTCGCCAAGGCCCTGCAGAAGGTGAACGCGGTGCGCTGACCTCCTGGGCGGCACGCCGTCCGGAAGCCGGTGCGGACCGCGGGCGCCGACCCGCGGTCCGCACCGGTGCGCGCCGGCCCTTTCCCTCCGCCCCCACCGTCATGGGCCGCCCCCTCCCCCGGGGCGGCCTGTGGCGTTCCCGGGGTGCGGCGACGGGCCGCCGCATCAAGTCGGGCGAACGGTGAGACGGTGACGCCTCGTCACCGCACGCGTCCGCCGCACCGTCCCCGAACCTTCCTCGTCACGCCGGTGCAGAAGGCTGACCGCCATCCCGACGCCGCCGCCGGTGCCCGCGCCGCCGGGGGCACCCGCGCCCCCGCCGACCCCGGCACGCCCCGGACGTGCGGGCCGCCCCCGCCAACTGGCCGAGCAATCAGCCGAATTGGATTCGTTCAATTCCTTGAACGGCTCGTGTTTGTGCCGCTACGTTGGCGCGGTGACCGGATCCGGGACTCCGACCACCGCCGACGAGCTGCGTGGTGTCGGCCTGCGCGTGACGGCCGCCCGCGTCGCTCTCCTGGAGACCGTGCGGGCCGGCGGCCACCTCGGTGTGGAGGCGATCGCCTCGGGGGTGCGCGATCGCGTGGGCCACATCTCCCTGCAGGCCGTCTACGAGGCCCTCCACGCGCTCACCGCGGCGGGACTCGTGCGGCGGGTCGAACCCCCCGGCAGTCCGGCCCTGTACGAGGGCCGCGTCGGGGACAACCACCACCACCTCGTGTGCCGGTCGTGCGGTGTCGTCGCCGACGTCGACTGCGCGGTGGGCCACGCCCCCTGCCTGACCGCGTCCGACGACCGCGGCTTCTCGATCGACGAGGCCGAGGTCGTCTACTGGGGCCTGTGCCCCGCCTGCTCCACCCGCAGTTCCTGAGCGTTGTGATCCAGCAGTCCGGAAGGATTCCCATGTCCGAGAACCACGAGGCCATCGTCACCGACCCGAAGACGGAGGGGGAGGGCGGTGGCTGCCCGGTCGCGCACGGGCGCGCCCTGCATCCGACGCAGGGCGGCGGTAACCGCCAGTGGTGGCCGGAGCGGCTCAACCTGAAGATCCTCGCCAAGAACCCCGCCGTGGCCAACCCCCTCGGCGAGGAGTTCGACTACGCGGCGGCGTTCACCTCCCTCGACCTTCCCGCGGTGAAGCGCGACATCGCCGAGGTCCTGAGGACCTCCCAGGACTGGTGGCCCGCCGACTTCGGCCACTACGGCCCCCTCATCGTCCGCATGGCCTGGCACAGCGCCGGCACCTACCGCATCAGCGACGGCCGCGGTGGCGCCGGCGCCGGCCAGCAGCGCTTCGCCCCCCTCAACAGCTGGCCGGACAACGCGAACCTCGACAAGGCGCGGCGGCTGCTGTGGCCGGTCAAGAAGAAGTACGGCCAGAACATCTCCTGGGCCGACCTCATGATCCTGGCCGGCAACGTCGCACTGGAGACGATGGGCTTCAAGACCTTCGGCTACGCCGGTGGCCGCGAGGACGTGTGGGAGCCCGAGGAGGACGTGTACTGGGGCCCGGAGACCACCTGGCTGGGCGACGCGCGCTACTCCGGCGACCGCGAGCTGGAGAACCCCCTGGGCGCCGTCCAGATGGGCCTGATCTACGTCAACCCCGAGGGCCCGAACGGCAACCCCGACCCGATCGCCGCGGCCCGCGACATCCGTGAGACGTTCCGCCGGATGGCGATGAACGACGAGGAGACGGTCGCCCTGATCGCGGGCGGCCACACCTTCGGCAAGACCCACGGCGCCGGCCCGGCGGACCACGTGGGCCCCGACCCCGAGGCCGCCCCGCTGGAGGAACAGGGCCTGGGCTGGAGGAACTCCTACGGCACCGGCAAGGGCGGCGACACGATCACCAGCGGACTCGAGGTGACGTGGACCAACACCCCGACCACGTGGGACAACAGCTTCTTCGAGATCCTGTTCGGCTACGAGTGGGAGCTCTTCGAGAGCCCCGCCGGCGCGCACCAGTGGCGGCCCAAGGACGGCGCCGGCGCGGGCACCGTGCCCGACGCCCACGACCCGTCGAAGACCCACGCCCCGGCGATGCTGACGACGGACCTCGCGCTCCGGTTCGACCCGGTCTACGAGCAGATCTCGCGGCGGTTCCTGGAGGACCCCGACGCGTTCGCGGACGCCTTCGCACGCGCCTGGTTCAAGCTGACCCACCGCGACATGGGCCCCATCGTGCGCTACCTCGGTCCGGAGGTCCCGGCCGAGACGCTGCTGTGGCAGGACCCGCTGCCCGAGGTGACGCACGAGCTCGTCGACGACCAGGACGTCGCCGCCCTGAAGGCCCAGGTGCTGGCCTCGGGCCTCACGGTGCCGCAGCTCGTCTCCACCGCGTGGGCCTCGGCCTCCTCCTTCCGCGGCAGCGACAAGCGCGGCGGTGCCAACGGCGCCCGCATCCGTCTCGAGCCGCAGCGCGGCTGGGAGGTCAACGACCCCGACCAGCTGGCGACCGTGCTGCGCACCCTGGAGGGCATCCAGGAGTCCTTCAACGCGGCCCGGACGGGCGGCAAGCGCGTCTCCCTCGCCGACCTGATCGTGCTCGCCGGCTGCGCGGCCGTCGAGCAGGCCGCGCAGGACGCCGGCCACGACGTCCGGGTCCCGTTCACGCCCGGGCGCGTGGACGCGTCGCAGGAGCAGACCGACGTGGAGTCGTTCGCCGCGCTGGAGCCGGCCGCGGACGGCTTCCGCAACCACCTCGGCAAGGACAACCGGCTGCCGGCCGAGTACCTGCTGGTCGACCGGGCGAACCTGCTCACCCTGAGCGCCCCCGAGATGACGGTCCTCGTCGGCGGCCTCCGCGTCCTCGGCGCGAACCACCGGCAGTCGCCGCTGGGCGTCCTCACCGCGACCCCCGGGGTGCTGACCAACGACTTCTTCGTCAACCTGCTCGACCTGGGCACGACGTGGCGGGCGACGTCCGAGGACGCGAGCACCTTCGAGGGCCGCGACGCCGTCACCGGCGAGGTCAAGTGGACCGGCACCCGTGCCGACCTCGTCTTCGGCTCGAACTCCGAGCTGCGGGCGCTCGCGGAGGTCTACGCGAGCGACGACGCCGGGGAGAAGTTCGTCACGGACTTCGTCGCGGCCTGGGACAAGGTCATGAACCTCGACCGGTTCGACCTCGTCTGATCACGTGACACGCCGTCCGGGCCGGTCCCCGCGGGCCGGCCGGCCGGACGGCACCGTCGCCACGCCGCGAGGCGACCCGCGGCGGTCACCGGCGGCACCGCCGTGGTTTCGCGCCCTCCGCCCGCGGGCGGAGGGCGCGATGCGCATACGAGGGGCTGTCGCGATCCACGCGAGGCGGCGCGGGTCAGCCCCGGCCCACCGTCCCGGACGTGCCCTCCGCGACGCGGTCCGCTGCCGTCGTATGCGGGCACCGCCGGGTGCCGGAGCCGCCGGCGTCCGCCGTGTCCGGTCACGGGCCCACGTGGTGCGGGACCGGCGGCAGCGCTCGCTCGGCAGGTCACCGCCTGGCCTCGACGCGTGGCGGCCCCGGGCGAGGATCCCGCTCCGGGGTGCGAGGCGGCGGGAGGCGGCAGGGCGGCCGTGCCTCACGCCAGCGACAGGAAGAGCTTCTCCAGGCGGGCGCGCATCCGCTCCCGGTCCCCGGCTCCCTGCCCGCCCTCGGCCACGCAGTGCTGGAGCCCCGTCGCGATGATCGCGAAACCGGCCCGGTCCAGCGCCCGGGAGACCGCCGCGAGCTGCGTGATCACGTCCTCGCAGTCCCGGCCGTCCTCGATCATCCGGATGATCCCGGCGATCTGGCCCTGCGCCCGCCGCAGCCGGTTGAGCACGCCCTTCAGCTCGTCGGCCGCCATCTCGAGTTCCACCGGCCACCTCCCGCAGACTCTCCGGATACCCCGGGGGGTATGATAACCAGCCGTTCAGGTCGACGCCTGGAAAGGGAGCAGGAAGGGAACCCGCCGCTCATGACCACCGACACCGCCGTCCATCCCGACCAGGCCGCCGAGCGCCTGCCGGAGTACACCGTCATCGACGTGCGCACCCCCGGCGAGTACGCCGCGGGTCGCATACCCGGTGCCCACAACATCCCGCTCGACCACCTGCACACCGCCCTGCCCGCCCTCAAGGCCGCGGCCGCCCGCGGTGAGCTGCTCGTCGTCTGCGCCTCCGGGCAGCGCTCCGCCGCGGCCTGCCGGCAGCTCGCCGCCGCCGACATCCCCGCCACCACCCTCACCGGCGGCACCACCGCCTGGGCCGAGCGGGGCCACCCCGTCCACCGCGACGGCGGCCGCGCCGCATGGCCCATGGAACGCCAGGTCCGGCTCGTCGCGGGTTCCCTCGTGGCGGCCGGACTCGCCCTGGGGACCCGCTACCGGCACGCCCGCTGGCTGTCCGCCGCCGTCGGCGGCGGTCTGGTCTTCTCCGCCGTCACCGACACCTGCGGCATGGCGGCCGTCCTGTCGAGGCTGCCCCACAACCGTCCCCGCACGGCGGACCTCGACGCCACCCTCGAGGCCCTGGCCCGCTGACGTCCTGGCGCGTACGCGACCGTCCCCCGGCACGTCCGGCCGGGGGACGGTCCCCGATCCGCCGCGGGACGCGTCCGGTGGGCAGGGCCCGAAGGACCCGCCCGCCGCCGGGCGCCGCAGGCGCTCAGCCGGCGAGCACCTCGGCCCACCGGCAGGTCCCGCCGGGGAGCACCCGCACACCGCACCGCGCCGACAGCGCGTTGACGATGCCCAGACCGCGCCCGTGCTCGTCCGGGTCGATCGCGTCCCCGGTGCCGGGTGCGGGGATCCGCCCGCCGGCCGCGGGACCGCGGTCGGTCACTTCGACGTGCACCGCGCCGATGCCGTCCACCAGGACCCGCCACAACCCGAGCGTGGCCGGGGGCAGGGCGTGCACGAGCGCGTTGGTGAGCAGTTCGGAGACCACCAGCAGGACGTCGTCGGCGACGTCCGCGGGCAGGTTCCAGCCGCCGAGGACCCGGCGCACGCGACGGCGTACGGTGGGTATGGCCTCGGGGGCTGGGGGCAGCGGGAAGACCTGTTCGGCCTCTCCGAGGGGCGCGGCGGCGAGCTGCGCTACGGACATGGGCCCTCCTCGTCGGCGGTGCGTTCCGGGCGGGAGACCGGTCGCGACAATGCACGCTAGGGAGACAAACCCGGCGGGTCAATGAACGGCGGTCGGCATTACCGAACGGCGGCTGATCCAGACAAACCGGGCTACGATCGCCTCATGGCCGGACCGGTCCAGTCCATCGAACGGGCGGCGGCGATCCTGCGTCTGCTCGCCCGGGGTCCCCGCCGCCTCGGACTGGGTGAGGTGGCGTCCTCGCTCGGCCTGGCCAAGGGCACCGCGCACGGCATTCTGCGCACCCTGCAGCACGTGGACTTCGTGGAGCAGGACGAGGCGACCGGCAAGTACCAGCTCGGCGCGGCGCTGCTGCACCTCGGCACCAGCTACCTCGACGTGAACGAACTCCGGTCGCGCTCCATCAACTGGGCCGACGCCCTGGCCGCCCGCAGCGGTGAGGCGGTGCGGCTCGGCACGCCCCTGGAGGGCCGGGTCCTCGTCGTCCACCACGTCTTCCGGCCGGACGACACCCTGCAGACCCTCGACGTCGGCGCGCTGCTGCCGCTGCACGCGTCCTCGCTCGGCAAGGTGCTCCTGGCCTTCGGCTCCGCTCCTGTGGAACCCGTGCTGGAATCCGGTCCCGAGGCGTACACCAGGCACACCCTGGTCATGCCGGAGGATCTGGCCCGGGCGCTCGCGGAGATCCGGGAACTCGGCTGGGGCGCCGAGGTGCAGGAGATGAGCATGGGCGAGGCGGGCGTCGCCGCGCCGATCCGGGGACAGGGAGGTCTCGTGGTGGGCGCCATCGGCCTCTCCGGCCCCGTCGAGAGGATCTGCGACACCAAGGGCCGGCCGCTGCCGCCCCTGATCACCCTGCTCCGGGAGGCCGCACGGGCGATCTCCAGAGACCTGGGCGCGGTCCGCTGGTAGCCCCGCACGACGCATCGGAAGGCAGGCCCGAGAATGGTTGACCGGTATGTGATGTCCATCGACCAGGGCACCACCTCCACTCGATGCATCCTGTTCGACCACAGCGGGCGGCTGGTGTCGGTCGCCCAGCGGGAGCACCAGCAGTGCTTCCCCCGGCCCGGCTGGGTCGAGCACGACGCCGTCGAGATCTGGCGCAACCTGCGGCGCATCGTCCCCGAGGCCCTCGCCGACGCCGGCGTGGACGCCGAGCAGGTGACCGCGATCGGCATCGCCAACCAGCGGGAGACGACGGTGCTCTGGGAGCGGAGCACCGGCACCCCGCTGGGCAGGGCGATCGTCTGGCAGGACACCCGCACCGGGCCGCTCGTCGACGACCTGGGCGAACGGCCCGGGAACGACTTCTTCCTCGACCGCTGCTGCCTGCCCCCGTCGACCTACTTCTCCGCCCCGCGCATCCGCTGGCTGTTCGACCACGTCGACGGGCTGGAGCAGCGTGCCCGCGACGGCGACGTGCTGTTCGGCACCATGGAGACCTGGCTCATCTGGAACCTCACCGGCGGACCGGACGGCGGCCTGCACGTCACCGACGCCACGAACGCCAGCCGCACCATGCTCGCCAACATCCGCACGCTCACCTGGGACCCGGAGCTGATGGAGTTCTTCGGGGTGCCGCGCGCCATGCTGCCGGAGATCCGGTCCTCGGCCGAGATCTACGGGGAGGCCCGCGCGCTGCTTCCCGGCGTGCGCATCGGCGCCGCCCTCGGTGACCAGCAGGCGGCGCTGTTCGGGCAGACCTGCTTCTCGCCCGGCGAGGCGAAGTGCACCTACGGGACCGGCAGCTTCCTGGTGATGAACACCGGCACCGAGCTCGTCCGGTCCCGGCACGGACTCCTCACCACCGTGGCGTACAAGATCGGCGACCGGCCCACGGTCTACGGCCTGGAGGGGCCCATCGCCGTCACCGGCTCGCTCGTGCAGTGGTTCCGCGACCGGCTCGGGCTCATCAACAGCGCCCCGGAGATCGAGACGCTGGCCCGCACCGTCGAGGACAACGGCGGCTGCTACATCGTCCCCGCGTTCTCCGGGCTGTTCGCCCCGCACTGGCGCAGCGACGCGCGCGGGGTGATCGTCGGCCTCACCTCGTACATCACCAAGGGCCATCTGGCCCGGGCCGTGCTGGAGGCCAGCGGGTGGCAGACCCGGGAAGTCGTCGACGCCATGAACGCGGACTCCGGCCTCGCGCTGAAGGAGCTCAAGGTCGACGGCGGCATGACCTCCGACAACCTGCTCATGCAGTTCCTGGCCGACGTCCTCGACGTGCCCGTGGTACGGCCCCTGGTCGCCGAGACGGTCTCGCTCGGCGCCGCCTACGCCGCCGGGCTGGCGGTCGGTTACTGGCCGGATCTGGAGGTCCTGCGCCGCAACTGGCACCGAGCCGCCCAGTGGATGCCGGACATGGACCCCGAACGGCGTGCGGGGGAGTACACGTGCTGGAAGCGGGCGGTGGAGCGGTCCATGGGGTGGATCCAGCCGCACCATCGGGCCTGACGCGGTCCGGGGCGCCGTTCCGGCCGCCGGGCGGTCCCGGCGGCCGGAACGGCTCACGCGGGGGCGTGCCCGGCCGACTCGCCGGGAGCGTCCGCGGGCCGGCCGCGGTCCGCCTCGTCCTGGGCGAGGAGAGACAGCAGCGCGGCCACGGTCAAGCCGGCCTCGGCGGGGTGGCGCAGGACCTTGCCGGGGTCGATCCGGTAGGTGTTGCCGCGCCCTTCCCGGGTGTGCGAGAGGTAGCCGTCCCGCTCCAGGTCGGAGATGATCTTCTGCACGGCGCGCTCGGTGAGCCGGCAGTGCGCGGCGATGTCGCGGATGCGCGCGTTGTGGTTGTCGGCGATGGCGGCCAGCACCCGGGCGTGATTGGTGAGGAACGTCCATCCGGTGTGGGACTCAGGCACTTCCATGCGGGCAAGACTACGGCCCGTGGTTCGCGTATACAAAAGCAGGAACCGTCTTTCCGCTGTGGCCGCCGCGGATCGCCGTGCACCGCCGCGGACGCGGCGGTGAGCGGCACGCGGACGGACGCCGTCGCCCCTACGGACGGGCGGCGGCCCCGTGCTCGGAGGGGCGGACGTCACCACCCCGCACGGACCGGCCCTGCCGTCGCCCGTACGGACTGCCCGGCTCGTCGCGTGCATCGGAACCTGCGGCACTGGTTACCCAGTCTCCGTAGGGTTCGGCAGTGAGCCCTGAAGGGCTCTTCGTGCCGCGCGCACGGAGAGCCCGCATCCGGCGACGCCGGCGCGGTGCGCGCCGTTCCGCGCCGGGCTCCGTGCCGATCCGGGCGCCCGCGCTCACGGCCGGGCCGCGACGACGCCGGGCGCCCGGGCCGCGACGATGTCGCGGCCGCCGCCATCCGGCGCCGGCCGCGGTCACCCTCTCCTTCTCACGCTCGCCCGGCCCTCACAGCCGGGGCTTCACCTCGAAACGGGGTCCCATGTCCGGCTGGTCCGCGCCGGCCAGCTCGGTGACCAGACGATGCACCTGGGTCAGGTCGTAAAGCAGGGTCCGGGCCTCCTCCGGGGACAGCCCCGAGGCCCAGGCGACCTCCTTCAGGTACACGCCGTCGCCGTGGCGGCGCTCCTGCGCGGCGGTGAGCGCGAGCAGCACCTGCTCGTGCTGCTCGGTGTAGCCGCACCGCTCCAGGTGCGTGTACACCGGTCCGGGTCCCGGCGGCACCGGGCCCCGGCGCTCCCGCTCGGCCGGGTCGCCGGCGTGCCACCGCGGCCGGCCGCACTGCGCGGCACCGGTTCCCTCTTCGTGGGGGCCGTCGCCGGGCCGGCGGGTACGCGCCTGCGGCGGCCCGGTCGTCACGTCGCGGATGTCCAGCGCCTCACCGGCGGCACGGGCGTCCGGGGTCGCCACGCGACGCCGCTGCTCGTCCAGTTCGTTCTTCTCACGTCCCATGAGGCACTCCTGTCGTCGCGTCCCGTCCGTCGCGTCGCGGCGTGCCGCGTCCGTCGCGCGGCGTCGTGTCGCGTGGTGAGGGACGGGCGGAGGACGGCGTCAGCGGTCCAGCTCCTCCTGCACGGGCGGCTTCGGCACGTCGCGCAGGTGCTGCGACTGGCCGGGCCGACCGCCTTCGCGGGCCTGCTCGGCCCGCTGTGCGTCGCTCAGATCCAGATCGGAGGCGGGGTCCACGCGCACCGACCGGGCCACCTCCTCGCGGTTGGCGTACTGCTCGGGCGGGATGCCGCGCAGCGCCTTGATGACCTCCGGCGACGCGCCGGACCGGTTCGCCGCCTCGATCAACTCGTCCTTGCCGGCCGGGAAGTCGACGTCCTTGATGGCGTCCACCACGTCCCGGGCGCTCGTACCGTGGCTCATGGCTTCCCCTTCTGTGGGTCCTGCGGACCATGGCCGAGTAACCGTCATCGCCGCGTCACTCACCTCTCCTCCGCCTCGTCTCGCACCGCGGCCGCAGGCCGCCCGCGCGGGTCAAGGCGACGGACCGCACCGCGGGAAACGGGCCGGAAGGGGACGGACGCGCCGGACGGCGGACCGGATCGACCGCCGGACCGCCCCGCTTCACCGGTGGCCGGGCGGTTGGTTCGCGTGCGATCGGGTACGCGGCCAGGAACGCGCCCGGGAGGATCACCTCACGGGCGGGCCGCACGACCCGCCGCGACCAGGGAATTCGTCATGGACACACCCGCGAACAACAACACTTCGACGCCTGCGCAACGTGCGCTGGACGTGCTCGCCGAGCACGCCGAGGACGCGGCGGCGCTGGACACGCTCGCGAGCAGCGACGTGCTGGTCCCCGTGCCCGACGACGTGAGCGAGGAGGACGCCACGAACCCGGCGGCGGTGGCGCTGCCGGTCCTGGAGCAGCCGGGCGGTGTCCCCGTGGTGCCCGTCTTCACCTCCGAGGTGGAGATGAGCGAGCTGCTGCCGTTCATCTCCCGCTACCGTCTCGTGCCGCTCGGCGCGCTGGCCTCCCAGTGGCCGTCCGACGACCTGTCGCTCACCATCGACGCCAGCTCCCCGCACGGGCTGACGCTCACCTCGGAAGGCGTGCGCACGCTGCTCGCGCGGCCGTAGGCCCGCGCCCAGAAGGGGAACGGGAGCGCCGGAGCGAGCCGACCGCGTCTCCGCGCCACCCGGCGGTGCTCCCCGCGCCCCGGCGGGGGCGGCGGCCCGGTCCGCCCGTCTCTCACCCGTTCAGCGTGCGGGCCAGCGCCGCGCGCTGCAACGGCTGGACCTCCCTGTGCAGATCGCGGCCCTTGCGCGTCAGGGTGAGCCACACGCCGCGCCGGTCCTCCGCGCACACCGAGCGCTCCACCAGGCCGTCCTTCTCCAGCCGGCCGATCAGCCGGGACAGCGCGCTCTGGCTGAGGTGGACCCGGCCGACCAGGTTCTGCACCCGGCAGTGGTCGCCCTCCTCCGGCGCCGCCGAGGCCAGCAGGTCGAGCACTTCGAAGTCGCTCGCGCCCAGACCGTGCGGATGCAGTGCCCGGTCGATCTCGCACATCGTGCGCGCGTGCACCGACAGGATGTCCCGCCACCGTTCCTCGAGCCGGGCCCCGGCCGTGTTCGCTCCCATACCTCGCATGTTAATGCGCGTGCATGCAGGTCGGGCGGCCGTGCGTGTGTGCGACACCGGGCGTCCGTCGTGCCCTCGGCGTGGTCGTGGCGGGGCCCCCGGGCCCGGGCCCACGCGCCGGCCGGTCCCCGGGCAACCCACCCACGCGGCACGACCGGTCGGCGTACGGAGCGGTGCCCGCAGGTCCCGGAAGAAGCCCGGCCGCCGTCCGGCGGCCGGGCCGTGGACACGCGTCGGGATCAGCGGCCCGGCATGAACGCGGCCGACCGGCCGCGCCCGCCCTCGGAGGACTCCGCCGCTCGGGCGGCGGCGCTGGCGGCCAGGGCCAGCGCCAGGGCGATCACGCCGGTGACGACGTTGTTGACGATCGTCTTGGTGGTGGCGACGTTGCCGGACACGACCCAGGGGGCGATGATCGTCCAGACGCCCAGGACGCATGCTCCCCACGCCATGCTGTGCGTCCGCTCGTAGGCGCGGCCGAATCCGCCGCTCATCAGGAGCGCGTAGGCGATACCGGTCAGCAGGTTGGTCACGGCCAGGGTGGACAGGTTGTTGAAACCGGTGATCCAGGGTGAGGCGGCCAGGTAGATGCCGGTGAGGAAGGCCAGCGTCCCGGTGGCCTGTCCCTGTGGTGTGCTCGTCGCGCGCTCGGCCATCTCGTGGCGGTGACGCATGTCGACGATGTCGGGATGCGTCTCCATGGACGGCTGGGACGACCTGGGTGAGGTTGCCATGGTCTTCACCTCGTGAGGGGTGATCTCGTCTGTAAAAGCCGGGTACCGCGTGCGGGACGGCCGAATCGGCTGCAATGGGCACCGCCTCGCGAGCGGCTGCGCGACAGTGTGGGGGAACGAGGGCGATGCGGCTTCGACGCGGAGGAGGCACGGATGCCGGAGACCCCCCAGGGCCCGCTGCGGCTGGCCGTCCTGGAGTGGCTGAAGGACCCGGCCACGCACTTTCCCCGGCAGCGGAACGGCGATCCTGCCGAGGACGGTGTCACGGCCCGTGCCGTGGCCGCGAAGCTCGGTGTGTCCCGGCGGGTCGCCGAACGGCACCTCGGCCTCCTCGTCGACCTCGGCCTGCTCCGCACCCGGCGGATCCGTCGGCGTACGCACTACAGCCGCGACGAAGTACGCATCGCGGAAGTCGCCCGGCTGTTCGAGAAGGGCTGGTGAGTGCCGTCTCGGCCGCCGGATCCTGCGGGCGTGTGCTGCCCGGCGGAAGTCCGGCCGCGTGGGTCCGGGGGCCGTGTCCGGCGGCGAGGTGCGTGCGTCTCCCGTTCCGGCCGGGCACGAGCCCGGCGGCGCACGGTGGCCCCGGTCCGCGCGCCCTCTGCGCGGGCGCTCTGCCGAGCGGGCGCCTCCCACGCGGCGCACACCCGGCACCCGTGAGACCCCTGCCGCCCCTCCGCGCACCCGGTGACCCGCTCGGTGGACGGAGACGGCGGGTACAACCCCCAGGCGGCGAGGCCGTACGACCCGAAGGGCAGGCGCCATGGACCGTCCCACGCCCCTCGTCCCGCTCCGGTACGTCCCCATCGGCGGCCGCGGCCCCGAGGACGTCGTCGTGGACGGCCGCGGCCGGGTGCTCACCGGCGTGGCGGACGGCCGCGTCCTGCGCCTCGACGGCCTGACGGACCCGGCCGGGCCCCGGATCGAGGTGCTGGCCGACACCGGCGGCAGGCCGCTCGGCCTCGAACCGCTCCCCGACGGCGGCCTGCTGGTGTGCGACGCCGTGCGGGGGCTGCTGCGCGTCGGTCCGGAACGCGGCGCCGTCCAGGTGCTCGCCACCGCGGTTGCGGGGGAGGGACTGCGGTTCTGCAGCAACGCCGTCGCACTGTCCGACGGCAGTGTGTACGTCACCGTGTCCTCGCGCTCCCACCCCCTGGAACACTGGCTCGCCGACATCGTCGAGCACACCGGCACCGGACGGCTGCTGCGGCTGCCGCCCGGCGGCGGTGCTCCCGAGGTGCTGCTGGAGGGGCTGCAGTTCGCGAACGGGCTGGCGGCCGGCGCGGGGGAGGCGTTCCTCGTCCTCGCGGAGACCGGTGCCCGCCGGCTCACCCGGTACTGGCTCACCGGCCCGCGCGCCGGCGGCAGCGAGCCCTTCGCCGAGGACCTGCCCGGCATGCCCGACAACCTCTGGCGCGCGGACGGCGGCGGGCCGATCTGGGTGGCGCTGGCCGGCCCCCGGGTGCCCCCGCTGGAGCTGCTGCACCGGGGCCGCCCCGCCCTGCGGCGCGCCGCGGGCCGGCTCGCCGTCCACGCGTCCTACCGGCCCGTCGGCGCGACCGGCGTCCTCGCCGTCGACGACGAGGGGCGGATCGTCCACCACCTCATCCGCCGGCACCCCCGCTTCCGCATGGTCACCAGCGTCTGCGTGGCGGACGGCGTGCTGGTGCTCGGCAGCCTGTGGGAGCGGGGCGTGGCGGTGTGCGGGGCACCGGCCTGAGGACGGCCCCGGCCGCCCGGACGGCGCCGAGGAGCGCATACGCGTCTCACCGCCCGGTGCGGAGGAACCGGCGGGCGAGGGGTGCGTGGCCCGCGACGACCGTGAGGTCGCCCGGCGCACACCACACGGACGAGTCAGGACGAAGCGGGCGGGGAAGGGTGAGAAGTCGTTGTGAACCCTGGGCCGCTCCGGCGGGCCCGGTGACCGGCCGGGACCGGGGCCGGGTTCCGCGGTGCCACGAACGTCGGTGTGGGCAGCGGCCCGGGGGACGGCGAGGGGCGTCGGCCGCCGTGTTCGCCGGGCGCCTCGCCGGCCGCGGCGGCGCGGGCGTGGTGCGAGACACTCACCCCGGCGTAGTAAGACTGCCTTCGGCACCGTCGACCCCCACCCGAGCAGAACTGGAACCCATGAGCGCCATCTCCGTCGGTCAGGCCGTCATCCTCGGAGCCGTCGAGGGGGTGACAGAATTCCTCCCCGTCTCCTCCACCGGCCACCTGAAGATCACCGAGGGGCTCATGGGGATCCCCGTCGACGACGACGCCGTCGTCGGGTTCTCCGCCGTCATCCAGGTCGGCGCCATCGCCGCCGTGCTCGTGTACTTCTTCAAGGACATCGTGCGCATCGTCTCGGCCTGGTTCCGGGGGCTGCGCAACCGGGAGGAGCGCTACCACCACGACTACAAGTTCGCGTGGTGGGTGATCTACGCGACGATTCCGATCGTCGTCGTCGGTCTCGCCGCCAAGCCCCTCATCGAGGGCCCGCTCGCCTCCCTGTGGGTGGTCGCCGGGTCGCTCATCGTCGGCAGTGGCGTGATGTGGGCGGCGGACCGGATGGGACGGCACAAGCGGGGTGAGGACGACACCTCCTTCAAGGACGCGATGCTGGTCGGCAGCTCCCAGATCCTCGCCCTGCTCTTCCCCGGCTTCTCCCGCTCCGGCGCCACCATGTCCACCGCGCTCGTCCTCGACCTCGACCGCGTCGCCGCCACCCGCCTGTCCTTCTTCCTCGGCATCCCCGCCCTGACCGGCGCCGGCCTGTACGAACTGAAGGACGCCCTGGGCACGGGCGCGGGCGCGGTGCCGCTGGCCGTCGGCACGGTCGTCTCCTTCGCGGTGGCCTACGCCTCCATCGCCTGGCTGCTGAAGTTCGTCGCCAAGCACTCCTTCCACGCCTTCGTCGTCTACCGGATCGTCGTCGGCGTCCTGCTCTTCGGCCTGCTGGCCACGGGTGTCGTCGAGGCCTGAGAGGCACTTCCCGCGGGTGCGCGGCCGGCGCCCGGGCCACGCGCACCCCGTGGTGCTCCGCCGCCACCGCCCTCGGCCCGGTCAGCGGCGCGCCGCCCTGCCGGCCCTGCGCCGCAGCGCCAGGCACACCGCTCCCGCGCCCAGCCCGGCGGCGCCCGCGATCGCGCCCGTCTCCGGCCAGGGGGACTCCTCGGCGACCGCCGCCGGTGATGCGGCCGCCGGGGCCGGGCGGTGGTCCGGTCCCGAGCGCGGGCGGGGGGCCGTCGCGGGCCGCACGGCGTTCAGCGACCCGACCGGATCGACGTGCTCGGCGGCGGCGAACCCCCAGTCGAGCAACGCGCGGGTCTCCTCGTACACCTTCAGCCCGTCACCCTCCTGAGGGTTCATCACCGTGGCCACCAGGGTGCGCCCGTGCTGCCGGGCCGCGGAGACGAGTGTGTTCCCCGCGTGGCTGGTGTAGCCGTTCTTGATCCCGATCAGGCCCGGATACGGCTCGACCCCGTCCGCTCCGGTCAGCAGCCGGTTGGTGTTCCGGATGCCGAACGACCCGGCGTAACCGGGGAACAGGGACCACGCCGTGGAGCAGTAGCGGGCGAAGTCCGCGTTGTGCAGCCCGGCCCGCCCGAACACCGCCAGATCGTACGCGGAGGACACCTGCCCCTCGGCGTCGTAGCCGTCGGGCGAGACGACGTGGGTGTCGAGGGCGCCCAGGGAGCGGGCCTTCACCTCCATCTGCCGGGCCGTGTGGTTCCAGCCGCCGTTGAGCCTCGCCAGTACGTGCACCGCGTCGTTGCCGGAGTGCAGGAAGACCCCGCGCCACAGATCGGACACGCTGTACGTCAGTCCCGGGGCGACCCCGACCAGGCTGCTGCCGGCGCCGATGCCCTCCAGGTCCTTGGCCGTGACCGTGTGCTGCAGGGTGCCGGGCAGGGCCGGCAGCACGGTGAGGGCGAACAGGGTCTTCAGCGTGCTGGCGGGGGGCAGCGGCAGGTGGGCGTCGTGCGCGGCGAGCACCTCCCCGGTGTCGGCGTCGGCCACCAGCCAGGACAGCGCGGACAGGTCGGGGAGGTCGGGCGCGTCGGCGTGCGGCCGGACCTGGGTTCCGGAGCGCTGGAGCAGCGACGGCTGCGGCACCGCGCCCCGCAGGCGCGCCGGTGCCGTGGATCCCGCTCCCGGCCGGCCCGGGACGGGGCCCACCGCATCGGACCGGCCCGCTGCCGCGCCCGGCGGCGCGAGCGCCAGGACACCCGCCGTGCACACGGCGCAGATCGACACGGCCGTCCGGAATGTAAATCCAATCGTCATACCGAAAACGTAGGGAGAAGTGGGGGACCGGGCTGACACGGCCGGGGCCGAACGGGGGGCGGGAGCACTCGTACGTGCTAGGCGGACGCCCGCTCGGGGGACACGGACGGACACGGATCGCGGGCAGGGCGCGGCCACCGACGTCAAGGCCCGTGGGGGAACCGGGATGACGCCGTGCCAGGCCGGCGGAGATGACGCGGTGCCAGGCCGGCGGAGATGACGTCGCGCCAGGCGCCGGGGGGTGGCGCGCCCGCCGTACGCGGTGGCCGTCGGTACGGGTGAGGCAGCCGCGCGAGGCGCCCGGCGCCGCGACGGCCGCGCGGTCCCGATGGCCTCGCGCCCGCGTCCGGCGGTCGGACGGCGCGGTGTCCGGCGGTCGGGCCGTGCGGCCGCCGGCGGGGCGTTGGGAAAGGTGCGAAGGCCGCGCGCCCCAGGGCCTCCCGCACACCCCGGCGGCCGGACGGCGCGACCCGCGACGGGACGGCGTGAGGTCTAAGCTGAGCCGGTGTTCAGTCCCGAAGGCCCGAGCCTGCGCGAGCTCGCCGTCCAGGCGCTGTCCTCCGTCGAGCGCGGCTACGACCTGCTCGCACCGAAGTTCGATCACACCCCGTTCCGTACGTCGGACGCGCTGCTGAACGCGCTCGCGTCGGCACTGGACCGGATCGGGCCCTTCGACGACGGGCTCGACCTGTGCTGCGGCACCGGCGCCGGGACCGGGATGCTGGCGCGGGTGTGCCGGGAGAGCGTCACCGGTCTCGACTTCAGCGCCGGCATGCTCGCCGTGGCACGGGAGCAGGTCCGGGCCGCCGGCCCGCGGCTCGCCTGGGTGCGCGGGGACGCCCGCGCCCTGCCGTTCACCGCCGCCTTCGACCTGGTGGTGAGCTTCGGCGCGCTCGGGCACTTCCTGCCCCGCGAGCTGCCGGGCCTGTTCGCCGGGGTCCACGCCGCGCTGCGCCCCGGCGGCGTGTTCGCGCTGCCCGCTCCCGCGCCGTTCCGGCCCCGTTCCGCGGTGTCCTGGACGCTGCTCGGCTTCGACACGGTGATGCGGGTGCGCAACGCGCTGTGGCGGCCGCCGTTCGTCATGTACTACCGCGCCAACCGCTTCGGCGGCGTCCTGCGGGAACTCGAGCGTGCGGGCTTCCGGGTGGACCTGTACGCGCTGCCCGAGTTCGGACGGCGCGACGACGGCACCCCGCGGGCCCGGATGATCGCCGCGCGCAAGCCGGCGTAGTGCTACCGACCCGGTCTTCGCCGATCCGGTCGCCTTCCGCCGGTGCGGCCTGACGGTCCGTCAGGTTTTGGGGCCCCTGCCGCGTGCGTTGGAAGCCGACAGCGGGCGGGGCCAGGACCAGGCAGCGGGCGGGGGCCAGGACCAGGACCGGAGACCTGGCACCCCCAGGCACGGCCCGCGCACGTCCGCCGGCCGTGGCCGACGGGGCCGCCGCCGAGGCCCGGTCCCGGTGGGCCACGGCATGCCCCGCCCCGAACGGACACGGCGTGCCCGGCCCCGGAGGGCGGTCCCGGCGATCCGGCCGGTCACGGCGATCCGGCCGGTCACGGCGATCCGGCCGGTCCCGGTGATCCGGCTCGGCCTGGCGATCCGGCCGGGCGTGGCGATGCGGCCGGTCCCGGTGATCCGGCCGGGCGTGGCGATGCGGCCCGGCCCGGCGATCCGGCCGGGCCCGGCCCGCGCCCGCCACTCGTCACAGCGCGCTGTACAGGGCCTCGATCAGCGCCATCTTCCGGGGGTCGTCCGCGATGTGCGGCCCCATCCGGTTCATCACATAGCCCAGCGACACCTCCGCCTCCGGGTCGGAGAGGCCGCAGGATCCGCCGAAGCCGTCGTGCCCGAAAGCCCGCGGGTTGGGTCCGTACGAGCCGTTCGGGCCGCTCAGCCACAGCCCCAGGGCGACCTCCGTCTCGTGCTCGAACCCGGCGCCCAGCACCAGGTCCCGGCACCTGCCCTGCCCCTCGCGGACCCGCTCCGCCGCCTCCGGGGACAGCACGCGGCGGCCGCCGAGGGTGCCGCGCCCGGCGAACACGCCGTACAGCGCCGCGACGGCGCGCGCCGTGCCGTGGCCGTTGGCCGCGGGGATCTCGGCGGCCCGCCACTCGGGGGTGTTCGCCCCGGCCGCGCCGATCACGGGATTCGTCACGGCCGCGACGGCCACGGGCGGCATCCGGCCGAAACTCTCCGCCCGGTCGGCGGTCGCCGGATTCGGGGCGTGCACCAGCTCGGCCGCCCGCCCGGCCTCCTTCTCCGGCAGCCCGACGGTGAAGTCGATGCCGAGCGGACCCGTCACCTCGCGCTCCAGGAAGGCGCCCGGCAGCAGTCCGGTGATCCGGCGCACCACCTCGCCCACCAGGAAGCCGTACGTCAGCGCGTGGTATCCGGACCGCGTCCCGGGCTCCCACCAGGGCTCGGTGGCCGCCAGCCGCGTGGTGGTGAGCTCCCAGTCGCACAGGTCGGCGAACGAGTGCGGCTCGCGCAGGCCCGCCAGGCCGGCCCGGTGCGACAGCAGGTGCCGGACGAGCACCTTCTCCTTGCCGGCCGCAGCGAACTCCGGCCAGTACGCGGACACCGGGGCGTCGAAGTCGAGCAGCCCGCGGTCCGCGAGGATGTGCGCGCACAGGGCGACCGGGCCCTTGGTCGTCGACCACACGTTGACCACCGTGTCCCGCTGCCACGGCCGGGTGCCCGCGGTGTCGGCCCACCCTCCCCACAGGTCCACCACCGTCTCGCCGTGCACGGTGACGGCCACGGCGGCGCCGAGTTCGCCCCGCTCCCGGAAGTTCTCCTCGAACGCCGTGCGCACCGCCGCGAAGCGCGCGTCGCAGTGACCGTGAATGCGTGGCTCCCGCCCTGACATGGGCCCTCCGTCGTCCGCCGGGTACCCCGGGCCGCCGAACCGCGCCCGGGCGTCCCGAACGTACCGACTGGTCGGACTGGAGGGAAGAGCCGGACGCGCCGAACCGGGACGACGGGCCGGGCCCAGTGCGCGCCCGCCCTCCATGCCCGGCGCCCCCGAGCGGGCTCAGACGTACGACCGTATCCAGCGGAGCTTGGCCGCGTCCTGGTACGGGCCGCCGCCCTCGTGGTCGTTGAAGTCGTACACCTCGATCGTCCTGTCCTCGTGGCCCCAGGCGTTGAAGGCCGCGAACACCGTGGAGGGCGGGCAGGTCTGGTCCTCCAGGGCCGCCGAGAAGAGGGCCGGCGTCCGGCCGCGCGCCGCGAAGTGCACGCCGTCGAAGTAGGACAGCGTGCGCAGGACGTCCTCGGTACGGCCGCGGTGTGTCTTCAGGTAGAGGCCGATCTCCCGGTAGGGGTGACGGTCCGTCAGCGTCGCCGCGCGCGGGAAGTCGCACAGGAACGGCACGTCCGGTGCCACCGCGGCGAGGTCCGGCACCAGGCCGCCCACCGCGAGGGCGATGCCGCCGCCCTGGCTGGCGCCGACCGCCGCCGTCCGGGCCGGGTCCGTCAGCGGGTGCGAGCGCGCCGCCTCCACCGCCCGCACCGCGTCCGTGAACACCCGGCGGTAGTAGTAGTTCTCCGGCGCGTCGACGCCGCGGGTCAGGAAACCCGGGTACGCCGGCGCGCCGCCCACCGGGTCGGCGGTGCCGCCCCCGCCGCCCCAGGCACTGCCCTGCCCCCGCGTGTCCATCACGAAGTGGGCGCGGCCCGTCGACGCCCACAGCAGGTGCTCGTGGGGCAGCCCGCGCCCTCCGCCGTAGCCGACGAACTCCACGACCAGCGGCAGCGGGGCGTCGACCCGGGCGGGCAGCGTCAGCCAGCCCTTGACCGGGTGGCCGCCGAAGCCGGCGAAGGTCACGTCGTACACCTCGACCGTGGTGAGGCCGGTGTCCACGAGGTCGAAACGGGCGTCCAGGTCGTACGCGCGGGCCTCCTCCAGGGTCTTGGACCAGAAGGCGTCGAAGTCCTCGGGCTCGGCGGACACGCTGCGGTAGGTGCGGAGCTCCTCGAGCGCGAGATCGAACAGGGCCATCGGCAACCGCCTTCGGAAGGGGACGTCGCGGGGGTGAGCACACCGTAGGCGGTGGCCGGAGGTCTGGCCAGGTCCCGCCGGCGGCCGGCGCGCGACGACCGTCGTCCGCCGGCCGCCCGTGCTGTGGGGCGGCGCCGGACGACCGACGCGGCGACCCCGCGGAACCCGCCTCCTCGCGCGCCGAGGCGGCCCGGGGTCCGTCGCCCGGCGCGGTGCGCGCCGGTGGCGGCCGGCGGGCCCGCGTCCGGCCCCGGGCGCGCGTCAGCCGAAGCGTTCGATCCGGATGCGGTCCACGGGCTGGCCCGCCCCGACCAGCAGCCGCGAGGCGTGTTCGGCGAACGCGTTGGAGCCGCAGACGTACGCCTCCCAGCCGCCCGTGGGCCGCTGCGCCATCAGCGGCGCCAGATGCGCCGCCGACAGACGTCCCACGGGCGTGCCCGGCGGCGCCTCGCGGGTGAACACGGGTGTGGTCTCCGCGCCCAGCTCCCCGGCGTAGACGAGATCCCGCGGGCCGCGTGCGGACACCACCATCCGCAGCGGCACGGACAGCCGCCGCGCGCGGTGGTGCCGCACCATCGACATCAGCGGGACGATTCCCGAGCCCGCGCCGACCAGCAGCGCGGGCCGGTCGCCGGGCCAGGCGAAGAAGCCGCTCAGCGGCCCCCGCAGCTCCACCTGGTCGCCGGGCCGGGCCACGGTGTGGAACCAGCCGGAGACCTCGCCGTCCGCGACGTGGTCGAGGGTCAGCTCGATGTGCCCCGAGTCGTCGGGGGCCGAGGCGATCGAGTAGTGCCGCTGCGCCACGTAGCCGTCCGGCGCGGTCAGCCGCAGCATCAGGTGCTGGCCGGGCAGGTGACCCGCCCAGGCGGGCACCGCGAAGCGGAAGGTGGCGACGCGCGGGGTCTCCCGCCGGACGGCGGTGAGCGTGGCGGTCTGCCAGGTGGTGGCGGCCTGCGCGGTCACGGCGATGCGCCCGGGCACCGCGAACCGCGCGGGGGGTGTGAAGGTCTCAGTCACCGGAGTACCGCTGCTCCTGCCAGGGGTTGCCGCGGGCGTGGTAGCCGTTGCGCTCCCAGAAGCCCGGCTCGTCGTGGTCGAGGATCCGCAGGCCCGCGATCCACTTGGCGCTCTTCCAGAAGTACAGGTGCGGCACCAGCAGCCGGGCCGGTCCGCCGTGCTCGGCGGGCAGCGGCCGGCCGTCGTACCCGAAGGCGAGCCAGGCGCGCCCGCCGGTCAGGTCCGCCAGCGGGAGGTTGGCGGTGTACCCGGTCTGGGAGTACGCGACGGCGTGCGAGGCGGAGGGGTCCGGCCGGACCGCGTCCAGGAACGCGTCCAGCGACACGCCCTCGAACCGCACCCCGAACTTCGACCAGCTCGTCACGCAGTGGATGTCGCCCTCGTAGGCCGACGCCGGCAGCGCGTGGGCCTGTTCCCAGTCCCAGGTGCGCGGCTCGGCCACCAGGCCGTCGATGCGGAAGGTCCAGTCCGCGGGCGCGATGTCGGGGGTGACCTCCGCGGACAGCACGGGCCAGTCGTCGCCCGCGTCGTACTGCCCGGGCGGCAGCCCGGGGTTGTGGACGCGCGGGCGTCCGGTGAAGCCTCGGGTGACGTTCATACGGGTGGTGCCTCCGGGCCGCCGTGCGCGACGGCCCGCCGTTTCGGGGGCATGCTTGCGTACGCATTCAACCGTACGCGCTCGTGCGGGCCGACCCGGGCCCCGCCGGCACGCCGACGCGCGCTCGCGCGGGCCCGGGACGGGCCCCGCGGCCGGCGCTCGTGCGACCCATGGCGTGCCCCCGCGGCCGGCCGGCGGCGGACGCCGGTCAGGCCTCGCGCGGCGGCTGCACGGGCCAGGCGTTGTAGCGCGTGAGGTAGGCCGCGAACCGCTCCAGGTCCTCCTCGGGCCAGCCCGCGAGCCGTTCCCGGAACGCCGCCCGGCGGCTCTCGGTGACCTGGCCGAGGATGCGCCGCCCGGTGTCCGTGAGATGGAGCACCGAGACGCGGTGGTCCTCCGGGTCCTGGCGCCGCTCGATGAGGGCGGCGCGCTCCAGGGCGGCCACCTGGCGGCTGACCGTGGACTTGTCCAGCGCGTAGTGCGCGGCCAGGTCGGTGGCGCGGCAGCCGCCGCGCTCCTCCAGATGCCCGAGCAGCGTGTACGAGACCAGGGACAGCTCGGGGTGCATACGGCCCGCCGAGGCCCTGGCCCGACGGGCGAAGACCGTCATCTCCCGCTGAATGGTCTCCACGGCCGTCTCTCCGGCGGTCCCGTCACCGGTGACGGGATGTTCCTCCGCCTTGTCCGGCCCGGCGGCTGCTGTCATGAAAACCTCCCCGACCGTCCCGGTTGCATAGTACAACTGAAGTCGGGTTGTCATTGCCGACCACAGGAGGACGTGAGCGATGAGGTGGCCTGCGCTGCGCCATGTGCTCACCCGCCTGATCACCCCGCTGCTGATGTACCTGGGCATGGGGCTCGCGTACATGGGCGCGTTCGTGACCCCGGAACCGCACCACCTGCCCGTCGCCGTCGTCGGACACGGCCCGCGGGCCGCGGTGTTCGCGCAGAAGGTCAAGGACGCGGCCGGTGACCAGCTCGACGTGCGCACGGCGCCACCCGGTCCGAGGCCGTCGGCCTGCTGAAGTCCCTGAACATCACGGGCGCCTACGTGCCGAGCGCCGGGGCGCCGGAGCCCGTGGTCGCCACGCGGCCGCCGGCACCCGTTCCGCCTCCGCGCGGGACGGCGGACGGGACCCGTCCTGCGGAAGCCGAGGAAGCCGAGGAGGAAGCCGAAGAGGCCGTCGGTGTCTGAGCGTTGGGGTAAGGTGACCTGCGGTCGGTACGGTCCGGCCGCAGGAAGCCGAGGAGGTGGGACCCATCACCGCTGTGTCAGCCCGGGTGCCCTCACCTCGCCACGGCGCGGATCACCGCCGGTAGGTGACCGCGGGGAGCGCCCTTCGCCCCCGAAAGGTCCCGGCGTCCATGCCTGAGCATCCTTCCTCTCCTTCCGCCGTCTCCGCCACGTCCTTCCCGCCCGCCGCACGGGCCGCCGTCGTCACCGCGCTGCGCGCGGCGGGCTGCGTGTTCGCCGAGGAGGAGGCCGGGCTGATCCTCGCGGCCGCCCGCACACCGGACGAACTCACCGCCCTGGTGCAGCGGCGCGCGCGGGGACTGCCGCTGGAACAGGTCCTCGGCTGGGCCGCGTTCGACGGTCTGCGCATCACCGTGGAACCCGGGGTCTTCGTGCCCCGGCGGCGTACCGAGTTCCTGGTCGGGCAGGCCGTCACCCACGCCCCGGACGCCTCTCTCGTCGTGGACCTGTGCTGCGGCTCGGGCGCGGTGGGCGCCGCGCTGGCCGCCCGGCTCGGCCCGGTCGAACTGCACGCCGCCGACATCCATCCGGCCGCGGTGCGCTGCGCCCGGCGCAACATCGTGCCCCTCGGGGGCCGGGTCCACGCGGGCGACCTGTTCGAGGCCCTTCCCACCGGACTGCGCGGACGCGTCGACGTCCTCGCGGCCAACGTCCCCTACGTCCCCACGGGCGAGGTCGCCCTCCTCCCGCCCGAGGCCCGCGACCACGAACCACCGGTCGCGCTCGACGGCGGCGCCGACGGCCTCGACGTCCTGCGCCGGGTCACCGCCGGCGCCCCCGCCTGGCTGGCCCCCGGCGGCTGCCTCCTCGTCGAGACCGGCGAGCACCAGGTACCGGCGGCCGTGGAGGCGTTCACCCGGGCCGGCCTGACCCCGCGCCTGGCCGTCTCGGAGGAGCTGTACGCGCACGTGATCATCGGCACCCGGTCCTAGGACGCGTGGACGACCCGGCCGTCGCGTGCGGCGCCCGGTACCCGGCCCACCGCACCGCCCGCGACGGGTCCCCGGTACGCCGGGGGCCCGCCCGGACCGGACTCGACCCGGGACGGTCGGAACGGAACCCCCTAGACCGGCTGCGCGCGGGCGATCAGCAGGGCCACGTCGTCGTGGTTGTCCGGCTCGTGCAGGGTGCGCAGCAGGAAGTCGCAGAGCTCCTCCAGCGGGCGCGTCGCGGGGCTGGGCGTGAGCAGGCTCAGCAGCTTCCGCAGCCGCTCGTCCAGGTGGTGCCGGCGCGTCTCGACGAGTCCGTCGGTGTAGAGCACGAGGTGCTCGCCGGGTTCCAGGTCCACCACGGTGGTGGAGAAGGGGACGCCTCCCACGCCCAGCGGCGCCCCGGTGGGCAGGTCGAGCAGCTCCGGGGGGCGGCCGGCGCGCACCCGTACCGGCGGCAGGTGCCCCGCGTTCGCGATCCGGCACTGCCGCCGGCGCGGGTCGTGGACCACGTACAGACAGGTGGCGATCGCCTCGGTTTGGCCGTCGGTGATGCGGTCGAGGTGCTCCAGCAGGCGGGCCGGGTCGAGGTCCAGCGAGGCGAGCGTGTTGGTGGCCGTGCGCAGCCGGCCCATCGTGGCGGCGGCGGTGATGCCGCTGCCCATGACGTCGCCCACGACGAGCGCCGTCTTGTCGTCCGCCAGCGGGATCACGTCGAACCAGTCACCGCCCACCTCGCTGGTGGCGCCGGCGGGCTGGTAGCGGGAGGCGACCTCCAGTCCCCCCGTCACCGACGGGTGGCTCGGCAGCAGGCTGCGCTGGAGGGTGAGGGCGGTGTCGCGGGCGTTCTGGTACCAGCGGGCGTTGTCGATCTGCACGGCCGCGCGGGCGGCCAGCTCCCGGGCCAGCAGCACGTCGTCCTCGCTGAAGGGCAGCGGGTTGCGCGTGCGCTTGAGGTCCAGGGCGCCCAGCACCTCGCCGCGCGCGATCAGCGGCACCGCCAGGTAGGAGTGCACCCCGGCGCGGGCCAGCAGCTCGGCGCCCCCGGCCGAACGGGCGATGCGGGGCAGGTCCTCGTCCTTGACGTGCTCCACGAGGACCGGGCATCCGGTGCGCATGCACTGCGTGACCAGACGGTCCGGCGCGTACCGGGCGATCCCGCCGGGCGGGTCGGCCGCCTCAAGGGCCTCCGGGGCGTGGTCCGCCCGCACGGCCAGGGCGCGGATCAGCGCGGGCTCGGCGGGCCGGAGGGTGCTGGGGCGGCCGCCGACCACCGCGTCGAGCAGGTCGACGGCCACGACGTCGGCGAGTTCCGGCACGGCCACGTCCGCGAGCTCCCGGGCGGTGCGGTCCAGATCCAGGGTGGTGCCGATCCGGGCGGAGGCGTCGGCGATGAGCGCCAGCCGCCGCCGCGCGGCCTCCGCCTCGATGCCCGCCCGGTACTGCTCGGTGATGTCGACGACCGACACGGCCACGCCGAGCACGTTCCCGGCGACGTCCTCCAGCCGGTACAGCGAGAACGACCAGACGCGGTCCTCGTCCGGGTGCGCGGGCGTCCGGCCGACGGCGGACACGTCGATGAGTGGCTCCCCGGTCTCGAGGACCCGGCGCGCCCTGGTCTCCAGCGCGTCGGTGTCCCAGTGCGGCAGCACCTCGCGGACCGTGCGGCCGACGTGCTCCGCGGCGGGGACGCCGTCGATCCGTTCCAGGGCCGCGTTGACCGAGACGTACCGCAGCCGGGTGTCCAGGACGGCCAGCCCGATCGGGGACTGCGAGACGATCCGCGCCGACAGCGCCACGTCCCGCTCCAGCTGCCGCACGGTCGACTGGTCGGCGGCCAGCCCCAGCGCGTACACCTCGCCCCGGTCGTCCTCGAGCCGCATGGTGCGGAACTCCACCAGGCGGGTGCTTCCGTCCTTGTGCCGTACGGGGAAGGCGCCCGCCCAGCCGTGGCCGGTCTGCAGGACCTCCTTCCACAGCGCCATGACCAGGTCCAGGTGGCGTTCGTGCACCATCAGGCGCGCCGCGTACTGTCCGAGGGCCTCCCGCGCGCTGAAGCCGAAGAGCTCGTCGGCCTGCGGGCTCCACAGCACGATCCGCCCCTGGGCGTCGAGGACCACCGAGGCCATGCGCAGCACGTCGAGCAGTCCGCTCGGCCGTACCGGCCCGCTCCCGGGCTCGTCGCCCTCCGCCGAGGGAGCCCCGGCTGCCGTCATCCCACGCACCGCCTTCGCCCGTCCGCAAGGCCGCGGCCCTTGTACCGACACACCCTGTTGTACCGCGCCCGCACGACATCATCGACGGTCCGCCGCCTTCCTCCACCATCCCTCAACACGGCCGCGGCCGTCCCGCCGAGCCGGCCGGAAGGTCTGCCGCGGGCCCGGCCGGGCCGCTGGTGGCGCGCGTGACGGGGTGCGCGGCCGCAGGTGGTGCCCGCCCGCAGGTGGTGCCCGCCCGGCGGGAGAGTGCTTTGCTGAGTGTGGAGCGCGCCGTCGGTGGCGGCACCCGCGGTACCGCGGCGCGGCCACGGAAGGAGCGATCACGATGGACAGTGAGCGACCGCACCGGGAGTCCGTCTCGGTGGAGCTGAGCGGATGCAGCAAGGAGGACGCCCGGGTCGTGTTCGACGCCCTGTGCTCCTGCTTCACCTCCGACCGGTGCGCGGAGGACGTGCCCCGCGAGTGCCACGAGGTGCGCCCGACCGTCTGGCTCGGCACCTTCGACGTCGCCGAGGAGCACGGGGAGTGCGGCCCCACCCGGCTCGGGGCGTCCGTCACGGCCGACCTGCAGGGCGGCTACTGGGCGCTCGACCGGTTCCGCCTGACCCTGGACAGCCTCTTCACGGTGCGCGACCTGAGCGCGGCCTCCGGCGACCAGGAGAGCGAACTGCACCTGCGGCTGGAAAGCCACTGAGGTGACGCGGCCCGCGATCTCCCGCGGGCCGCGCCCCGTCGTCCGGCTCCTCGGGGCCCGTGCCCTCCCGCGGCGTGCCGTGGCGACCTCCACTCCATTGTGCAACTAGTTGCACAAAGCCGGTGGCGTCCTCTACAACTACGGGGACGACACCGCGCACGGAGGGGCCGATGAGCCGTTACCCGCACCTGCTGAGCCCGCTCGACCTGGGCTTCACCACGCTGCCGAACCGCGTCCTCATGGGCTCCATGCACGTGGGCCTGGAGGAGGCCGAGGGCGGCTTCGAGCGGATGGCGGAGTTCTACGCCGCCCGGGCCCGCGGGGGAGTGGGGCTCATCGTCACCGGGGGCATCGCGCCCAACGACGAGGGCCGGCCCTACCCCGGCGGTGCGAAGCTCACCACCGAGGAGGAGGCCGCACCGCACGCCGCGGTCACCGCCGCCGTCCACCGCGAGGGCGGCCGGATCGCCCTGCAGATCCTCCACTTCGGCCGGTACGCCTACCACCCCGACCTGGTCGCCCCCAGCCCGCTCCAGGCGCCCATCAGCCCCTACCCGCCCCGCGAGCTCACCGACGAGGACGTCGAGCGCACCATCGGCGACTACGTCCGCACCGCCCGCCTCGCGCGGCAGGCGGGCTACGACGGCGTCGAGATCATGGGCTCCGAGGGCTACCTCGTCAACGAGTTCGTCGCCGCGCCGACCAACCACCGCACCGACCGCTGGGGCGGCTCGTACGAGAACCGCATGCGCTTCCCGGTGGAGATCGTCCGCCGGGTGCGCGAGGCGGTCGGCGAGGACTTCATCGTCATCTACCGGCTGTCCATGCTGGACCTGGTACCGGGCGGCTCGTCGCTGGAGGAGGTGATCACGCTCGCCCGGGCCGTCGAGGCCGCGGGAGCCACCCTCATCAACACCGGCATCGGCTGGCACGAGGCCCGCATCCCCACCATCGCGACCTCCGTGCCGCGCGGCGCCTACACCTGGGTCACCAGGAAGCTCATGGGCGCGGTCTCCGTGCCGCTGGTGACGACCAACCGCATCAACACACCCGAACTGGCCGAGCAGTTGCTCGCCGACGGCTGCGCGGACATGGTGTCGATGGCCCGCCCGATGCTCGCCGACCCCGACTTCGTCGCCAAGGCCGCCGCCGGCCGGCCCGAGGCCATCAACACCTGCATCGGCTGCAACCAGGCCTGCCTGGACCACACCTTCAGCGGCCGGCTCACCTCCTGCCTCGTCAACCCGCGCGCCTGCCACGAGACCGAGCTCGTGCTGTCCCCGACCCGGCGCCGCAAGCGCGTCGCCGTCGTCGGTGCGGGCCCCGCCGGCCTCGCCTGCGCCGTCGGCGCGGCCGAACGCGGCCACGACGTCACCCTGTTCGACGCCGCGAGCGAGATCGGCGGCCAGCTCAACGTCGCCCGCAAGGTGCCCGGCAAGCAGGAGTTCGACGAGACCCTGCGCTACTTCCGCCACCAGCTCGGCGAACACGGCGTCGACGTACGGCTGAACACCCACGTGACCGCGGACGCCCTCGGCGGCTTCGAGGAGGTCGTCGTCGCCACCGGCGTGACCCCGCGCACCCCCGACATCCCCGGCGTCGACCACCCCCGCGTCCTCGGCTACCTCGACGTGCTGCGCGACGGCGCCCCCGTCGGCGACCGGGTGGCGATCCTCGGCGCCGGCGGCATCGGTTTCGACGTCGCCGAGTACCTCACCGACGGCGGCGAGAAGGCCCACGAGGACCCGGCGACGTACTTCCGGCAGTGGGGCGTCGACATGGACTACCGCACGCCCGGCGGACTCGCCGCCCCCGAGCGGCCCGCCCCGCCGCGCACCGTGCACCTGCTGCAGCGCAGGACCACCAAGGTCGGCGCGGGCCTCGGCAAGACCACCGGCTGGATCCACCGCACCGAGCTCAAGCACCGCGGCGTCACCATGGTGCCGGGCGTGCGCTACGACCGGATCGACGACGCGGGCCTGCACATCACCGTCGACGGCGTCGGCACCGTCCTGGAGGTCGACACCGTCGTGCTGTGCACCGGGCAGGAACCGCGCCGCGACCTGTTCGACGACCTGGTCGCGGCCGGACGCAGCGCGCACCTCATCGGCGGCGCGGACGTGGCCGCCGAACTGGACGCCAAGCGCGCCATCAAGCAGGGCACGGAGCTGGCCGCCGCCCTGTAGCCCCTCCGCCATCCGGACGGCACCTCCCTAGGATGACGCCATGTCCCTCCCGCACGCGATCCTCACCGCCCTGCTCGAGAAGCCGTCGTCGGGGCTGGAGCTGACGCGCCGCTTCGACAGGTCGATCGGCTACTTCTGGTCGGCGACGCATCAGCAGATCTACCGTGAGCTGGGGAGACTGGAGGCCGAGGGGCTGATCCGCACCCTGCCGGCCGAGCAGCCGGCCCGGGGGCAGAAGAAGAGCTACGAGGTCCTGCCCGCGGGCCGCCGCGAACTGGCCCGCTGGACGGCCGCCTCCCAGGACCCGAAGCCCCACCGGGACGTGCTGCTGCTGCGGCTGCGCGCCGCCGCGGTGGTCGGCACCGCCGGTCTCCGGAGCGACCTCGGGCGCCACCTGGAGCTGCACGAGCGGCAGTTGGCGGAGTACCGCGCCATCGAGGAGCGGGACTTCCCGCCCGGCAGGGACAGCGCCCAGGACCGGCTGCGGCACCTGGTGCTGCGGGCCGGCATCGACCTGGAGACCTTCTGGACCCGGTGGCTCGCGCACGCACTGGAGGAGTTCGCCGAACTTCCCGACGGGGACGGGGCGGGCGGGACGACCGAGGACACGGACGCGGACGCGGGCGCGCGCGAGGAGGCGGGCCCGGACCCGGCGGCCGGGACAACGGCGCACACCGGCGGCCGACGACCGGGGTGACCGGGGCGCGGGGACGGCTTGCGGTCCGGACGGTCGGGCCGGCGTTCGGCGGGGCGTCGCTGCTAGGGGGTGCCGGTCCTGGCGAGGGGCCTTTCCGGTCGGGCCGGTCGAAGCTCAGCGGGGCGTCGCCGGACGGCGCGTGCCGGTCCGACCGGAGGCCCTTTCGGTGGGGCGCATCGGCGCTCGGCGGGGCGTCGCTGCAAGGGGGCGTGCCCGACCGTTCGAGGCACCGGCGCGGGCGGGTGCGTCGTCGGCCCGGGGCGGGTCGCCGGCCGGTGCCGGTACGTCGGTCCGGTCCGGAGCGCGGTCCGGACCAGTCCGGGGGCCGGCCCGGACCGGCGGGAGTCCGGAGCGGCGGCGGTCAGAGCCGGTACGGCCGCGAGCGCCGGCGCAGTACCCAGCCGGCGGCGATCATCGCCGCGCCCACCAGCGCCCCGCCCGCCGCGAACGCGACGGTCCCGTATCCCTTCGTGCCGCCGCCCAGGGCGCCCATCACCCCGAGCGACGGGGAGGAAGTGGCCGAGGCCGTGGGGGGCGAGGGCGCCGGGACGACCACGGACTGGGTGCCGGCCGTGAAGTTGTCGGAGCACAGCACGACGACCGTGTACATGCCCGGGGACACGCTCCGCCAGGTGGCGGCCTGACCGGCCGGCGTCCGCTCCAGGGGCACCTGGCGTCCCTGGCCGAAGTTCACCTGCCCGCTGCTGAGCAGCGACGCGGTGCCCCAGCTGCCGTCGACCAGGGTGCAGGTGCTGGTGACGACCGAGACCGTGGAGCCCTGGGCGCTCACCGAGATGCCCGGCCACGTGGCGGCCGGTCCGGCGGCGAGGCCGGCCGTGAGCGCGGCGGCCGCCGCCACCGGAACCGGGCGGAGCAGTGGCTGGGAAGCGCGCATGGACAGTCCTCCGGGCGCACGGTCGGCGGTCCGTCCCGTGCACCGCCGGAGATAGGGAGACGCCCGTGCTGCCTCAGGGGCAGCCAACGTCCCGACGCCGCCTCGCGCACGCCGAGCGCGGCCAGCCGGGTGACGGGACGTCCGGCGGTGCGCGCAGGCGCCCCGCCGCCCGGACGAGGCCGGCCCTCACCAGGCGCGCGCCGCCGCGAGCAGCCGCTCCCGGACCAGCAGCACGTGCGGGTTGTCGGACGCCCCGGGGCGCTGTGTGAGGTAGGCGGTGTTGATCGGCGGATCCGCGGGCGACAGCAGTGGCACCAGGGCGCCGGAGTCCAGCTCGTCCAGGCACAGATAGCGGGGGAGCACGGTGATCCCGGCGCCGGCGGTCACCGCGGCCAGCACGCCCCTCAGATCCGGCACGGTGATCGCGGGCTGCCCGGTCAGCCGGGTGCCGAAGACGTGCCGCCAGTAGCGCCGGGCGATCGGCAGGTCCTCGGCATAGGTGACCAGCGGGGCCCCGGACAGCGCGGCGGGCCCCTCGGCGGCGACGCGGCCCGGGTCGATGCGCCGGGCCCAGGCGGGCGCGGCGACGAGCACGAACTCCTCGTCCATCAGGGGCACCCAGTTCAGCGTGCGCCCCTGGGGCCGTGACGTCGCGATCACCAGATCGTGGCGTCCGGCGCGCTGCGCCCGCAGCAGGTCGTCGGTCAGTCCGGTGCTGGTCCGCAGGCGCACGCCCTGTTCGACGAGAGGGGCCAGCGCGGGCAGGACCCGGGTGCACAGCACCTCGGCCGGCCCGGCCAGGTGCACCGGATCCGGAGCCCGCTCGGCAGCCGGGCCCCCGCGGTCGGCGACGGCCGCGAGCGCGTCCAGCGGGGCCGCGACCCGCGCGGCCAGCTGGTCCGCGACCGCAGTGGGTTCCACTCCGCGCGACCGCCGCTCGAACAGCTCCCGGCCCAGCTGCCCCTCCAGAGCCCTGATCTGCGCCGTCACGTCGGCTGGGACAGCCCCAGCAGTCGCGCACCGGCGGTGAACGAACCCGCGCGGTGCACGGCGAGGAACGTGCGCAGGAGGGAGAGATCGAGCGGAGCCGGGGGGACGGGCGCGCCACGGCCATCGGATTTCCTATGGGCCATGTCGGCCATCGTAAGGATTCCCGATGACCCTTCGGTGCCAGTGCCAGTGCCAGTGCCAGTGCCAGTGCCAGTGCCGGTGCCGGTGCCGGTGCCGGCACCCGCGCCCGTGCAGCGCCGTGCGGCGGCGGCGCTGGTGATGCCCCGGACGGGCCAGGCCGCGGCTCCCCGCCACCGCCGCCCGGAGTGTGGCCGCCCCCACACCCGGGGGGCGGACCTGGTGACCTGCCGGATCCGTTACGTATGCTGAACCACCCCGAGCCGAACCTCCCCGGAGCGACAGGGGAGTTGCAGCTGCCGCGCGGACCGCTGTCGTCGCTGATGCCGCGCCGGCGCGGGCGGCCGGGGGCCGAAGCCCGGTGGGGCCCGGCCCCCGGCTCCCTGCGAGCCACCATCCGCCGGCGCCGGGGCAGGCGTGACCCACCTGTGGACGCGTGGACCCGCCTCCCGCCCGGGATCCGCCTCCCGCCCGGCGACGGGCCGGACCGCCCCCGGCGGCAGGCGCGGGGCGCTTACGCCCTCGCGGCGGCGCCGGACACCGTCTCCGGGCAGGGGCCCCGCCTCGGACACGCGACCCGAGGCCTCAGACCTTCCGGTAGGAGTACGCGTCCGCGGCCGCCGCCTCCACCGCGTCGATACCGGCTCCCGTCGACGCCGTCACCACCGCGGCGACCGCGCCCTCGACGAACGGCGCGTCCACCAGGCGGGTGTTGTCCGGCAGCTCGTCGCCCTCGGCGAGAAGTGCCTTGACGGTGAGCACGGCGCTGCCGAGGTCGGTCAGCACCGCCACGCCGGCGCCCCGGTCCACGGACGCGGCCGCGGCGGAGACCAGTTCGGCACTGGTGCCCAGCCCGCCGCCCTCGGTGCCGCCCGCCGGTGCCACGGGCACCGCCGCCGCACCGCTCGCCAGTCCCTTCGCCAGCTCGGCCACCGACGTGGCCACCTGCGCGCTGTGCGACACCAGCACGATGCCGACCAGCCTCTGGTCCTTGTCGTCATTCACCGTCGGCCTCCGCGGCTTCGGACAGTCCTGCGATCAGCAGCGCGGACGAGGTCGCGCCCGGGTCCTGGTGCCCGACGCTGCGTTCGCCGAGGTAACTCGCGCGGCCCTTGCGGGCCAGCATCGGGATCGTGGCCTCGGCGCCCCCCTCGGCGGCGGTCCGCGCGGCGGCGAAGCCCTCGCCGAGCGCGTCCACGGCCGGCACCAACGCGTCGATCATGGTCTTGTCGCCCGGCTTGGCCCCGCCCAGCGTCATCACACCGTCCACGCCCGCCCGGAGCGCCTCGGCGAGCTGTTCCCCGCTCACCTCGGCGGCGTCGCCGAGCGCCTTGCCCGCGCGGCGCAGCAGGGTGCCGTACAGCGGACCGGAGGCGCCGCCGACCGTCGATATCAGCCGACGCCCGGCGAGTACGAGGACCGCGCCGGGCGTGTCCGGCTCCTCCTTCTCCAGCGCCGCCCGGACGGCGGTGAAACCGCGCTGCAGATTGGTGCCGTGGTCGGCGTCGCCGATGGGCGAGTCGAGGGCGGTCAGCCGTTCCGCCTCGCGGTCCACGGACGCGGCGGTCGCCGTCATCCAACGGCGGAAGAATCGGGCGTCGAGCACGGGAACTCCTTGCGTCGTAGGTACGTCGAGCGCGTCCGGGGACGGGCCGTCCCCGCCGCCGTGTCACACGCCCCAGCGCAGGCCCGGCGTGTTCACGGGGGCGTCCCACAGCCTCAGCAGCTCCTCGTCGACCTGGCACAGCGTGACCGAGGCGCCTGCCATGTCGAGGGAGGTGACGTAGTTGCCGACCAGTGCGCGGGCTACCGGCACACCTCGCGCCGCGAGCACCCGGTGCACCTCGGCGGCGAAGCCGTACAGCTCCAGCAGCGGGGTCGCGCCCATGCCGTTGACCAGCAGCAGCACGGGGTTGCGCGGGTTCATGTCCTCCAGGATCGCGTGTACCGAGAAGTCCGCGATCTCACCGGAGGTCATCATCGCGCGGCGCTCCCGGCCCGGTTCGCCGTGGATACCGACCCCCAGCTCCAGCTCGCCGGACGGCAGGTCGAAGGTCGGGCTGCCCTTGGCCGGGGTGGTGCAGGCGCTCAGCGCGACGCCGAAGCTGCGGGAGTTCTCGTTGACCTGCCGGCCTATCGCCTCCACCCGCTCCAGCGGCTGCCCCTCGTCGGCGGCGGCACCGGCGATCTTCTCCACGAACAACGTCGCCCCGGTGCCGCGACGGCCGGCCGTGTACAGGCTGTCGGTCACCGCCACGTCATCGTTGACCAGCACTTTCGCCACCTGGATGCCCTCGTCCTCGGCGAGTTCGGCCGCCATGTCGAAGTTGAGCACGTCACCGGTGTAGTTCTTGACGACGAACAGCACGCCCGCGCCGCTGTCCACGGCCGCCGCGGCCCGCACCATCTGGTCGGGCACCGGAGAGGTGAACACCTCGCCCGGACAGGCCGCGGACAGCATCCCCGGGCCCACGAACCCCCCGTGCAGCGGCTCGTGCCCCGAGCCGCCGCCGGAGACGAGGGCGACCTTCCCCGCCACGGGGGCGTCCCGCCGTACGATCACCCGGTTCTCCACGTCGACGATCAGCTCGGGATGGGTGGCCGCCATGCCGCGCAGCGCGTCCGTGACCACGGTTTCCGCGACGTTGATGAGCATCTTCACGGCTGCCTCCTGATGAGCCCGGCGGGCGGTGTCGGTCTGGCGCTTGTCGATGAGGTCGGGTGCGGTCCGGACGCGGGGCGCGGGGCCGTCGCACGCCAGGCCGACGGAGCAGCGCGCCACGGGCGGCTCAGTGGGTGCGTCCGCCCGCTCTCCGCAGTATCGGCCTTGCGGCGGCGCTGGTCACCTGTACGACCGCACCCGGAGGCATGGACGTGCTCAGGCCCGTCTGACCTCGAACCCCCCGCGGCCGTCGAACCGCACCTCGAACACCGCGTCGAAACCGTCGCCGGTACCGGGCCGGCGCAGCCGCTTGAGCGTCGCGTGGATGCCGACGTCCGGCACACGGGCCCGGCCCGGGCGCGCGGCGTTGCGGCGCAGCGAGCTCTGCGGGTCGGGCGGGAACCAGTACGCGAGGACGGCGGCGCCGTGGGCGCGCCCCGCGTCGATCAGCGGGCACCACTCGTCGGGGGAGGGGTTGGTGTTGTCGACCGCCACCGACCGGCCCGCGGCCAGGGCCTGCCCGACCAGCCGCATCTGACGGGCCTGCTTGTGACGCGCGCTCCGGGGGAAGAGGTCCTTGCTCACCAGGTCGAAGCGGCCCGCGAGCCGCTGGTGGTAGAAGGTGCTCTTGCCCGACGCCTGCAGTCCGACCAGCACGGCCAGCTCGGTCACCGTGCGCACCGCGCTCAGCCCTCGGCCTTCTCCTCCGTCCAGCTCCAGCCGTACTGCAGCCAGTCCGCCACCGTGACGGCCCCCAGTCCCGTGCACACCAGCCGGGTCGCCCGCGGCCAGCAGGCGTACCCGCCCACGAGGGCGCCGGCCACCCACACGGACACGCAGAACGGGCAGGACACCAGGTCGCCGACCGCGCGCCGCACCCCGGTCCCGCGGGGCTCGTCCGTCACCTCGCCGGCCGGCAGCTCCTCCGCGCGGCGGGTGAAGGGGGCCCGCAGGAAACTGGTGACCTTGTCCTTGGCCAGCAGCCGGGACGCCTTGAACGTCGCCGCGCCCAGCAGCGCCAGGTCCGAGGGCGGGATCCGGTCGGGCAGCCGCACGCCCCGGCGCCGCGCCAGGAGCCCGCAGAGGGCCGCGCTCGTGGCGAAGGCCGCCGCGAGGAGGGCGTACCCACCGACGGGCGTCTCGCCCCCGGCGTCGTAGTGCTGCTCACCGTCCGCCACGGAATCCTCCCTCGCCGACGCGGACCCGCTCGGCCCGCGGCCCGCCGCGGGCCGAGTGCCCCGCCGCGCCCCCGGCACACGCGCAGGGGTGTCGGCGCGCCCGGAGCGGCGCATCCGTCCGGGTGACGGATCAGCCGGGCCGGCGACGGAGCCGTTCCCAGACCAGCTGCCCGACGAGGGCGCCGCCGTGGACGACGAATCCCACGCCGACCAGCCACGACTCGACCACCAGGACGGTGCCGACGGCTCCGTAGCTGACGGCGTTGGTGACGATGAGCGGGGTGAAGACCAGCGACGAGAAGGCCCGCAGGCCCACCAGGCCGGCCATGGTGGCGAGGGCGCCGGGCAGCACCTGCCGCCAGCGGACCTGGTTGCCGAGCAGGAAGTGCTGGCTCCACCAGAAGAACAGCACGCCGAGCACCACGCTCAGGGCCATCCGGTACGTGCCGCCGAACAGGGTGCGTGTCTGCACCTGCCCGTACAGGTACACCATCAGCGCGACCAGCCAGACGGCCTGCCGCCAGATCCGGTGCCACGGCCCGGCGGGCAGCCGCCACACCCGCTCGTAGCCGTTCTGCACGCTCGCGCCGAACGACACGCCGAACAGGGCCAGCAGCAGACCGCCCCACACGCTGGTGGTGCCGACCACCTCGCGCGGCGGACTGAAGACGTCCGACAGCACCGCGGCGGACCGCCCGGACAGCTCCATGCCGTCCACCAGCCACAGCGCGAACCCGCCCTGCCGCAGGGGGTCCGCCGCCGCCACCACGATCAGCAGCGGGGCCAGCGTGACCAGCGCGAGCGTGGCGAAGCCCAGAGCCCGGTGCATCAGCTCCAGTTCCCGGCCGCGCCGGTGGAGTTCGGAGGCGAACGAGCGCAGCGCCGACCGCCGGCCCGCCGCTCCCCGGTCGTTCACCGCGCCCGCCGGCCGGACCGCGGCAGGGGGCCGGGAGGGCGCGACCTCAGGCGGTGCATGGCGACGGGCCTCCTCCCGGACTCCGGGTGACCGGCGCACGGCCGCGCCGTCCCATCATCGTCCACGGGCCCGGCGGGGCGCACCCGGGCATCCGCCCGAGCCCGGGCATGCCGAAGGGGCCCGGACTCTAGTCCCGGACCCCTTTTCGTCACGTGCGCTCACCCCTCGGCCGGCCCGGCTGCGCGTTGCGTTCCTCCGCGCGGCAGCCGGGAGGCTCCGTCAGCCGCGCCCGCCCGCTCCGCCGCTGCCGAACGAGCCGCTGCTGCCTCCGTCCCAGCGGGGACGCTCCTGCGTCGGGCTCGTCCGGGACGCGACGTTGCCGTGGCTCTTCATCCGGTGCGGGTCCAGACGCTCACGGCTCCTGGGCACCTCGTCCGGCTCGCGGTTCTCCAGAACCTCGTGGACCGGGCCGCCCTCCGGCAGCCTCGGCTGCTCCTCCGGGCGCGGCGGTCCGGGTTCGCGGCGCCTGATCCGGACGCCCATCCGGAAGGCTCCGATCAGCAGTGCCACCACGACCAGACCCGCGACGAGCGGGCCGATGCCGACCATGAAGTCCCGGGCGACGGCGAGGTTCAGTGTCGAGGTACTCATGGCGGGCGGGTACCCCCGGCCCGCCGCCGCGAACCGGTCAGTCCGACCTGGCCCGCCGGGTCTGCTTGCGGTTCGCCCTGCGGACGGCGTCCAGCAGGTCCCCCTTCGACATCCGTGACCGCCCGTCGATGCCGAGGCGCCTGGCGATGTCGTACAGGTGCTGCTTGGAGGCGTTCTCGTCGACGCCCTCGCCGCTGCGCCCGCCCTGCTGCCGGGGCCGGGCCGACCGCGGGTCCGAGGGCCCCTTCCGGCCGCCCTCCTTGCGCTCCCAGTGGTCGCCGACCTTCTCGTACTTGTGCTTCAGCGCGCCGTACGCCACCCGGTGCGCGCGTTCGCCCTCGCCGTACTCCTCCACCGCCGAGTCGTGCGCCTTGATCCAGGTGCGCTGCGCCTCCTCGGGCGAGCGTTCCAGCGTCGACGGCAGCTCCTGTCGTCCGGGCACGATCCACCTCCACGTCGTCCTGCCCCGCGGGCCGGACGAGTGCCCTCGGGGCAGTGGCGAAAACGGCCGGAACCCTTGGGAACACTGGGTTTGGCGGGTTCGGGACCGGCAACCCGCGCCCTGTGACTACCTCGACATCGCAGCAGGAACTCATCCGGTTCCTGGAGGACCGTTTCGCATGTGCGCAGGCGTGCACGGACTGTGCCAGGGCGTGCGCGCTGCGCGCGAGCCTGGTCGATCCGGGCGGCACCGAGGACCAGGAACTCATACGCCGCAAGGGCATCATGTGCGCGGAGGTGTGCGACGCGACCTGCCGCATGCTCTCCGAGCAGAACAGCCAGGACGAGGCCGGCCTCCGCGTCCAGCTGGAGTGGTGCCGCACCGTCTGCCTGGAGAGTGCGCACGTCTTCGACCCGCACCCGGAGGCCGAGAAGACCGCGGCCGCCTGCCGGGCCGCCGCCCGCGCCTGCTCGGAGTTCATGGCGACGCTGAAGTGACCGGGGAGCGCTGACCGGTTGCGGCGGCATGGTGTGCCGTGGAGCGGCCCGGGGACGGCGCGCCCCGGTGCGCCCGGCGGCCGCGGCAGGGCGCACCGCCGCGCCGGGACGACGACCCCGGCCCCGCGCCGGCGGCGGTCACCCGCCGACCACGGCGTCCTGCCGCGCCGCTCTTCCGCACGTGTGCGCCGCGGGCGGCCGACCCCCGCCGACCCCTGGCTACACCCGCCCGGCCCGGGCGGGCGGCATGCGCGGGCAGCTCCGCCGCCCGGCGTCCCGCACCCGCCGCCGCGCACTCTGGCCGACCTAGATCATCACGTGCTACCAAGAACCATGAGCGCATTCGAGGGGCACGGCACGTACGACGCCGTCATCGTCGGCGGAGGGCACAACGGGCTGGTCGCGGCCGCGTACCTGGCCCGGGCGGGACGGTCGGTGCTCGTCCTGGAACGGCTGGACCACACCGGCGGCGCCGCCGTCTCCACCCGCCCGTTCCCGGGTGTCGACGCCCGGCTCTCCCGCTACTCCTACCTGGTCAGCCTGCTGCCACGGAAGATCCTGCGGGACTTGGGCCTCGACGTCCGCCTCCAGCCGCGCACGGTCTCCTCGTACACCCCCGTCGAGCGCGGCGGGCGGGCCACCGGACTGCTCGTGGGCGGCGGCGAGCAGCGGACCCGCGAGGCCTTCGCCCGGCTGACCGGCTCCGACCGCGAGTACGAGGCCTGGCAGCGCTTCTACGACCTGACCGGACGCGTCGCACAGCGTGTCTTCCCCACTCTCACCGAGCCGCTGCCCACCCGTGACGAGCTGCGCCGCCGCGTCGACGACGAGGACGCCTGGCGCGCCCTGTTCGAGGAGCCCGTCGGCGTCGCCATCGAGGAGCACTTCACCGACGACCTGGTCCGCGGCGTGGTCCTCACGGATGCGCTCATCGGCACCTTCGCCGACGCCCACGACCCGTCCCTGGCGCAGAACCGATGCTTCCTCTACCACGTGATCGGCGGGGGCACCGGCGCCTGGGACGTGCCGGTCGGCGGCATGGGCGCCCTGACCGACGCGCTCGCCGACGCCGCGCGCGCCGCCGGCGCGGTCGTCGCGACCGGCCACGAGGTGCTGCGGGTGCAGAGCGACGGCCGTGAGGCCGAGGTCACCTACCGCACGCGCGACCGTGAGGGCACGGTCGCCGCGCGGCACGTCCTGGTGAACGCCTCGCCGCAGGCGCTGGCCGCCCTGACCGGCGACGAGCCGCCCGAACCCGCCGAGGGCGCCCAGCTGAAGGTGAACATGCTGCTGGAGCGGCTGCCGCGGCTGCGCGACACCTCCGTCGACCCGCGCGAGGCGTTCGCCGGCACCTTCCACATCGCCGAGGGCTACGAGCAGCTGGCCACCGCGCACGCCCAGGCCGCGGCCGGCGAGCTGCCGGCGGCGCCGCCCTCGGAGATCTACTGCCACTCCCTGACCGACCCCACGATCCTCGGCGACGGCCTGGCCGAGCGGGGCTGGCACACGCTCACGCTGTTCGGGCTGCACACGCCGGCCCGGCTCTTCGCCGAGGACAACGACGCCGTCCGCGAGGAGCTGCTGACCGCGACGCTGGAGCAGCTCGACGCGCACCTCGACGAGCCGCTCACCGAGTGCCTGGCGACCGATGCGGACGGGCGGCCGTGCATCGAGGCGAGGACGCCGCTGGACCTGGAACGGGACCTGCGGCTGCCCGGCGGGAACATCTTCCACCGGGCCCTGAGCTGGCCCTACGCCCAGGAGGGCACCGGCCGCTGGGGCGTGGAGACCCGGCACGCCAACGTGCTGCTGTGCGGTGCCGGCGCGGTGCGCGGTGGAGGGGTCAGCGGGGTCCCGGGGCACAACGCGGCAATGGCGGTGCTGGAGCGGGCCTGAAGAACCGGCCGGGTCCGCTCGCGTCGGCCGGGTTCGCCCATGCCGGGCGGAGCGTCCAGGTCGGCCGGGTCCGCTCGCGTCGGCCGGGTTCGCCCATGCCGGGCGGAGCGTCCAGGTCGGCCGGGTCCGCTCGCGTCGGCCGGGTTCGCCCATGCCGGGCGGAGCGTCCAGGTCGGCCGGGTCCGCTCGCGTCGGCCGGGTTCGCCCATGCCG
>NZ_JBEYXZ010000027.1:1438-21395 GCF_040645305.1 Streptomyces sp. NPDC046831 | reverse complement strand
GGGCGGAGCGTCCAGGTCGGCCGGGTCCGCTCGCGTCGGCCGGGAGCGACCGCGCCCGCTGTCCAGCCGGCCCCCGGCCGGGCCGCGCCCCCGGCCCGGAGCCGTTGGGGCGCGGCCGGCCCGCGCCCGCGGCCGCGCGGGTCGCTGAATGCCCGCGCCGCCGCTGGGCACTCCGACAGGGCGAAGGCAACCGCACGATCGGCCGCCCTCCGCGGACGGCCGCACACCCCTCACGGGAGGCTCCCATGGCCGACCTCAGCCCGATCGACCTGCAGAAGGCCCTCAGGGGCGCGGACTACCCCACGGACAAGCAGCACCTGGTCGAGCGCGCCCGCAAGAACAAGGCCGACGACACCATCGTCAGCCGTCTCGACGGCCTCAAGCAGGACCACTTCGACGGCCCGAACGAAGTGCAGAAGGCCGTTTTCAACGAGTGACGGCACCCGTGGGTCACCGGCCCGCCGCCCCGAGGGCGGCGGGCCGGTGCCGCACCAACCGGGTCCGTCAGTCGGCGGAGGCCGTCCAGCCCGCCGGCTGGACACGGGCCGCGTCCGCCGGACGGGTCTCGTCGAAGACCACCGTGCCGCCCGCCTCCACGCGCAGGGCGCCGACGTACGCCCCGCGTCCCACGTAGAGGCGGTCCGTGGTGTACCGCCAGCGCAGGGTGAGACCCCGTGCCGCCGGGAGGCCGGCCGTGAGGCGGTGCCAGGCTCGCCCCGACCAGCCGGTGGCGGAGCCGGCGGTGTGCTGCTGGGGCCGTTCGCCGCGGCGCACGGTCGTGAACGGCACCGGCTGCCAGGTGGCGCCGCCGTCCGCCGAGCACTCCAGGACGAGCACGTCGGCCTGCGGCTCGGTGTCCCACCACAGGGAGCACCGCAGCCGGGCCGCGCCCCGCGAGGTGTCCAGAGCGGGAAGGGTGAGCGTCGTCGTCGCGGCGCTCGCCGTGCCGGAGAACCAGGCGGTACGGCCGCGCTCGGGGCGGACCGGCACGGCCCGCGCCAGGTTGGTGCCCGCGGCGACCCGCGGGGCCGAGCCCGACCGCCACGTGCGCACCGGGTGCACGGAGTTGCCCAGGAGGACCAGGAACGAGTCGGTCGTCGGGTCGAGCACCAGGCAGGTGCCCGTGAAGCCGGTGTGCCCGGCGGTGCGCGGGGTCGCCATCGCCCCCATGTACCAGTGCTGGTAGAGCTCGAAGCCGAGGCCGTGCTCGTCGCCGGGGAAGGCGGTGTTGAAGTCGGTGAACATCAGCTCCACCGACTCCGGCCGCAGGATGCGGGCGCGCCCGTAGGAGCCGCCGTTGAGGAGGGTGCGGCCCAGCACCGCGAGGTCCCACGCGCAGGAGAACACCCCCGCGTGACCCGCGACGCCGCCCAGGCTGAAGGCGTTCTCGTCGTGCACCTCGCCCCACACGAGCCCGCGGTCCAGCCCGGACCACGGCTTGCGGGCGTCCTCGGTGGCCGCGATGGACGGCCTCCAGGAGGCCGGCGGGTTGTAGCGGGTGCGGTCGAGGCCGAGCGGGCCGGTGATCTCCTCGCCCAGCAGCGTGTCGAGCGTGCGGCCGGTGATCTCCTCCAGCACCAGTTGCAGGGAGATCAGGTTCAGGTCGGAGTACAGGTACGCGGTGCCCGGCGGGTTCAGCGGCGCCTCGTCCAAGATGAGCCGCAGTTTCCCCTCGCGCGTCGGGGCGTCGTACAGCGGGATCCAGGCACGTAACCCCGAGGTGTGGGTGAGGAGTTGACGGACCGTCACGTCCTGCTTGCCCGCGCGTCCGAAGTCCGGGAGGTAGGAGGCGACCTTCCCCTCCAGCTCCAGCGCGCCCCGTTCGATCTGCTGCACGGCGAGGATCGAGGTGAACAGCTTCGAGACGGAGGCCAGGTCGAACACGGTGTCCCGGGTCATCGGGATCTGCCGGCCGGCCGGGAACTCCACGCCCGTGCCGGTCCGCTCGTCGTAGGCGGAGTACCGCACCGCCAGGCCGATCGGCTCGTGCAGTGCCACGGTGCCGCCGCGTCCGGCGAGCAGGACGGCGCCGGCGTACCAGGGGTGCGCGGGGGAGGGGCCGAGGAACGCCTCGGCGTCGGTGACGAGCCGGCGCAGGTGGGCCGGGAGCAGGCCGGCCTTCTCGGCGTCCCCGTGCCGCAGGGTGGGCCGGCGGCCCGCTCCCGCCGCGGCGGCCGGGCCCGCGGGTAAGGCCGCGAGCGCGACTCCGCCGCCCAACGCCAGGGCCAGGCCGCCCAGTCGGCGCCGGGTCGGTCCGCCCGGTGCGCTGTCTGCCGCGCCGTCGGTCATGATGGGCCTCCCGTCTGAAAGTATCTTCCGGGGTGTGCCGTGCGGGATGAAACTTTCGTGTCAGGCAGGGAGTGTGTCAACGGGTCGTGCGGCGCCGCACGGAGGCCGGCGGGGTGCGGGGGAGAGCGTCGCAGGGCTCGACGAGCCGGTTCGCGGGCCCCGGACGGCCCCGGCGGTGCGGCACCCGGCAGGACCCGCCGGACGGCCGCGACACCTTGACCTCCCCCCGCGGCGGACGGAGGATCATCTGCCATGACGCCCGGACACGGCAGCGCGGTCGACGGGGTGCTGCGGCGCAGCGCCCGGCGCACCCCCGCGCGGGTCGCCGTCGAGTACGGCGACCGCACCTGGACGTACGAGGCACTCGACGACGCCGTCTCCCGGGCGGCGGGCGTCCTGCTGGGCCAGGGACTCGTCCCCGGCGACCGGGTCGGCGCCTACGGCCACAACTCGGACGCCTACCTCATCGCCTTCCTCGCCTGCGCCCGCGCCGGACTGGTGCACGTGCCGGTCAACCAGAACCTCACCGGCGACGACCTCGCCTACCTCCTGGGCCAGTCGGGCAGCGCGCTGGTCCTCGCCGACCCGGACCTCGCCGGGCGGCTCCCCGACGGCGTGCGGTCGCTGCCGCTGCGCGACGACGAGCGCTCGCTGCTGGCCCGGCTGGCCGGGACGGCGCCGCACGACGGCCCCGAGCCGCGCGGCGACGAACTGGTGCAGCTGCTGTACACCTCGGGGACGACCGCTCTGCCCAAGGGCGCGATGATGACCCACCGGGCCCTGGTCCACGAGTACCTCAGCGCCATCACCGCCCTCGACCTCCGCGCCGGCGACCGGCCCGTGCACTCCCTGCCGCTCTACCACTCGGCGCAGATGCACGTCTTCCTGCTGCCGTACCTGGCGGTCGGGGCGACGAACGTCATCCTCGACGCGCCCGACGGCGACCGGCTGTTCGACCTGATCGAGGCCGGGCGCGCCGACAGCCTGTTCGCGCCGCCCACGGTCTGGATCGCCCTGGCGGGCCGCCCGGACTTCGCCACGCGGGACCTGGGCGGGCTGCGCAAGGCGTACTACGGCGCCTCGATCATGCCGGTGCCCGTCCTGGAACGGCTGCGGGCACGCCTGCCCGGACTCGCCCTCTACAACTGCTTCGGCCAGAGCGAGATCGGCCCCCTGGCCCTGGTGCTCGGGCCGGACGAGCACAAGGGGCGCCTGGACTCCTGCGGGCGCCCGGTGCTGTTCGTGGACGCGCGGGTCGTCGACGAGGACGGCAAGGACGCGCCCGACGGCACCCCCGGCGAGATCGTCTACCGCTCCCCGCAGTTGTGCGAGGGCTACTGGGACAAGCCCGAGGAGACGGCCGAGGCGTTCCGCGACGGCTGGTTCCGCTCCGGCGACCTCGCCGTGCGCGACGCCCACGGCTACTTCACGGTCGTGGACCGGGTGAAGGACGTCATCAACTCCGGTGGTGTGCTGGTCGCCTCGCGCCAGGTCGAGGACGCCCTCTACACCCATCCGGCGGTCGCCGAGGTCGCCGTCGTCGGCCTTCCCGACGACCGCTGGATCGAGGCGGTCACGGCGGTCGTCGTGCCGCGCGGCGAGGTCACCGAGGAGGACCTCCTCGGCCACGCCCGGGAGAGGCTCCCGCACTTCAAGGCGCCCAAGCGCGTGGAGTTCGTCGACGCGCTGCCGCGCAACGCCAGCGGCAAGATCGTCAAGCGCGAGCTGAGGGACCGGTTCGCGGCCGGGTAGCCGCGCGGCGGTCACCGTCCGGCCGGACCGGCGCCGGGTGGGGGCGTCGCGTGCACCGAGGAACCCACGCAACGTCCCCGACGGCGCCGACCGCGACCTCCGGCCCTCACTCCACCGCATCCGCCCCGCGCAGCCGAGAGTCTCACCCCGCTCGGGGGACGCGAGCGAAGACGCCGCCACGGTCCCGGGGCTGCGGGGGCGGGGGAGGGACCCGTCGCAGCCCCGGGAACCGTCTAGCGCGGCCGCAGGTCCACGATGCGCCGGATCTTGCCCACCGAGCGCTCCAGCGTCTCCGGCTCGACGATCTCGACCGCCACCGACACCCCGACGCCGTCCTTCACCGCCGCCGCGATGGTCCGTGCCGCAGCGTCCCGCACCTCGGGGCCGGCGCCGGCACGGGCCTCGGCGCGCACGGTCAGCGAGTCCATGCGGCCCTCGCGGGTGAGCCTGAGCTGGAAGTGCGGTGCGACGCCGGGCGTGCGCAGGACGATCTCCTCGATCTGGGTCGGGAAGAGGTTCACCCCGCGCACGATCACCATGTCGTCGCTGCGGCCGGTGACCTTCTCCATGCGCCGGAAGACGCGCGCCGTGCCGGGCAGCAGCCGCGTCAGGTCGCGCGTCCGGTACCGGACCACCGGCATGGCCTCCTTGGTGAGCGAGGTGAACACGAGCTCCCCCTCCTCGCCCTCCGGCAGCACCTCGCCGGTGACCGGGTCGACGACCTCGGGGTAGAAGTGGTCCTCCCAGACGTGCAGGCCGTCCTTGCTCTCCACGCACTCCTGCGCCACGCCCGGCCCGATCACCTCCGACAGCCCGTAGATGTCGACCGCGTCGATCCCGAAGCGCTCCTCGATCTCACGGCGCATCTCCTCCGTCCACGGCTCCGCGCCGAAGACGCCGACGCGCAGCGAGGTGCCGCGGGGGTCGACGCCCTGGCGCTCGAACTCGTCGAGCAGGGTGAGCATGTACGAGGGGGTCACCATGATGATCCTGGGCCGCAGGTCCTGGATGAGCTGCATCTGGCGGGCGGTCATGCCCCCGGAGGCGGGCACGACCGTGCAGCCCAGCCGCTCGGCGCCGTAGTGGGCGCCGAGGCCGCCGGTGAAGAGTCCGTAGCCGTAGGCCACGTGCACCGTGTCGCCGGGCCGTGCGCCCGCCGCGCGCAGGGAGCGGGCCACCATGTCCGCCCACAGGGACAGGTCGTGGTCGGTGTAGCCGACGACCGTCGGGCGTCCCGTGGTGCCGCTGGAGGCGTGGATCCTGCGGATGCGGTCCCGCGGCACGGCGAACATCCCGTACGGGTAGTTCTCCCGCAGGTCCGCCTTGGTGGTGAACGGGAAGCGGGCCAGGTCGGCGAGCGAACGGCAGTCGTCCGGCGCCACCCCGGCCTTGTCGAACGACTCCCGGTAGAAGGGCACGTTCTCGTAGGCGTGCCGCAGCGTGTTCCGCAGCCGTTCGAGCTGCACCGCCCGCAGCCCGGCCGCGTCGAGCCGCTCTCCCTCGTCCAGCAGCCGTGTCACATCCGCCATCGGGGACTCCCTCACCCACCACGTCGATCCTGCCGACCGATCATTCGGTCGATGTGCTGGACATCAGTAATCCAGCCCACCCGCCCCCGGGCAAGACACCGGCGGCCACTTTTCCGCGGCACCCGCCACCGCCGCCTGCGGAAGGGCGGCGTCCGCTCGCCGGAGCGCGGTCGCGGCGCCATGGTGTGCGAGCGGCCGTCGCGCCGGTGGGCGGTCGGCCCGCCGGCCCCGGGGCCGCCGGGAGGCCGGCGGGCGGTGCCGAACGCCGTGCGGTGCGTGGTCCGCCGTCGTGGCGCGACGCGCGGCGTACGTCTCACGTGGCCTGTCGGCGGTCCGGTGCGATCGCTAGGCTGACCGCGGACGACGAAACGGGAGGAGCACGGACGTGGCCGAGAGCACCACCCAGCAGTACCCGCTCGCAGGTTGGGACAAGCCGGAACTGGACCTGAGCAAGGCCGAGTGGCAGTCCAGCAGCCGCGGCCTGGGGGATGTCCAGATCGCCTTCGTCGAGGGATTCATCGCGATGCGCAACAGCGGCCGCCCCGAGAGCCCCTCCCTGATCTTCACTCCCGCGGAGTGGGGCGCCTTCGTGTCGGGGGCGCGGGAGGGGGAGTTCGACCTGACGTGACCGGGCGCGGGCCCGATGGCGCCCGTACCGGCCCGCCCGGGCTCCGGCGGACCGGGCGGATCGGGGACCGGGTGAGGCGGACGGGCCGTGCGGAACGGGGACCGGGCGGATCCGAGCGGACCTCGCCGGACGGCGCCCGGTCGCCTCGGCCAAGGGGTGTTCCTCGCCCGTGTGCGGACACGTGACCCGGGAGGCCCTGCCGGGGCCGCCGGCCCGCGCGGTGCCGGTGCCGGCGGGGTGAGGTCGCCACCCGGAGGTGAGGAACACATGAGCACCCCCGCGGTCGTCGCCGCGGTCGACGGTTCGGACGACAGTCTGCGCGTCCTGGACTGGGCCCTCGACGCCGCCCGCCGGCGCCGGGCCCCGCTGCACGTGGCGCATGTGCGTCAGTACGCCCCCTGGGCCCGGCCCGACGTCCTGGTCGCGGGTCCACCGGAGGGCGAGGACGACCCGGTGCTCGACCAGGCCCGCGCCCGCCTGGAGGGACGCGTCGCCGGCGGCCCGGTGGAGTATCTGGGTCTGGACGGCGTCCCCGCCGCCCTGCTGCCCGGGCTGAGCGCCACCGCGCAACTGCTGGTGCTCGGCTCCCGGGGGCGCGGCGGCTTCGCCAGTCTGCTGCTCGGCTCGAACAGCCTGGCCGCCGCGCGGGACTCCGAGTGCCCCGTGGTCGTCGTGCCCCGGCCGGGCCGCGAGGTCCACGGCGAGGCGCCGGCGGAGGCCGGGCCCCGGATCGTCGTCGGCCTGCACGTCGACGGCCCCGACGAGGCCACGCTCGGTTTCGCCTTCGCGGAGGCGGCCCTGCGGGAGGCCCGGCTCCAGGTGGTGGCCGCCTGTCCGTGGCCGGCCCGGACCTGGCTGGCGCCCGGCGAACTCGCCCCGCCCGTGATCGACCGGGAGGCCGTCGAGAGCGAGACCCGGGCGCTGGTCGAGGGCTTCCTGGCGCCGCACCGCGAACGGCACCCGCGGGTGCGGGCCGACGCGTGCGTGGCGGCCGGTGACGCCGCCGGTCACCTGGTCGCCGCGTCGAAGGACGCGGACCTGGTCGTGGTCGGCCGGCACCGCAGGCGCCTGCCGGCGCCGGCCCGCATGATGGGCTCCGTCACCCAGGCCGTCCTGCTGCACGCGGCGAGCCCGGTGGCGGTGGTACCGCCGTCCCCACCGCAGGGGTGACCCCCGGGCTGCCGCCGCAGGGTCCGCCGCCGGCTCCCCCGGCGTCTGCGGCCGGCCTCCCGGCACCCGGCGCGGGGTGCCCGCCCGCCCCCGGCGGACTCCCCTCCGCCCGGGGCCGCCCACACGTCACGGGGCGGGCGCGGGCACGTACCATGTCCGCATGTCGTTCCTCCGTCGCCGCAGTGCCACGCCCGCCGGGCCCGACTTCGACGTCCTGGCCATGGACCCGGGCGACTGGCCCGGCAACCTGGGCGCCGGGCTGCTGCCCGCGCCCGACGGCACCTGCCAGGGTGTGTTCCTGCGCTACGACCTCTTCGGCGGCCGGGGCACCGCGATGATCATCGGTAATCTGCCCGAGGGCTCCCCGGCCCGGGACGTCGCCGAGGGCGAGGTCCCCTTCGAGGTGGCCCAGCTGCTGCTCGCCCTGGAGAACGACGAGGAGGTCACCGTCGTCGGCACCGAGGACGTGCCGGTGCTGCAGGGCGACAACCTGCTGATCGTGCGGCGCCTGAAGCTCTCCGAGGGCCGGATCTCCTGCGTGCAGTTCGACCGCAGCGACGGTGTCCTGGTCACCATCGCCGCGTGGGACCGCCCGATCACCGACGACCTGTACGCCCTGCTGAAACCGCTCCCCGCGGAGCTGTTCCAGCAGGGCTGAGCCGGCCTACCGCGCCGACTTCTCCAGCACCACGTCCGCAGCCCGGACGTACGCCACCCGGTGGCCGTACTGGATCTCGTAGTACAGGTCCTCGCCCACGACGACGCGGTGCGAGTCGGTGGTGAAGGTCACCGCGTAGTAGTACTCGCCCGGCACCTTGTCACCGGCCACGTACCTCTGCCCGGCCGGCAGCCTGTACGACAGCGGCGAGACGGACTGGACGGGCACGTCCGCCGGATAGGCGGCCTGCTCCGGATAGGCCCGCCCGTACACCGGCACGCTGTCCAGCCCCGGCCTGGGCGTCACGACGAACCCGGCCGCGTCCACCGCCGTCGGCTGCCCGGCCGGGTTCTGGAACCAGGCCTTCTGCCCGAGGTACCAGATCGCGGTCCAGTCGCCCCTGCGCTCGGCGACCGCGAACTGCTGGCCGGTCGAGGCCCGCGAACCCACGTCGTTCACCCCGGTCGTCGAGACGCCGCCGTCGGGGTGCGTGCCGATGTCCTTGACCAGCGGTGCGGACGTGTCGGGCTCCGAGTACAGCCGCACCTCGCTGGAGCCGTGGTCCGCGCACGGTGTGCCGCCGGTGGTGCAGCCCGTGTACTGCGGCCGGTTCGCGGTGTAGTCGGGGCGGATCGTCACCAGCCCGCCGTCCTTGCCCGCGGTGGGCTGCAGGGGCCTGCCCAGCAGTTCGAAGTAGTGCCGCCAGTCCCAGTACGGCCCCGGGTCGGTGTGCATGCCGGACACGGTCGAGGTGGTCGGGCCCGGGACGGTGTCGTGGCCGAGGATGTGCTGCCGGTCCAGCGGGATGGCGTACTTCACGGCCAGGTACTTCACCAGCCGCGCCGACGAGCGGTACATCGCCTCGGTGTACCAGGCGTCCGGCTCGGCGAGGAAACCTTCATGCTCCAGGCCGACCGACGTGGCGTTGACGTACCAGTTGCCCGCGTGCCAGGCCACGTCCTGCGCCTTCACGTGCTGGGCGATGTGCCCGTCCGTCGAGCGCAGCGTGTAGTTCCACGACACGTACGTCGGGTCCTGGACCATGTTCAGGACACCGTCCCAGCGTCCTTCCGTGTCGTGGACGACGATGTACCGGATGCGCTGCGACGCCGGCCGGTCGCCGAGGTCGTGGTTGCCGTAGTCGTTGTCCCCGAACTCCTGGTAGGGCGCCGGGATCCACTCGCAGGACACCGTCGGGGGGCACTCCGTGCCGGCGGCGGAGACGGTGCGCAGCCCGGTGCGGCTCAGCTGGGCGGTGTCGGGCACGAGGCCGGGCCGGGCGCTGAGGACCAGGCGCTGCCCGGCGTCCGTGGTGCGCCGCTCACCGGAGCGGATCACGTCGTACACGTCGTCGGCGTAGGTCGCCGCCGTCGCGGTGTCGTCCGCGCCGGAGAAGCGGGCCACCGCCCCGTACCAGTCGGCCGGGTCCGGGCTCAGCGGCTCGCCCAGCTCCCGCTGCGCCGCGGCCAGCAGGGCCGCGCCGCCCGCGATGTTCGCCGCCTCGTCCGTGCGCAGCCGCTCGGCCGGCATGCCGGTCAGCCGCGCCGCCCTGGTCAGCGTCTTCAGGCGGGCCGGGAGCGCGGCCGCCTCAGGCACCCGCGCGGTGACGCGGAGGGCGGGGCGAGCGCCGTCGCCCCGGGGGTCCTCCGCGCCCTCGCCGTGGTGCGGCGCCTCCTTCAGCGCGGTCCGCGCGTCGGTGAGGTGCATCGGGCCGTAGCCGCCGGTCACACTCGGCGCGCCACCGTGCCCGTCCCAGCGGGACTGCAGGTAGGACACGCCCAGCAGGACGCTCTGCGGCACGTGGTACTCCGCGGCCGCGGCGGCGAACGCCCGCTGCAGCCGGCCGGTGTCGGACGGGGCCGCGCCGGCGGACGGGGCGGCGCCCAGCAGCGGCAGGAGCAGGGCCGCGGCGGCGACGGCGCCGGCCGCCGTGCGGGCCCGTCTGCCGGCCGGCACGGACTGGGGGTCGGGGGCGGATCCTCGCAAAAGAAGCCTCCTGGGGCACTCGGGCGTGGCGGGGCGTGCGGGGGCCGGCGTGGGACAGTGGTACCGGCTTGCCGACGATCCGTCAATCATGCCCACAGCGGGGCGATTTCCCATGTCAAGCGGGGTCCCGGCGAGTTTCGTCGCGGCGGACCCGGGGCCTGCGGGGCGTCAGAGGCGTACACCAATGGCCCCGGACGGCCGACCCCCGGAAGCCGTACACGACGAAGGCCCGCGGTGCGCCGCCGCTACGGGCGCACCGCGGACCTCGGTCCCGCGTCAGCGAGTGCCGACCGCCGCGCGCACGGCCCGCCGGGCCAGCTGGCAGTCGTCGTGCAGCCGCCGCAGCAGCAGCCGCTGCTCCTCGCCGGACGGCACGGCGGCCGGGTGGGCCGTGCCCGGGGCCGCGTCGTGCATCGAGCGCTGCACGGCCGTCTCGTAGGTGCGGATCTCACGGGTCAGCACGAGCATCAGGTTCACCAGGAAGGCGTCACGCGCCGCCGGCCCGGCCGCCTGGGCGAGCTGGCTGATCTGCCGCCGCGCCACCGGCGCGTCCCCGAGGACCGCCCACAGCGTCGCCAGATCGTAGCCCGGCAGGTACCAGCCCGCGTGCTCCCAGTCCACCAGCACCGGACCGGCCGGTGACAGCACCATGTTCGCGAGCAGGGCGTCGCCGTGGCAGAACTGGCCCATGCCCTGCCGGCCCGCCGCGTGGGCGATGCCGTGCAGCAGCTTCTGCAGGTCGCCCAGGTCCCGGTCGGTGAGCAGCCCCAGCTCGTGGTACCGGGCGATGCGGGCCGCGTAGTCCAGCGGGGCGTCGAACGTGCCCGCCGGCGGCCGCCAGGCGTTCAGCCGGCAGATCGCGCCGAGGGCCGCCTTGATGTCCGCCCGCGGCGGAGTGTCCGCCGGATGCCGCTGGAGTGCCGCCACCCGGCCCGGCGTGCGCTCGATGACGAGGGTGCAGTTGTCCGGGTCCGCCGCGATCAGCCGGGGCACGCGGACCGGTGGCCGGTGCCGGACGAACGAGCGGTATGCGGCTATTTCGTGCCGGTACCGTTCGGCCCACGCGGGCGAGTGGTCCAGTAAGCACTTGGCGACGGCCGTGGTGCGTCCGGTCGTGCCGACCAGGAGCACGGAGCGCCCGCTGCGGCGCAGCACCTGCACCGGGGCGAACTCCGGGCAGATCCGGTGGACCGACGCGAGCACCGCGCGCAACTGGGCGCCCTGGGGGCCGGACAGGTCGAGTCTCCCGCTGAGCGCTGGTGCGGCCGGACCCGGCCCGCGTCGCGCCCGGCCCGCGCCGAGCACGGCCGCCACCGGTCGTAACGGGTCGGGACGCGGACCGCCGGCGCCCGGGTGGGGGCGCAGTGGCCGGGGCGGCGCGGACACGGAGGACGATGCTGCGTACATGGGTGATACAGATCCCTTCGTGTGCCTGCTGTGCCTTCCGCGTGGGGGGTTGCGCCGCCCGGCCCGGCTCGCTGGGGTCACCCTGGGGAATGTCCGTCGGTGACCGGGTCGGGGTGGCGCGTTCCTACCTGACACCCGATGGCCACTGGCACACCATCTGGCGCACCCTGGCGAAGCCTGGCGAATAGTCGCCCGGCAACTCTCCCCGGGTCTACTGTCAACTCAGCCGAGTACCTGGGGGCTTGACGTGAGCGGACAACCCAACACCCGCCTTGCGGACCTGTTCGGCCTGACCGGCTGGTCCAAGGGGGAACTCGCGAGACTGGTCAACCGGCAGGCGGCGGCCATGGGCCACCCCCAGCTGGCGACCGACACCTCCCGGGTGCGGCGTTGGATCGACACGGGAGAGATCCCGCGCGATCCGGTGCCGCGGGTGCTGGCGGCCCTGTTCACCGAGCGTCTCGGCCGTGTCGTGACCATCGAGGACCTCGGTCTGGTGCGGCACGGGCGTACGGGGAAACGGCAGGGCGGCGGGAGTGGGGAACATCCCGACGGAGTGCCGTGGGCGCCCGAGCAGACCGCCGCGGTCCTCACCGAATTCACGGGAATGGACCTCATGCTCAACCGACGCGGCTTGGTGGGCGCGGGTGCCGCGCTCGCCGCGGGATCCGCCCTCAGCGGTGCCATGTACGACTGGCTCCACACCGATCCGGCCCCGCAGGCCGGCGCTCCCCAGCACACCACACTTCAGCACGCCGACCCGGCCGGGTTCGACCGGTACGAGGCCGCCCCCATCGGATCGGAGGAGATCGAGGAACTGGAGCGCTCCGTCGAGGTGTTCCGGGCCTGGGACGCGGCCCGCGGCGGCGGACTGCAGCGCAAGGCGGTGGTCGGCCAGCTCAACGAGGTGGGCGGCATGCTGGCCTACCGCCACCCGCCCCACCTGCAGCGGCGCCTGTGGGGCGTCGCCGCCAACCTCGCCGTCCTCGCGGGCTGGATGTCCCACGACGTCGGCTTGGAGCCCACGGCTCAGAAGTACTTCGTCATCGCCGCCCACGCCGCGCGGGAGGGGGGCGACCGGCCCCGGGCCGGCGAGGCGCTCTCGCGGGCGGCCCGGCAGATGGTGCACCTCGGGCGGCCGGACGACGCGCTGGACCTGATGAAGCTCGCCCAGTCCGGATCCGGCGACGAGGTGCTGCCGCGGACCAGGGCGATGCTCCACACCATCGAGGCCTGGGCGCAGGCGTCGATGGGCCGGGGCCAGGCGATGCGCCGCACCCTCGGCCAGGCGGAGGACCTCTTCGTCTCCGGCCAGGGCGACGTGCCCGCGCCGAGCTGGATGCAGACCTTCAAGGAGGCGGACCTGTACGGCATGCAGGCCCTGGCCTACCGCACACTGGCGGAGTTCGAGCCCGGCGCGGCCGTGCACGCGCAGCACTACGCGGACAAGGCACTGGCCCTGCGCAACGACGGCCGGGAGCGGTCGAAGATCTTCGACTACCTGTCGATGGCCTCCGCCTGCTTCATCGCCGACGACCCCGAACAGGCGGACCGGTACGCGCGACTGGCCCTGGTGTCGATGGGTTCCAACTCCTCGCGCCGTACCTGGGACCGCCTGCGGCAGATGTACCGGCTCACCGCCGAGTACTCCGGCTGCCCCAGGGTGCAGGAACTGCGGGAGGAGATCAGGCTGGCGCTGCCCGGCCCCAAGGGCCGGGGAGGCGCCGGCGCCCGGGCCTAGGACACGTCACGGCCCACGGGCAGGGTGTACGGGCGGGGCAGCCCGTCGGTGATCGGTGTGCCCGCTTCCGCGCCCGCGTCGCGCCGGCGGACGGTCAGCGGGTGACCCTGGCGACGAGCAGGCAGGCGTCCTGGTCGCCTCCGGCCGCGCCGAACCCCTCCACGACCGCCCGCAGGCAGTCCCGCGCCGTGGTCGCGGTGCCCCGTCGTGCAGCCGTGCCGAGGAGGCGGTTCACCGCCGCCGCGGTACCGCCGCCCGGCATCGGCCCGCCGGCGTGCAGCAGGAGCAGGTCGCCCACGCGGAGGGTCACCTCGGCCTGCCCGCGGGCGGCGTGCGCACCGGCGCCGCACGGGGTGCCGTCCGGTGCGCCCGGCACCCGCCCCGTCCCGTCCCGGAACAGCAGCGGGGCGGGGCCTCCCGTCCCTGCCCACAGCAGGGTGCGGGTCCCGGGCCGGTAGCGGCAGCAGACGGCGCTGTCCGGGGCCGGGTGGGAGGTCGTCCCCAGCAGTTCGTCGAGCAGGGTCATCAGCCGCCCGGGCCGGGCGCCCGCCATCGCCATGCCGCGCAGCGCCCCCAGCAGCATGGCCGCGCCGCGACTCGCGCCGGGGCCGGGGCCGGGCCCGGTGAGCCGGCCCACAGTGAGCAGGGTGTCGCCGTCCGGCAGTTCCAGCGCGTCGCACCAGGCGCCTCCGCCCGGCCCGCCCGCCGGGCCGGGCAGACGGCCGGCCGCCACCTCCACTCCCAGGCGGCGGCCTTCCTGGAGCCGCGGCACGCCGGTCCACGGCGGTGCGGCCTCCTGCGGTCCGGCCGTGAGTTGCTGCCCGGTCCGGGGCGGGTGCCGGTGGCGTCGCAGCGCGTCACGGGTCTCCCGCACCGCCCGTTGGCTGCTGCGCAGTTCGCTGACGTCGCGCAGCACGGCCCACATCGAGGCGGTGCCGCCGTCGGCGTCGAGCACGGGCTCGCCCATCATGTGCACGGTGCGCACCGTGCCGTCGGGCCGGACGATCCGGAACTCCCCGTCGAGCGGCCGGGCGTCGACCAGGCAGTCCGTCACCGACGCGGTCAGGGCGGGCCGGTCCTCGGCGAGCACCAGGGAGGGCAGTTCGTCCAGCGGCAGCGGGGCGGCACCGGCGTCGCGGCCGAGGATCCGGTACAGCTCCCCGGACCAACTGGCCTCGTCCGTCAGCAGGTTCCACTCCGCGCTGCCGACCCGGCCGAGCAGCGAGCCGGAGGCCGTCCCGGTGGCGGGCGCCGCGTCCGGCGCCGTCGGCGGGCCGGCCCGCAGTTGCGCCAAGTGCTGGTCCAAGTCGTCGAGTTGGTGCAGCGCCAGGTCGTACAGCGCGCGCTCCCAGCGGCCCCGGGGATCCAGGTCGTCGCCCTCGTCGCCCCCGGCGACCCGTCGCACGGCGTCGACCTCGCCCTTGAGCCGGCGGGCCTGGGTGATCAGGGCGTCGACCGGGCCGGGCCCGGGCGGTTCGGCGGCCGGGCGGTCCGCTGGGAGGGGGAACGGCATGACGCGCTCCGATACGGGGACGGTACGACCACGGGGGCGGAGGGACCGTTACGACTGTGGCACAGCCCGCGACGCCCCGTAAGGGATTCGGCAACACACGGTCCGGTGGTGCTGCCGGCATATGCCATAGTCTTCACGAACCCGGCCGGGCGGTGCCTTACCGGTAGACGGGCGGTCGCTCAAGTCGTATGGCGGTTACGTCATTTGATGCTTCATGCGTGGCGTCCCCCCTGCTGCTCGGTCGCCTGTTCGGAGGTCGTCGGAACTTCCGGCGGCGGGCGGCGCCGCGGCCGACGCGTGAAGTGACTGCGCCGCCTCCTGCTGCGCACCCGTGCCGCGGTGGCGCCCGGCCGTGAGGACGTGACCGCGGCGGTCGACCGCGGTCGGAGCACGCTGTTCGGCATGGCCTGAGGACCCTGTGCCACACGCCCCGAGCACGCCGGGGGCCGGCGAGCGGTGATCAGGCGGAGGCGCCCGGAGGGCCGTACGCCTCCGGCCGCGGGGCGAGGTCGACGGTCACCCGTCCTCCGCGCTCCAGCGCCGCCACCCCGGCCTCCGCGACAGCGGACGCGGCATACCCGTCCCAGGCGCTCGCCCCGGTGACCCGGCCCCGCCGGGTGGCGTCGACCCACGCCTGCACCTCGCGGTCGTAGGCGTCGGCGAACCGGACGAGATAGTCCTGCGGCACCTCCGCACCGGCGCTGCCGCGCGCGGTGACCACCATGGCGTGCTCCTCGCCGATCCGCGCGCTGCCCGCCTCGCAGACGGCCTCGCAGCGCACCTGGTAGCCGAAGCCGCAGTTGACGAAGACCTCCACGTCGACCAGGGCGCCGCCGTCGGTCTCCAGGAGCACGAACTGCGGGTCGAGCAGTCCGTCGGGGGCTCCGCCCGAAGGGCGGGGCCGCAGCACCGTCACCGCGGTCGGCTCCTGCCCGAGCAGCCAGCGCGCCGCGTCGATCTCGTGCGACACGGAGCTGTTGATCAGCATGGCGCTGGTGAAGCGGGGCGGGGAGGAGACATTGCGGTGCGTGCAGTGCAGGAACAGCGGCCGGCCGAGCCGGCCGCCGTCCAGCAGGGACTTCAGGCGCCGGTACTCGGCGTCGTAGCGCCGCATGAACCCGATCTGCGCCAGCCGCCGTCCGAGCCGTACCTCCGCCTCGACCACGCGCAGGGCCCCGGCCGAGTCGGGCACCATCGGCTTCTCGCAGAGCACCGGCAGCCCCCGGGCGAAGGCCGCGAGCAGCGCCTCCTCGTGCGCGGGCCCCGGCGAGGCGACCAGCACCGCCTCCACGCCCGGCGCGTCCAGCGCCGCCTCCACGTCCGTGTGCACGGCGACCCCGTCCAGGCCCGCCACCGCCTCCCTCGCCGCCGCGGTCTCGGGGTCGGCCACGGCCGCCACCCGGGCACCGCTCACCACCCGGCTCAGCCGTCGTATGTGATCGGACCCCATGTGCCCGGCACCCAGCACAGCCACGCCCAGCAGGTCACCCACGCGCCCACTCCCTCCTCGCCGACGGTCCCGCCGTAGCGTAGGACCTCGGAGGCCGAGTGGGGACCGGACCGGGACGGGCCCTCCGCCGGCGCGGTCCGGCGCAGGGCAGGAGCCGCAGGCACGGGTGGGAGGTCCGTCCGGGCGCGGCCGGATGCTCCGGGCCCGCTCGCGGACCTGCGCGCCGGGGACGCGGGGGCGTCTCCCCAGGCACCGCGGAGCCCGTCGCCGAACCGGGCGGGCCGTCGCCGTGCGACGCATCGCATCGACGCCGCGGCCCCGGCAGGCGGGATCCGGGCGGGACCCCTGCGGCGCGCGGGGCGGGCCGCGCGGGCCTCCGGCAGCCGGCCTCGCGGGTCCGGGGACTCAGTAGCGCAGCACTCCGGCGATCCCCTGTTCCTCGCCGAGGGTGCCGTCCGGGACGAAGTGGACCGCGGCGCCCGTCTCCAGGCACTGCTCGACGATCTCGTCGACGATGTCCTCGCGGGCACCGGGGGCGCCGCTCTCGGCCGGGACCAGGTGGCTGCCGGCGTCGGTGCGCATCGTCGCCCGGTAGTTCTCCTCGACCGCCAGCAGCCGGACCCGGCCCTCCCGGGCGCTCTGCCAGACCTCGTCGACGCCCGCGGCGAACTCCTTGCGCCCGCGGGCCGTCTCCAGGGCCCGCGCCACGGCCTCGGCCTCGTGCCGGAGCCGTGCCTCGTGCACCGGACCCACCGCGCGCCAGACGGCCTCCGGGGTGCCGTGCGCCAGACCGCCGCGCGGGACGTGCGTCGCACCGCGGGCCGCGCTGCCCACCTCGTCGAGGGCCGACAGCGCCGCCGGCTGACCGGTGACGTAGAGGGGACGCGGGTGCCGGCGCAGGAGTGCGCCCAGCGCGCCGTCGGCCTCCCGCAGGAACTGGCGGGTGTCCTGGGCGCGGAAGGCGCTCGGGTTGTCACCGATCTGCAGCCGCCGTTCCGCGTCGAAGTTCTCGACGAGGCGCCTGATGAGCGGGAAGCCGCCGGTGCGCTCCTCGGTCACGTGGCCGGCCGCGCCGCTCCACAGGGTCACGCGGTCGGCGGAGACCGACAGCACCCAGAACGGGCGCTCGGCGGCCTGCGCGGAGACCAGGTTCCGGGTCAGGAAGGTGTCCGACAGCACCACCCGCTCCGGCACCGGGCGGGAGAGCGACCACACCTGGTGCTCGCCCGGCGCGGCGAAGATGGCCAGCCCGTCCTCGGCGAACGTCAGGTCCACCTCGGTCAGGGCCCTGTCGAGCTGGCGGACGACGTCGGCGCGTCGCTCCCGGGTGACCGCCGGATCGGACTCCAGGCGCTTCTTGGCCTCGGCCACCGCATTGCGGAGCCGGACCGCATCCTGCGTCTTCTCGGGCTCGCGGCGGTGCGTCGGCGTCAGCACCGACACCGCCGGATAGGGGCGCGGGCGCCGCAGTACGGCGAGGCTCGTAGGACTCAGGAGATGCTCCATGACAGCACGATAGGACCGATGGACAGGTCGGGCATGTGGAGCAGTTCCGACGGCCCGAGCCCCGGATGGCGCGGCGTCCGGTTGCCCGAGGCACCGGTGCGGCGCGCCTCCGCGGACCCGTGCGGCGGGGCCCTCAGTCGCCGGCGTCCGGCTCCGGGTCCGCCGGGCAGGAACTGCCGCTGGGCGGCAGCGAGCCGTACAGCAGGAAGTCGTCGACCTTGCGGTGCACGCACTTGGAGGACCCGTACCCGGTGTGCCCCTGCCCCCTGTTGTCGAGCACCACGGTCGAGGAGCCGAGCCGCTTCGCCGTCTCCACGGTCCACCGGTACGGGGTCGCCGGGTCGCCGCGCGTCCCGACCAGCAGCATCTTCGGCACCTCGAGGTTCTTCACCCGCTCGCGGACGAAGTCCGTGCCCTTGGGGCGGCCGTAGCACATCAGCAGCCCGTTCAGCCGGAACCGGCCGAAGACGGGTGAGGCCTGCTCGTACTCGGTGCGCAGCCGGGCGAGGTCCCTGCCGATCCGGTCGGCGCCGGGCCGGTCGGGGTCGTCCGCGCAGTTGATGGCCATCATCGCCGCCGCCAGGTTGTCCGGCGGGACGTCCTCGGGGTCGACGAGGACGCCGTGAGCCTTCGGCGCGGGGCCCCGCCGTCCCGGCAGCGTGACACCACCGGAGGTGAAGGCCTCGATTCGCCGTGTGTCGCCGTCCTCGACCAGCGAGGCGACGGCGTGCTCCAGCAGGGGCCACAGCCGCTTGCTGTAGAGCGCCTGGCTGATCGCCCCGACGAGGGCCTGACCGGAGAGCTCACCGCCGAACACCATCGGCACGGGGTCCCGGTCGAGCGAGCGGACGAGCCGGAGGACCCGCGCACGCGCCGTACGCCGGTCGTCCCCGAACGGGCAGGCGAGGTCCCGCACGCACCAGTGGAGGAAGGCGTCGAAGGCGGCCTGCTGCCCCTCGGCCGCCACGCGGCCCTGCTCCGCCAACGGCTCGGTGAGCGTGTCCACTCCGTCCAGGGCCATCCGCCCGACCTTGTCGGGGAACTCGGCCGCGTAGACCGCGCCGAGCCGGGTGCCGTACGAGAAACCCAGGTAGTTCAGCTTCTTGTCGCCGAGTGCCTGGCGGATGACGTCCAGGTCGCGCGCCGAGTCGACGGTGCCTATGTGGCGCAGCACCGCACCGGCGTGCGCGGCGCACTCCGCCGCCGCCCTGCGCCACCGTTCCAGCGCGGCCTGCGGATCGCCGGCGGCCGCGTCGTCGGCCGACAGCACCTCGTACAGCGCGGAGCCGGTGCCGCAGCTCACCGGTGAGGACTGGCCCACGCCGCGCGGGTCGAAGGCGACCACGTCGTAGCCGTTGGTCAGGTCCATGAACTCGCGGCCCCCGGCGGCCAGCGCCGGCACCCCGGCGCCGCCGGGTCCGCCGAAGTTGAGCACCACCGAGCCGCGCGACGGGCCGCTCGCCCGGTAGCGGGCCAGCGCCAGTTCGAGCGTCCCCGACCCCGGACGGGCGTAGTCGAGGGGGACGGTGACCTTTCCGCACTGCAGGTCCCTCGGCCTGTCCGCGCCGCACGACGCCCACGTCACCCGTTGACTGTAGAACCGGTGCAGACCGGGGCCGTCGCCGTCCGCGGCCGACGCCGGCAGACCCGCTCCCAGCAGGGCCAGCGTGAGGGCCCCGGCGCACGCGCAGCGCCGGACCGCGGGTCGCACCGACAGCATGGACGGCATCGATGCCTCCCAAGACGCTCCGCTGCGGGCCGTGAACCGCGCCCTCGAACACCATAGGCGCAGCCCCCGGGCCTCGCCTCCCGGCGCCTCGGGTCTTGGTGCCCCGCCGTGATCCCCGGGGACGGGGCGGGTGTGCCGGCGCTTGTCCCCGCGTACCGGCGGCCGGCGTCCCCCTACCCGGGTTGACCGGCTTCCGCTCCGGGCGACCGGTCCCGCGTTCCGGCGGCGGGTCCCGCGTTCCGGCTCCTGGTCCCGCGTCCTGGTGGTCGGTGCCCGGTGCCCGGTGCCCGGTGCCCGGGTGGCCGGTCTCGCGTCCTGCGGCGGGCTTTCGCGTCTTGGCGGTCGGTGCCTGTCTCCGGTGGCCGGTCTCGCGTTCCGGCGGCGGGCTTTCGCGTCCTGGTGGTCGGTGCCTGTGCCCGGGTGGCCGGTCTCGCGTTCCGGCGGCGGGCTTTCGCGTCCTGGTGGTCGGTGCCCGGTGCCCGGGTGGCCGGTCTTGCGTCCTGGCGGCGGGCTTTCGCGTCCTGGTGGTCGGTGCCCGGTGCCCGGGTGGCCGGTCTTGCGTCCTGGCGGCGGGCTTTCGCGTCCTGGTGGTCGGTGAC
>NZ_JBEYXZ010000027.1:0-1341 GCF_040645305.1 Streptomyces sp. NPDC046831 | reverse complement strand
GCCTGTCTCCGGTGGCCGGTCTCGCGTCCTGGCGGCGGGCCTTCGCGTCCTGGCGGTCGGTGCCCGTGCCCGGGTGGCCGGTCTCGCGTCCTGCGGCCGGCCTCCGCGTCCCGGCGATCAGTCCCCGAGCCCGGGTGACTGGCTCCCGAGCCCGGGTGACCGGCCTCGCGTTCCGGCTCCTCCGCGCGCGTCCCGGCGACGGGCTCTCGCGTCCGGGCAGCTCGGCCCGCGTCCCGGCGATCGGCTCCGCGCTCGGGCGGCCGGCTCCCGTACCTGCCGGACCGCCCCCGCGTCCCGGTGACCCGCGCCCGGGTGCCGGCTCCCCGTCCCGGCCCCTGGCCCGCTTCCCGGCGGCCGGAGCCGCGCACTGCGCGCACGGCCGGCGGTCGTACGGGCGGCCGACGTCCGTGGTCCCCGCACGGCTTTACCTCGCGTTCGAAAACCGGACCGCTCGATGGGGTGAACGGTCGATAAGCCATAACTCGGACGGGTCACCGGCGTTTTACCCGGTGCGGGTGAGCGCCCGCGACCATGTCTGGAAGGCAAGGAACCTATGAAACGGGTCACCCGGAACAGTGTGATCGCCGTCGCCGCCGCCTCGGGCGCGATGGCCATGGCGGCGCCGGTGTACGCCGACTCCGCGGCGGACGGCGCCGCGGCCGGATCGCGGGGTGTGGTCTCCGGCAACACCGTTCAGATTCCGGTGCACCTCCCGGTGAACGTGTGCGGGAACACGGTGAACGTGGTGGGGCTCCTGAACCCCGCGGTGGGCAACCGGTGCGCCAACGAGTCCGGCGACAGTAAGCACGAGGACCGGGCGGGCCACCACGGCAGGGAGGAGGCGCGGGGAGGCGGCGCGACCGCGCACGGTGCCACGTCGAACTCGTCCGGCATCGCCTCGGGCAACGACATCCAGATTCCGGTGCACCTGCCGGTCAACGTCAGCGGCAACTCCGTGAACGTCGTGGGCATCGGCAACCCGGCCGAAGACAACTCGTCCACCAACGGCGAGGAGCCCGAGGACGGCGTCACCCCGTCGACGCTGCCCGCGCCGTCCGCGCCGCCCCGGTCGCAGCCGGCGCCCAAGCCGCACCCGGCGCCTCAGGCCGAGGCGTCGTCGTCCCTGGCCCACACCGGCGCCGACCAGGCACTGCCCACCATCGCCGCGGGCGCGGCGCTGGTGCTCGGTGGCGCCACCCTGTACCGCCGGTTCCGTCCGGGCGCGTCCCGCTGAGGTGAGACCGCCGTCGCGGTGCTCGGTGCCACCCGCGGGTGGCACCGGCGTAGGGCCTCGGCGGTCGGTGACCGCGGTGCCCTCGGGGTCGTGCGGCCCGCTGCCCG
>NZ_JBEYXZ010000026.1:0-99923 GCF_040645305.1 Streptomyces sp. NPDC046831 | reverse complement strand
TCCCGCTGTCACGGCTGATCCGCGAGGATCTCCAGGCCGTCCTCGACCGCGACCCGTCCTGCTCCGGCCGCCTGGAGGCGCTGCTGCCTCCCCGGGCGCGAGGGCGAGGGCGGGGCCGCGTTCCGGGGCGAGCCACGGCCGCCGCGCCGGTCAGGACCGCCGGTCGCCCTGCTCGGCGCGCTCGGCGTCCCGCTTCTTCAGCCGAGCCGCCTCCTTGCGGGCCTCGGCCTGCGTGGCGCGCTCCTTCCGCAGCCACTCGGGGGAGTCGTTCTTCAGGGCCTCGATCTGCTCCGTGGTGAGCGGCTCGGTGACCCCGCCCCGGGCCAGGCCCGCGATGGAGACGCCCAGCTTGGCCGCGACCACCGGGCGGGGGTGCGGGCCGTTGCGCCGCAGCTCCCGCAGCCACTCGGGCGGATTCGCCTGGAGCTCGTCGAGCTCGGCACGCGAGACGACGCCCTCCTGGAACTCGGCGGGCGTGGCGGGGAGGTACACACCCAGCTTCTTCGCCGCGGTGGCGGGCTTCATCGTCTGGGTGGTCCGGTGCGACTTCATGGTGTCCAGACTATCGACCGCGCGCGGGGGCTCCGACCACGCCGGGTAACCTGGCGGGGTGACAGGCTCGGAAGCATCCCCTACGTTCCGGCTCGCGTACGTCCCCGGGGTGATGCCCGCCAAGTGGGTGCGGATCTGGAACGAACGCCTGCCCGACGTCCCCCTGGACCTGATGCAGGTCGCGGCCGCCGACGCGTCCGGGGTGCTGCGCCGCGGCGAGGCGGACGCGGCGATCGTACGGCTGCCCGTGGACCGTTCGTACTTCCACGCGATCCCCCTCTACACCGAGACGACGGTGGTCGTGGTGCCCAAGGACCACCTGGTGACGGCGGCGGAGGAAGTGTCGCTGAACGATCTCGCCGACGAGGTCGTCCTCCACCCCCTGGACGACGTCCTCGGCTGGGAGCGGCCGCCGGGCCTGCCCGCCTTCGAGCGTCCCGCCACGACCGCGGACGCCATCGAGCTCGTGGCCGCCGGCGTGGGAGTGCTCGTCGTCCCCCAGTCCCTCGCCCGTCTGCACCACCGCAGGGACCTCACCTACCGGCCGGTCGTGGACGCCCCGCAGTCCGGTGTGGCGCTGTCGTGGCCCGAGGAGGCGACCACCGACCTGGTGGAGGACTTCATCGGCGTCGTCCGTGGCCGGACGGTCAACAGCACCCGGGGGCGGAGCCGGCCCCAGCAGCCCGAGGCGGAGCCTGTGCGCAAGCGCTCCGACGCGGCCGGCGCCCGGCGCCAGCCCGCGGCGGGTGGGACGGCGGGCCGCAAGGCGCGCGGCGGCTCCGACACCGCCAAAGCCGGCCGGCGCGGACGCCCCCGCCGCCGGTCGTGACCGCTCCTGAAGGTGGACGCTCCCGCCGCCGGTCGTGACCGCTCCCGAAGGTGGACGCTCCCGAAGGCAGGCGGCGTCTTCCGGGCCGTCCCGCGCGTCGCGGGCCGGCGGTCCCGCGCCGGGCGAGGCCCCGCTGCGCCGGTTCGCCGACGCGCCCCCACCCGCACAGGGGCCCTGTCGCGTCGGTGATCCGCCGAGTCGGCGGGCGCGCACCGGGAGACCCCGGCCCGGTAGCGGTTCGGTGACGTGGCGGACCGGCAGGGCGCTCACCCGCGGTTCCGGCACCGCGCGCGCCCTCCGCGCGGCCGGGCGGCTGCCACCGGCGCCGGGCGGGTCACCTGCCAGCCGTACGCCCGACCGACTCCACCAGCGGCAGCAACCGGTGCGGGACGCGCTCGCGCAGCGCCACCTCCGTGCGGGTGCGCACCACGCCCGGCAGTCTGATGAGCTTCTGGATGACGTCCTCCAGATGGGCGTTGTCCCGTGCGACGACCCGCGTCAGCAGGTCCCCGCCCCCGGTGATGGAGAACGCCTCGACGATCTCGGGCACCGCGGCCAGCGCGTCGCCCACGTCGTCCAGGTGGCCCTGGGTGACCTCGATGTGCACGAACGCGAGCACCGGGTGGCCCAGCGCGGCGGGGGAGAGGCTCGGGCCCGTGCCGGTGATCACACCGTCCCGTTCGAGGCGGTCGAGCCGCGCCTGGAGGGTGCCGCGGGCGACACCGAGGATGCGGGCGTACTCGCGCACACTCGTGCGTGGCTGCTCCAGCAGCAGCCGCAGGATGCGCGTGTCGAGCTCGTCCACGGCCATGGCGGTACCGGCCTCCTCGTCGGTCGTGATCACCACGACAGTACCAATGGCTCATGCGGGCCCGATTCGGATGAGCCACGCCCGGCGTTCCATTGGCCTGTCGTCGGCCACTCGGGGTGGTCGTTCACTGTGCCAATGGCCCACTCGTGAACGAAGCACTTGAGCCATGGCCCGCCGTGATGCTGTGATGGACGCGTCGATGGCGCTGCGGATCCCGCGGCGCCTTTTTCGTGCCGTGGGTGAAGGGGGCAGTGCGCCGTGCTGAAGAGGGTGTTCGTGGCTCCGGACCCGGGGCGGGCGCGGCTGCGCTTCGCCGCCCGGGCCGTCCTCGGCATCGGCCTGGCGGTCGTGGTCTGCGGCCTGGCGGGGTTCTCGCTCCAGGGCGTCGTCACCGGCGGGCTCGCCGCGCTGCTGGCCCTGTTCACCGTCGCCGACCCCACGGTCCGGGCCCAGGCCGTCACCACCGCGCTGCTGCCCGTCGTCGGGCTGCCCGTCCTGGCCGCCGCCGCGGAGCTGCACGCCCATCCGGTGGCGCGGGACCTGGTCCTCCTCGCCGTGGTGGGCGCGGGCGTCCACGCGCGCCGCTGGGGACCGCGCGGACACAGCCTCGGCGTCTTCGCCTTCATGACCTTCTTCGTGGTGCAGTTCCTGCACGCCACGGCCGAGCGGCTGCCCGAGCTGTCCGCGGCCGTCGTCCTGTCGGTGCTCAGCGCGGCGGCCGTCCGGTTCGGGCTGTGGTGCTACGAGCGCCGGCTGCCCCCGGCCGCCGCACCGGCCCCGCCCGGCGGGACGGGGCTGGCCCGCGTGACCACCCGGCAGGCCGTGCAGGCGGTCGCCGGCTCCGCCTTCGCGCTCGCCGCCGGCCAGCTGGTGTCGGGGCAGCGCTGGTACTGGGCCGTCGGCGCCACCTGGTGGATCTTCGTCAACACCGTCTCCCGCGGGGAGACCCTGGTGCGCGGCTTCCGCCGGGTGCTCGGCACGCTGATCGGAATCGGCCTCGGCGTCCTGGTCGCCGTCCCGCTGCACGGGGCCGCGGCGCCCACCGCCGTCCTGGCCGCGGTGTGCGTCTTCGGCATCTTCTACACGGCCGCCGTGTCGTACACCTGGATGATGCTCTGGGTGACGCTCCTCGCGGAGTCGCTCTACGGCCTCCTCGGCGTGCTGAGCCCCGGGCTGCTCGCGCTGCGGCTCGCGGAGACCGGCGTCGGTGCGCTCGGCGCGGCGCTGGCGGTCCTCCTCGTCCTGCCGGTGACCACCCATGCCGTCACCGACGCGTGGATCCAGCGCGCCCTGCGCTGCGTCCACGCGTGCACCGCCGAGGCGGCCGCCCGGCTGGCGGGCGTCCCGGACGCCGACCCGGCACCGCGCGTGGCCGAACTGGAGCAGCTGCTCGGCCGGGTGCGGCTGTCCGTCGCCCCGCTCGTGCACCCGCTCAACCCGCTGCTCGGCCGCAAGCGGCGCGCCCGGCGGGTGCTCGGCCTGCTCGACGACTGCGCCCGCGAGATCCGCGGCCTGGTGGCCGTCGCCGCCGACCCCGAGGCCTCCCACGACGCCCGCCTGGCCGCCGCCTGCTGGCGGGTGGAGGCCGCGGTGGAGGCGCTCACCGCCGGCCGCCCCGAGCACATGGCGACGGCCGCCGCCCACCCGCCGGCGGCGACGGAACCCGCGCTCGCCCACCTGCACGGCCTGGAGCGGGCCCTGGCGGACCTCGCCGGGCCCCTGCGCGCGCCCTCGCGGTCGCCGCTGGTCGGCGCCTGACACGCGCGCTGCCGTACGCCGCTTGGTCTAGACCTGGCCTGATCGGCTGCTACCGTCGCCCGGACGGCACGACCGAGAGGGGACTGCGGTGGCAGACGGCGGCGGACGGCGGGAGCGGGCGTTCATCGGATCGTTCACGGCGGCGGGAGGGCCCGGCATCGTCACCGCGGCCGTCGCCGCGGACGGTGGCGCGCTGACCGTGCTCAGCGGCGCCGGCCAGCTCCGCGACCCGTCCTACCTGGCCCTGTCACCCGACGGCGGCACGCTCTACGCGGTGAGCGAGACGTCCGAGGGCGCGGTGGCCGCCTACCGTGTGAAGGACGGCACCCTCGAACCTGCCGGTCCGCCCGTGCGGGTCGGCGGCAGCGGCCCCACCCACCTGAGCCTGTTCGACGGGCACGTGCTCACCGCCAACTACGGCTCGGGCAGCGTCACGGCCGTCCCCGTCGGCCCCGACGGGCTCCTCGACCATGCCCCGTCCGACGTGCTCCGGCACACCGGTTCCGGCCCGCACGAGCGCCGCCAGCGCGGCCCGCACGCCCACCAGGTGCAGCCCGACCCGAGCGGCCGCTGGGCCGTCAGTGTCGACCTGGGAACGGACTCGGTGCGGGTGTGCACCCTGACGGACGGCCGTCTCCTGCTGCACCGCGAGATCGCCCTGCGCCCCGGCTCCGGGCCCCGGCACCTGGCCTTCCACCCCGGCGGCGAGCACGCCTACGTCGTCAACGAGCTCACCCCCTCCGTCACCGTCTGCCGCTGGGATCCGGCGGCCGGCGCGCTGGAGCCGCTGACCGAGACCCCCGTGCTGCCCGACGCGCCGGCCGGGGACGCCTACCCCTCCGGCGTCGTCGTCGCTCCCGACGGCCGCTTCCTGTGGACCGCGACGCGCGGCGAGGACGTCCTGTCCGTCTTCGCGGTCGAGGGGCACAGGGAGCGGCTGCGCCTGCTGGGGACCGTCTCGTGCGGGGGCCACTGGCCGCGCGCGCTCACCCTCTTCGACGGCCGCCTCTACGTGGCCAACGAGCGCTCCGGGGACGTGACCTGGTTCGCCGTGGACCCGGAGACCGGGCTGCCGCACCGTACGGGCGCCGTCGGCGTGCCCGCGGCCTCCTGCGTGGTGTTCGGCTGAGTCTGCGCCACGCACCCCGCGCGGCGGTGTACGAAGGGCCCGCTCCGGCATACGGAGCGGGCCCTTGGGCGTGCGGGTGACGCGGAGGCTCAGCGCACCGGGATGCCCTGCGCCTGCTGCGGGGCGATGCCCAGCGCCGTCGTGTACTTGGCCAGGGCGAGCTTGCCGATGGCCGGGTAGGGGCCGAGCGCCTCGGCGGCGGCGCAGCCCACCTCCTCGGCGGCCGCGGCGACCAGCCCGGCGTCGATCTCCGGGCCGATCAGGTACGGCGCCAGGGCCAGCTGCTGGGAACCGGAGGCACGCAGCTGCTCGGCGACGTTCGCGATCGAGCCCTCCTGGTCCAGGGCGGCCGCCATGACCGGGACGGCGAGGCGTGCGGCCAGCAGCATGCCGGTGATCCCGGCGGCCTGCACGGCCTCGTCGCCGCCCACGGAGGCGAGGATGATGCCGTCGGCGGCGGTCGCCACCGTGAACAGGCGGGCACGGTCCGCGCGGGCCAGGCCCGCCTCGGACAGCCGCACGTGCAGCGCCTCGGCGAGCAGCGGGTGCGGGCCGAGGACGTCGGTCAGCTCGGCGGCGACCCGGCTGTCCATGACGGCCTGGCGCACCTGGCGCAGCAGGGCGCTGTCAGGACCGGCCAGCAGCGGCACCACGACGGCGACGGGGCCCTCGGGCGCCCTGGTCTCCACGCCGGCGGCCAGCGCCTGCTCGTAGCGGGCGGTGCGCTCCTCGGCAGCGCGCGAGAGCACGGACTGCAGCGTGGGGTGGTCGGCGTCGTCCCCGTCCAGGTACCCGATCCGCGCGTCGAGGCCGGGGAGTTCGGAGCGTGCGATGCTCACGACCTCCTCGGCGAGGCTGCGCGTGGCGGCGCCGGGCGTGCCCGGCACCGCGAGGACGAGCGCGGGCGCGCCCTCGGGAGCCGCCAGCGGTTCCGGTCGGCGGTGCCGTCCGGGCTGGCGGGGGCGCGGCATTCGTACTGGCAGGCCGGACGCGGGCCCAGTGGGGGAGCTCATGGCGCCGCATGTTACTGGCTTTCGGGGTTCTCCTGTTCGGGGAGGGTGCAGGTGAGCGGTTTCCGTCCCCTTTTGTCTGATGAGTTACGTACGGGTCCGTGTCGATCAGTGCCCGGAACGGGACGCGCTGTGACAACTCGCGCGGCACATGGGGTACTTGTCCGGCACGTGCGGATCGCGGGGATCAGTCCGCCCCGGGCGTCGTGACGTGCAGCATCTTCTCGTCGGCCGGCAGGGCGAGGGTGCCGCCTGCCAGGTCGGCGGCGATCCGCACCGAGCCGTGCAGCGGGTCGCCCTGGGCGGGCACCCGCAGCGCGTGCGGCAGCCGCCGGGCCAGCTCCTCCTCCAGCGAGAGCAGCAGGGGGTCGCCCATCGTGAACAGGCCGCCGGTCAGGGCGATCCGGGGCTCGCCGGAGGGCGGGCAGACGGCGGCGGCCGACTCGGCCATGTGCCGCGCCGCCGCGCGCAGGATGCCCGCGGCGACCCGATCGCCCCCGGCGCTGGCGGCGACCCGGGGCGCGAAGGAGGCCAGGACGGCGGCGCGGTCGGAGCGCGGGTAGAGCTTGCCGGGCAGCGCGGACATCGGCCCGAACTCCTCCTGGGCCGCGGCCAGCAGAGCCGTCGAACCGCCGTCCCGCCCGTCGTGGGCGCGCAGCGCGGCCTCCAGGCCGGCCCGCCCGATCCACGCCCCACTGCCGCAGTCGCCGAGCAGGTGACCCCACCCGTCCGCGCGGCGCCAGCCCGTCAGATCGGTGCCGATCGCGATCAGGCCGGTGCCGGCCGCGACCACGGCACCGGGCCGCGCGCCCAGGGCGCCGGCGTAGGCGGTGACGGCGTCGGCGGCGAGCGCGACCGTCCGCACGCCGAACTCCCGCGCCAGGGCCCCGGGCAGTTCGGCCCGCAGCGCGTCCCCCAGGGTGGCGAACCCGGCGGCGCCGACGACCGCCGTGGCCGGGCGCCGAACCCCTGTCTCCTCCGTCAGCGCCCTGAGGATGGGCACCAGTTGCTCCATCAGGTGCCCCGGGTCGATTCCCCGGGCACCGGTGCGCACGGGCTCCCTGCAGTCCCGCCGCGCCAGTGGTCCGCGCCCGGCCGTGCCGACGACCACGCGCAGACCGGAGCCGCCGGAGTCCACGGCGAGGAAGCCGGACGCCTCGGCGGCGTCCCACTGGCCTGCCGCCGCCTCGTCCCGGGTGCCCTGGTGGGAGGTCACGGCAGGCGCCAGTCCACGGGCTGTCCGCCCAGCCCGGTCAGCAGGTCGTTGGCGCGGCTGAACGGACGGGAGCCGAAGAAGCCGCGATCGGCCGACATGGGGGAGGGGTGGGCGGACTCGACCGAGGGCAGGTCGCCGAGGAGCGGGCGCAGATTGCGGGCGTCCCGCCCCCACAGGATCGACACCAGCGGCTTGCCGCGCGCCGCCAGGGCGCGTATGGCCTGCTCGGTGACCTCCTCCCAGCCCTTGCCGCGGTGGGCGCCGGGCCGGCGGGGCGCGGTGGTCAGAGCCCTGTTGAGCAGCAGCACCCCCTGTCGCGTCCACGGCGTCAGGTCGCCGTTGGAGGGCTGGGGCAGCCCCAGGTCGCTGTTCAGCTCGCGGAAGATGTTGATCAGGCTGCCCGGCAGCGGGCGCACGTCGGGCGCCACCGAGAACGACAGCCCCACCGCGTGCCCGGGGGTCGGGTACGGGTCCTGCCCGACGATCAGGACGCGTACCTCGTCGAACGGCTGCTGGAACGCGCGCAGGACGTTCTGCCCGGCGGGGAGGTAGGTGCGCCCGGCGGTGATCTCCGCGCGCAGGAAGTCGCCCATTTCGGCGATCCTTCCGGCGACGGGTTCGAGGGCCTTCGCCCAGCCCGGTTCGACGATCTCATGCAAGGGTCGTGGTGCCACGGCCGTCACCCTACTGCCGCGCGCGGGGCGCCGATCAAGCGGTGGCCCGAGCCCGGCCGGTGACGGCCGGGGCCCGGGCGCCTCGTGAACGGGCCCCGCGGCGCGGTGCGTTGCCCTGCTCAACCGATCACCGCCGCCCGCACGCACAGCACGTCCGGCAGGTGGGAGGCGAGCTGCTGCCAGCTGTCGCCGTCGTCCGCCGACGCGTACACCTCGCCGTTGCGGTTGCCGAAGTACACGCCCGCCGGGTCGGCGTCGTCGGTGCACAGCGCGTCCCGCAGCACGGTGCCGTAGTGGTCCTCCTGCGGCAGGCCGGCCGCGAGCGGCTCCCAGCTCTTGCCGGCGTCCGCCGTCCGGAAGACCCGGCACCGGTGTCCCGCGGGCACCCGGTCGGCGTCGGCGTTGATCGGGAAGACGTACGCCGTGTCGCCGCGGTGCGGGTGGGCGGCCACCGCGAAGCCGAACGTCGACGGCAGGCCCTCGCCGATGTCGGTCCAGTGCGCCCCCGCGTCGTCGCTGCGGTACACGCCCCAGTGATTCTGCAGGTACAGCCGGTCGGGGTTCGCCGCGTCCCGCGCGACCTTGTGCACGCATTGGCCGAACTCGGGCTGGGGATCCGGCAGGAACACGGCGGACACCCCGGAGTTGGAGGGGGTCCAGCTGGCTCCGCCGTCGGAGGTGCGGAACACCCCCGCGGTGGAGACGGCGACCGTGACGGCCCGGGGGTCCCGGTGGTCGGTCAGCACCGTGTGCAGGCCCTCACCGCCGCCGCCGGGCACCCAGGAGGACCGGGTGGGGTGCTCCCACAGCGGCCGGACCAGCTCGAAGCTCTCGCCGCGGTCCTCGGAGCGGTACAGCGCGGCCGGTTCCGTGCCCGCGTAGACCACGTCCGGCTCGGCCGCCGCCGGGTGCAGCTGCCACACCCGCTCCAGCGAGGCGCCCGTGTCCTTGGGGAACCGCACGGCCGGCTGCGCCGGTTCCGTCCAGGTGCGGCCCAGGTCGTCGGAGTGGAAGACGGACGGGCCCCAGTGCGAGCTGTCCCCGCCCGCCAGCAGCCGCGGGGTGGCGCCGCGCGTGTCGAGGGCGACCGAGTAGACCGCCTGGGCGTTGAAGTGGGGACTGTCGTCGAACTTCCACGATCCGCCTCGCCGCCGGCCGATGAACAGGCCTTTTCGTGTGCCCACGGCGAGCAGTACCTCGGTCATGCCGATCACCTCCGCGACGTCTTCGTCGACGTCTTCGTCTCGGACATGGGTCAGTCTGCACCCCGGCACCGACAGTCACCTCCGATACGGCGTCGGTGCAGGCCGGCGCTGTGGTGTCTGGCGCCGCAGGGGGGCGAGTGGCCCGCTCGCGCGCGGGGCGCCGGACACCGCCGCGCGGGGCCGGACGGCCATGGGCCCGCGACGCCGGGGAAGACGACGTGAGCATCGGGGAGGCGTCTCCCGTATGGGAGGGCGGTCCGGCATGTCCGTGCGCTCGTGAGGAAGGTGCCTGCGATGGCGTTCCGTGGTCCGGAGGTGTGGCTGTGGCGGTGGCGCCGCAATCCGCTCAAGCGCCGCGCCGACACGGTCGAGGCGTGGATCGTGCTCGCCGCCTGGATGCTCACCGTTCTCGCCGGGCTGTCGGGCGGTACGGCGACGATGCGGGCGGTGGAACACGAACTGGCCCGCGAGCGTGCCGAATGGCGGCCCACGGCGGCCGTCGTGGAGGCCCCCGGCCCGCCGTCCGCGGACAAGGGCAACGGCCGGGGCTCCGACGCCTCACGGGGCTGGGGCAGGGTGCGCTGGACCGCGGCGGACGGCACCTCGCACACCGGGCAGGTCCCGGTGCGGCCGGGCAGCCCGGCCGGTGCCCGGGTCACCGTCTGGACCGACGCCCGGGGCCGGCTGGTGACCCGGCCGGCCACGGCCGTCCAGGCCCGCACGCGTGCCGCCGTGGTCGGCGCCCTGGTGGGGCTGAGCACCGCGGCCGTCCCCTTCGTCGCCGGCCGCCTGCTGCGCGACCGCCTGGAACGGGGCCGCATGCGGCAGTGGGACGCCGAATGGGCCCGCTTCGGCCCGCGGTGGAGCCGCGAGACCTGGTGACCCGCCCCGGCGTGCCGTCGTGCATGAGCCCCTCGGCCGCTCCTCGGCCCCGCGGGTGACGGCCGGCCGGCCGCCCCGAGGCGTGGGTGACGCCCCGCCCGGCGCGCCGCGCCGGGGGTGCGCCCCGACCGCCGGCGGGCCGTGGGGTTGTGCGCTCCGCCGACCACCCTGCGGCGGGTGACGCCCCGCCGGCCGCGTGCGCTGAGGCTGTGCCTGCCGGTCGCCCCATGGCGCGGCTGACGACGCGCCAGGCGTGCCCATGGCGCTGGTGACGCTCCGCAGGCCCGCACCGGGGCTGCGCCCGGCTGTTGGCCCGCACCGGGGTTGTGCCTGGCTGTTGGCCCGCGCCGGGGTTGTGCCCGGCCGTCGGCCCGCGCGTGCCCGGCCGTCGGCCCGCGCCGGGGCTGCGTGCCCCGCCGGCCGCCGTGCGGAGCGGGTGATGACCGGTCAGCCGTCACACAGCTGACGACCCGCCGGCTGCCTGCACCGGGCTGCGCCCTGTCGCCCGCCCCGTGACGCGCCCGACGACCCGCCGGGCGCGTCGCACTGCGGCCGGCGCCCCGCCGGCGCCCGCCACGCGGTGGCGCCCCGCCAGTCCCGCGGGCGCGCCGAGGCGGGCGTCGGGCGCGGCACCCCGCGCCCGACGTCCGCCGGTCAGGCCGTCGGCAGCGCCCGCTCCAGGATCGCGTCGACGTCGGCTGCCGCGGGCAGCGTGCCGAAGGCGTGACCCCAGTCGCCGCCGAGGCGGGTCCCGCAGAAGGCGTCCGCGACGGCGGACGGGGCGTGGCGGACCAGGAGGGAGCCCTGGAGGGTCAGCGCCATGAGTTCCACCAGGCGGCGCGCGCCCGCCGGTGAGCCCTCGGCCAGGCATCCCTTGAGGCGGGTCACGGCCGCGTCCAGCCGCGCGTCGGCGCCCTGCGCGAGCGCCAGTTCGGCGAAGAGCGCCTCCGCCGTGCCGGGGTCGCGACTCAGGGCCCGCAGCACGTCCAGGGCGTTGACGTTGCCCGAGCCCTCCCAGATCGACAGCAACGGGGCCTCGCGGTAGTGCCGGGGCATGCCCGACTCCTCGACGTAGCCGTTGCCGCCGAGGCACTCCAGGGCCTCCGCGGTGAAGGCCGGCCCCCGCTTGGTGACCCAGTACTTGCCGACGGCCGTGGCGATCCGCCGGAAGGCCGCCTCCGTGCCCGCGTCGTCGTCGCCGCGCACCGCCCGGTCGGCGGCGCCGGCCAGCCGCAGCGTGAGCGTGGTCGCGGCCTCCGACTCCAGGGCGAGGTCGGCCAGCACGTTGCGCATCAGCGGCTGGTCCACCAGCGCGGCGCCGAAGGCCCGGCGATGGCGTACGTGGTGCCCCGCCTCGACGAGGGTCTTGCGCATCAGCGTCGCGGACGACATCACGCAGTCGAGACGCGTGCAGTTGACCATCTCGATGATCGTCTTGACGCCCTGGCCCTCGGGGCCGACCAGCCAGGCCACGGTCCCGTCGAACTCGGGCTCGGACGAGGCGTTGGACCGGTTGCCCAGCTTGTCCTTCAGCCGCTGGATACGGAAGGTGTTGCGGCTGCCGTCGGGCAGCACGCGCGGCACCAGGAAGCAGGACAGCCCGCCGGGGGCCTGCGCGAGCACCAGGAACACGTCGCACATGGGCGCCGACGTGAACCACTTGTGCCCGCGCAGCGTGTACACGCCGGACTCGGCGGTGGGCGCGGCCGTCGTCGTGTTGGTCCGCACGTCGGAGCCGCCCTGCTTCTCGGTCATCCCCATGCCCGCGAGCAGACCCGGCTTCTCGGCCGGCACCCGCAGGCCCGGCTCGTAGACCCGGCTGGTCAGCAACGGCTCGTACACGGCCGCCAGTTCGGGCTGCCTGCGCAGCGCGGGGACGGCCGCGTACGTCATCGACGTCGGGCAGCCGTGACCGGCCTCGGTGTGCCCCCACACCAGCCCGCCCGCGGTGCGCGCGACATGGGCGCCGGGCCGGTCGTCCGCCCACGCTGCGCCGGCCAGCCCCTCGGCGACCGCGACCCGCATCAGGTGGTGCCAGCTGGGGTGGAAGTCGACCTCGTCGACGCGGTTGCCGTACCGGTCGTGGGTGCGCAGCTCCGGCTCGTGCCGGTTGGCCAGTTCGCCCCACTCCTGCGCCTGCGCGCTGCCGGCCCGCAGCCCGAGCCGCCGGACGTCGTCCTCGGCCCATCCGGCGCCCTCGCGGCGCAGGCCCTCCAGCAGGGCCGCGTCCTCGGAGGCGTCGTAGGGGGCCAGGGGAGGGGGCTGGTTGATGACGTCGTGCGTGGCGTACGGCCGCGGCGGCTCCTGCTCCCACGGTCGCTCGGGGCGTGGCCGGTCCCGCCCCTCCTGCGGTGCGTGCCCGTCCTGCTGCGGTGCCTGCCGCTCCTGCGGTGCCTGCTGGTCGTGCGCGAGTGTCGAGGCCATGCGGCGCAGTGTTGCACTTTCCCTGCGGCCGCAGCAATAGTGCAACAACGGGGTGTCCGTACAGTACGTGACCATGAACGTTCCCGGGGAGCCCGTCGCGGTCGGCCTGCGCCCGCTGTCCGCGCGGTCGGTCGTCCTGAGTCTGCTGCTGGGCACGCACCCGCCCGAGCTGCCGGTCAGGGACCTGGTGCGCGCCGTCGAGCCGTTCGGAGTCGGTGGCTCCGCCCTGCGGGCCGCGCTGAGCCGGATGGTGGCCGCGGGGGACCTGCGCCGCTCGGACTCCGTCTACCGGCTCAGCGAGCGGCTGCTGGAGCGGCAGCGGCGCCAGGACGCGGCCGTGCACCCCGAGACCGCACCCTGGAACGGCGAGTGGGAGATGGCCGTCGTGACGGCGACCGGCCGCGGTCCGGCCCAGCGCGCCGATCTGCGGGCCCGGCTCACCGCCCTGCGGCTCGCCGAACTGCGTGAGGGTGTCTGGCTGCGCCCCGCCAACCTGAACCGGCCCTGGCCCGGGGACCTCGACGGAGTGGTTCAGCGCTTCACCGCCCGCCCCGCTGAGCCGGCCCATGACCTGGCCGCGGGCCTGTGGCCGCTTCCCGCGTGGGCGCGCACGGCCCGGGCCCTGCTCGCCCACGTGGCGCGGGCGGAGCGGCCGGCCGACCACTTCACCGCGCTGGCGGCGGTGGTCCGGCACCTGCTGGCCGACCCCGTACTGCCCGACGAGCTCCTGCCCGCCGACTGGCCCGGGACGGCCCTGCGCACCCTCTACACGGACCACCGGCGGCAGTTGACGGAGCGGACCCTGGGGCACGCCGGGCGATGAGGGACGGCCGCCGTCCCGCGGCCCGTCAGGTCCCGTCGGGCGGCCACCCGACGGGACCTGACGAGCGGCCGCCGTCCCTCGGTCGCGTCAGCGGTAGGTGATGTCCGACGCCGCGTACATGCAGTAGGTGCCGTCCGGACCGGTGCCGTGCTGGGTCGGCTCCGCATCCGGTCAACGCCTCGCACAGGCGACATCCGGCCACTCCGCGACCGGGAGCGGCCTGTCCCGCCCCGGCGGGGGAGCGCTGTCCTTCCGCGGGGGTGCGCCCCGGCCGCAGCGGCGTCCATGCGCCCTGAGCGCGCTGTGTCCCCGCGCTCGCCTTTGAGCGTCGGTGTCTCCTCCGGCCCCCCGCCCCCCGCCCTCCCCGACCCTCCGGCCCGGCGGGCACGGCCGCGCCCGGCCCGGAGGGCCGGCCGATCGCCCGCGAGCCCGGATCCGCCGTCGGAAAAGGCCCGCCCGTGGAGACCCCTCTCCGGCCGGGGGCCGCCCCGCCGCGCCGGCCGCGCGGGACGTGTCCGGGTGGCGGGGGCGCGCTCCGTGCCGTTCCCTGGGAGGGATGGGGTGACCGGCGCGGACGTGGGCACCCGGCGGTCGGGAAAGCGATTCCACCGAAGGCGAGGAGCGTCATGGCTGAGCAGAAGTCGTCGGGTCTTGCGGCGCCGCTGCACAGCGCGGCCTCGGTGCTGCGGAAGGTGCCCGGCGCCGGCACGGTGGGCAGGGCCGCGCAGGGAACGCTGGACAAGGTCGGTGCCATGTCACCCCGCGGCCGGCGGCTCGCGGTGTACACGGGCGCGGGAGTGCTGGGCGTCACGGGCGTGGTCGAGTGGCCCGTCGCCGTGACCGGCGCGGCCGTGGCCTGGCTCACCCGGCCCCGGCCCGAGCACACCGGGAACGGCGGGCAGCGGGTACCGGCCCAGGACACCACCGAGGCGCGCCGGATCCCCGTGGAGGACGCCGGCACGGCGAGCCGGGACGCCGGGCCGGACTTGACCGGCGCACCCGCACAGGACGCCACGGGCGCGCCGGCGCAGGACACCACCGGCGCGAGCCGGGACGTCGGAACGGCCACCGCGGCGGAGCACGCGGCCGCGGAACCGGCCGGGACGCACCCGGCGGAGAGGACGGAACCGGGCAGGACGCAGGAGGCGAAGGAGACGGGAACGGCACAGGCGCACGAGACGTCCGCGGAAGGGAAGGGCAGGCCACCGACGAGCAGAGCGTCCACGGGACCGCTCGGCCCGACGGCGCGACCCGGCCGCACCACCCTCTGAGGACGCCCCGTGGTGTCCGGACTGCTCACGGCCCCGGCGGCCGCCGCCCGGCTCCTGCCGGCCGCCCCCCGGCTGCTCGCCCGGGCGGCCGCTCCGGTGGCCGGGGCGGTGGCCGGAGCGGCGGCGGGCACGGCGCGCGCCGGAGTACGCGGCGCGGACAGCGCGGTGCGGGTGGCACGGGTCGCCCGCACCGCGCTCCCCGGTGGGCAGGGCCACTGGCGGTCCGGCGTCCGGGCGCACCTCGCGCTGCGGCCGGCCGACCTGGAACGGGTACGGCACGCGGGGGGCCGGGAACACCTGGCGCGGCGGGTTGCCGCCGCACTCGCCGAGCACCCGGACGTCGTCTTCGCCTACTGGGACGACGGACTCGCCCGACTGATCGTGACGGTGGTCGAGGAGGAGGCCGCCGACCGGGTGGTGGACCACGCGGCCGGCCTCGCCGAACGCGAGGGACTGGTCCTGGCGGGCGGCGTCCCGGAGGAGACCGTCCATCCGGCCGATCCGGCGGGCGTGCGCGCCGCCGCCGCGACGCTCGCCGCCGACGTCTTCGGCATCGCCGTCGCCGTCACCGCGAACAGCCTGCGTCTGCCGCCGTCGCCCCGGATGGTGACCGCGGTCGTGACGCTGCTGCGCGAGAACCCCCGGGTCCGGGCCCGGCTGCGCGCCCGGCTGGGCGACAGCGGGATGGACCTGCTGCTGGCCTGGGCCAACGCGGCCGTGCACGGCGCCGGCCAGAACCCCACCGCGCTGGTGCTGGACGGGGCACTGCGGCTGTGCCGGCTGGTCGAGACGGTGGCCCGCGTGACCGCGTTCGACCGGATGCACGACGAGCTGTGCGCACCCCACCGCCTCAGCGTGGCGGCGGACGACGCGCCCCGCCCGCCCCTGCGCGTCTCCCCGGCCCAGGAGTACGCCACCCACGCCTCCGCCGGCAGCCTGCTGGGCGCGGCGGCGACGCTGCTGGTCAAGCACAACGGGGCCGAGGCGGCCGAAGCGGTGCTCGCCGGCTCGCCGAAGGCCGCGCGGTACGGGCCCGCCGCCTTCCACGCCGTGCTCGGCGCCGGGCTGGCCCAGACCGGCGTGCTGGTGCGGGACCCGGATCGGCTGCGGCAGCTGGAGATGGCGGGCACGGTCGTCCTGCACCCGAGCGCGCTGTGCACCCGCAGCGGTGAGGCGGACCCCTGGACCGAGCCGGTGCTGGACGCCGCACGCCGGGCCGGGCTGCGGGTCGTGGTGGTGGACGACCCGGCCCTGGAGGACTTCACCGCCCTCGCCGACCAGGTGGTGGACGCCCGCCGTCCGCTGGACGACGTGGTCTACGGGCTGCGGGACGAGCCGGGCGCCGTCGTCACGGTCGCCCGGATGCGCTCCGTCGAGGACCAGGAGGTGCTCGCCGGACTGCGCGCCAGTGACGTCGCCGTCGCCCTCACCGACCGGGAGGGCGCCGTGGTGTGGGGCGCCGACATCCTGGCCCTGCACGGCCTGCCCGACGTGTGGCGGCTGCTGGCCGCGGTGCCGGCCGCCCGCGCGATCGGCCACCGCGCCCAGATCCTGGCCCGGTCCGGCGCCGCCCTCTCCGGCCTTCTCGTGGCCGTGGGCGAGGCCGGGGGCGGCCGGGGCCGCCGCGCCATGCTGCCCGGTCTGCGGCACGCACCGGTCGACGCCGCCGCGGCGGCGGCCCTGCTGTCCGGGACACGGGCGGCCCTCGCCGTCGTGCTGGCCCGAGCCCCGCACCCGCACCCGCGGGTGCACTGGCACGAACTGGACGTGGCGGAGGCGCGGGAGCGGCTGGAGCACCTGCCCGCCGCCGAGGATGAGGACACCTTCGTCGGGCAGACCGCAGGGCGCGCGCGCAGGGCGGCCGCGGCCGCCCTGCGGCTGCCCGCCCTGGCGCCGGCGCGATGGACGCTGCAGCTCGGCCGGGCCGTGCGCGACGAACTGGACGACCCTCTCACCCCGGTCCTGGCGGTGGGTTCGGCCGCGTCGGCGATCCTCGGTTCCATGGTGGACGCCCTGCTCGTCGTCGGCGCGCTGGACCTCAACGCGCTGGTCGGCGGCATCCAGCGGCTGCGTGCCGAACGGGCGCTGTCCGGGCTGGTCGCGGGCCAGAAGCAGATGGCGCGGGTCCGGCCCCGCGAGGCGGCGGGGCAGGGCGCGCCCAGGACCGTGGAGGCCGGAGAGCTGCGGCCCGGCGACGTGATCGAGCTCCAGGCGGACGACGTGGTCCCCGCCGACGCCCGCGTGCTGTGGGAGGACGGCCTGGAGGTCGACGAGTCGGCGCTCACCGGGGAGTCCCTGCCGGTGCAGAAGCAGATCGCCCCGACCCCGCACGCCCCGGTCGCCGACCGGCGCTGCATGGTGTTCGAGGGCACGACCGTGGTGGCCGGGCACGCCCGGGCCGTAGTCGTCGACACCGGCGACCGTACCGAGGCCGCCCGGGCCGTCCACCTCGCCGCCCGGACGCCCGCGGCCGCGGGCGTGCAGGCGCGGCTGCAGGAGCTCACCGGCAAGGCGATGCCGCTGACGCTCGCGGGCGGCGCCGCGGTGACGGGGCTGGCGTTGCTGCGTGGCACCCCCATCCACGAGGCGGTCAGCGGGGGCGTGGCCGTCGCGGTGGCCGCCGTGCCCGAGGGCCTGCCGCTGGTGGCGACGGTGGCGCAGCTGGCCGCCGCGCGGCGGCTGAGCCGCGGCGGCGTCCTCGTCCGCACCCCGCGCACCCTCGAGGCGCTGGGCCGGATGGACACCATCTGCTTCGACAAGACCGGCACCCTCACCGAGAACCGGCTGCGCCTGGTGCGGGTGTCCGACGCCGCCGGAACGGTCCGTGGGGTGGGCGACGCCGGCTCCGCGGACACGCTGCGGACGGCGGCCCGGGCCTGCCCGCGGCTGAACGGCTCCTCCGACCGCCCGGTGCACGCCACCGACGAGGCCGTCCTCGACGCGGCCGGCCCCGATCCGGACTGGGTGCAGCTGGAGGGGCTGTCGTTCGAGGCCGCCCGCGGCTACGCCGCCGCCGTCGGCCGGGCCGGGGAAGAACCCGCGGTCCTCGTTATCAAGGGCGCGCCGGAGACCGTCCTGCCCGCCTGCGCGGGCCTCGCCTCCGACGCCCTGGACGCGGCGCACGCGCTGGCCGGCGGCGGGCTGCGGGTCCTGGCGGTGGCCGAGCGACGGCTCGGCAGCGGCGAGAACCCCGCGGACGTGATCGAACAGCCCCTCGGAAGGCTGGAGTTCACCGGCCTGCTGGCCCTGTCGGACGTGCCGCGGGAGACGTCCACGGCCCTCGTCGGCGGCCTGTACGAGGAGGGCGTGCGGCCGGTCATGCTCACCGGCGACCATCCGCAGACCGCCCGGGCCATCGCCACCGAACTGGGCTGGCCCGAGGACACGATCGTGGTCACCGGGGACGAGCTCGCCGCCGCGGACCGGTCGGCCAGGGCCCGGATGCTCCGGGACGCCGGTGTCGTGGCCCGGGTCGCGCCCGAGCAGAAGCTCCAGGTCGTCGAGGCGCTGCGGGACGCCGGCCGGGTGGTCGGCATGGTGGGCGACGGCGCCAACGACGCCGCGGCGATCCGCGCCGCCGACATCGGCGTGGGCATCAGCGCCCGGGGATCGGCGGCCGCGCGCAACGCCGCCGACATCGTGCTGACGGCCGACGACCTGACCGTGCTGATCGACGCGATCGCCGAGGGCCGCGCCCTGTGGCACAGCGTCGCCGACGCCATCGCCATCCTGATCGGCGGCAACGCCGGCGAGGTCGGCTTCGGCATCCTGGGCACCCTGATGTCGGGAACCGCCCCGCTGTCCACCCGTCAGATGCTCCTGGTGAACCTGTTCACGGACCTGTTCCCGGCCATGGCCGTCGCGGTGACGCCGAGGGAGGACACGGAGCAGGCCAGGGCGGGCTCACCCGAGGACGTGGCCGGCGGCGTCCTGGGGGCGCCCCTGATCCAGCAGATCCGGCACCGGGCGCTGACCACCTGCCTGGGCGCCGTCGTGGCCTGGCTGATCGGCCGGTTCACCCCGGGCACCGCCCGCCGCTCCAGCACGATGGCCCTGTGCAGCGTGGTGGGCACCCAGCTCGCCCAGACCCTGCTGGACCGCCGCGGCAGTCCGCTGGTCCGGGTCACGGCCGTGGGTTCCGCCGTCGCGCTGGTCGCCCTGGTCCAGAGCCCGGCGGTCAGCCGCGCCCTGGGCTGCACCCCGCTCGGCCCGGTCGCCTGGGCGGGCGTGACCGTGGCGATCGCCCTGGCCCTGGCCGGCCAGCGGGCCCTGCCCCACCTGGAGGAGACCGTCACCCGGCTGGTGCCGACCGGACGGTCCTGACCCCCGGGAACGCCCCGACGGCCGCCGGTCCGGACCGGGGCCCCGGACGAGGCCGTGACGCGCGGGGCGGGGCGTCCCCGCGATGACCGGGCGGGCGGAACCGTGAGCCCGGTGGTCCGGGAGAGCCGCTGACATGCGGGACGGGCGACAGGCCGTCCCCGGCGTCCGGCCGTCCGGTCCGTCCCGCCGGACGGACCGGACGGCGCGGGTCGGGCGGGGGAGCGTCGCCGCCATCGATCGGGCAGGCGTCCGGCCGGCCGGCCGGACGTGCGGGCCCGGCGGGAGAGCCTCGCCCCCGGCCCGCGACGGACATCCGCCGCGTCCGGCCCGGGACGGACCGGCCCGCGCCGCAGGCTCGGCGCGGGCCGGTGCGGCCTCCGTGCTCAGACGGACCGGTGGTACTGCTGCGGCACGTGCACCGGAGCGCCCAGCTCCCGAGCGGCGCGCTGGGCCCAGGACGGGTTGCGCAGCAGCTCGCGGCCCAGCAGGACCGCGTCCGCCTCGCCGTTGGCGACGATCTTCTCGGCCTGCTCGGCCTCGGTGATGAGGCCGACGGCCGCCACCGGCATCGGCGTCTCCGCCTTCACCCGGGCCGCGAACGGCACCTGGTAGCCGGGGCCGGTCGGGATGCGCACGCCCGAGGCGTTGCCGCCGGTGGAGACGTCGAGCAGGTCGACGCCGTGCGCGTGCAGCTCGGCGGCGAACCGTACCGTGTCGTCGGCCGTCCAGCCCCCGTCCTGAAGCCAGTCGGTGGCCGAGATGCGGAAGAACAGCGGCTTGTCCTGCGGCCAGACCGCCCGCACCGCGTCGACGACCTCGAGCGCGAAGCGGACGCGGTTGTCGTAGGAACCCCCGTAGGCGTCGGTGCGGTGGTTGGAGTGGGGGGAGAGGAACTCGTTGATCAGGTAGCCGTGGGCGCCGTGGATCTCGGCGACCTCGAAGCCGGCGGCCAGGGCGCGCCGCGCCGCGTCCGCGAACTGGGCGACGACCTCCTGGATCTGCTCGGCCGTCAGCTCGTCCGGCACGGGGTGGCGGTCGTCGAAGGCGACCGGGCTCGGGGCCACCGGCTGCCAGCCGTGGGCGTCCGGCCCGACCGGCCCGCCGCCCTTCCACGTGCGGTCGGTCGAGGCCTTGCGGCCGCTGTGGGCGAGCTGCACGCCGGGGACGGTGTCCTGGCTCTTCAGGAAGCGGGTGATCCTGCGGAACGCCTCCACCTGGGTGTCGTTCCAGATGCCGAGGTCGTACGGGGAGATCCGGCCCTCCGGCGACACGGCCGTGGCCTCCACGATGATCAGTCCCGTGCCGCCCGCCGCACGCGCCGCGTAGTGGGCGAAGTGCCAGTCGTTCGGGGCGCCCGTGGACGGGCCCTCGGGGTCGGCCGAGTACTGGCACATAGGAGGCATCCAGACGCGGTTGGGGATCGTCAGCTCACGCAGGGTGTAGGGCTCGAAGAGCGCACTCACGGCGGACTCCATTTCGTCTCGGGACCGATGGCCGACTCGTACGATAGTCCTCGTAGTACGGGACATGTCAAACTACGAGGTCTCTCGTATCATGAGAGCTCTCGTCCGAAGTGGAGCCGCCGTGACCCCCACCGCCCCCGCCACCTCCGTCGGCAGTCGCGCCCTCCCGCACCCGGCCCGTGAGGAGATCCGCCTGGAGGGTGTGCTGCACGCGCTCTCCGACCCGCTGCGGCTGCAGATCGTCCGGGAGCTCGCCGCCGACGGCGACGAGCTCTCCTGTTCGCACTTCTGTCTGCCGGTGACCAAGTCCACGAGCACGCACCACTTCCGGGTGCTGCGCGAGAACGGCGTGGTCCGCCAGGTCTACCGGGGCACGGCCAAGATGAACGGCCTGCGCCGAGACGACCTCGACGACCTCTTCCCCGGGCTGCTGGACAGCGTCCTTGCCGCCGCCGACCGGCAGGCCGCCCGCCCCGGGAACAGCTGAACCATCCCGCGCGGACGGCCGGGGCGGGGGCCGGCGGCCGGGGCGGTCGGGCAGGCACCCACGGGTGAACGGTGGGCGCGCTCGGACCCGCCCACGCGCGTCCGGCCCCGGTCCCGTTAGGAGGCCGCCCCCCGGGCCGCCGTCAGCAGCGACTGCCAGTCCGGCAGTTTGACCGTGCCGCGCCCCAGCGACACGCCGAGCTCCGCCTCGGCCTGCTCGATGGCCTGCCACCCCGCCCACGGCACGGGTTCGATCCCCGCGGCGCGCAGCCGGACGAGCGGGTCGCCGGGCGGCGGCCTGCGGGCCAGGACGGCGGCGTCCGCGAGCAGCGAGGCCACCGTCTCCTTGGCGCACGGGCGGTTGGTGCCGATGACGCCGGTCGGGCCGCGCTTGATCCACCCGGCCACGTACTCGCCGGGTGAGACCACCCCGTCGCGCAGGACCCGGCCCTCCCGGTTCGGCACGGTGCCGGCGGCCGCGTCGAACGGCAGTCCCTCCAGGGGCACCCCGCGGTAGCCCACCGACCTCAGCACCAGCTGGGCCTCGACGTCCTCGTACCGCCCGGTCCCCGACACGCCGCCCCGGCCGTCGGGCGCCGTCCGCTCGAAGCGCACCGCGCCCACGCGTCCGCCGCCGTCGGCAAGCAGTTCCACCGGTCGCAGGTGGAAGCGCAGCCGGATCCGCCGGGCGGCGCCGGTCGGCGGCGTGCCGGCCCAGCCGCGCAGCACCTCCACGTTGCGGCGCTGGGCGGCGGGCAGTCCGGAGGGGTCCGCGTACCCCGGGTCCAGCGCCAGCTCCTGCGGATCCACGACGACGTCGGTGTCCGGCAGGGTGCCCAGCTCCCGCAGCTCCTTGGTGGTGAAGCGGGCCTGCGACGGGCCGCGCCGGCCCACCATCTGGATCTCGGTCACCCGGCTGGCGGCCAGCGCGTCGAGCGCGGCCTGCGGCAGGTCGGTGGGACTCAGGTCCGCGGCGGCGCGGGCCAGCATCCGGGCGACGTCGACCGCCACGTTCCCGACGCCGATCACCACGGCCGCCCGGGCGTCCCGCAGGAAGGCGCCGTCGACGGCGTCGGGGTGCGCGCTGTACCAGGAGACGAACTCGGTGGCCGACCAGCTGCCCGGCAGGTCCTCGCCGTGAATCCCCAGGCGGCGGTCGGTCGCCGCGCCCACGCAGTACACGACCGCGTGGTACAGCTCCCGCAGCCGCGCGGCGGGCAGCCCGCCGGCGCCGCCGACCTGGACGCCGCCGAGAAAGCGGACCCGCTCGTGCTCCAGGACCGCCCGCAGGGTGTTCTGCAGCGACTTGATCTTCTCGTGGTCCGGCGCGACGCCGTAGCGGACCAGGCCGTACGGGCACGGCAGCCGGTCGAGCACGTCGACGCGTACGGAGGAGTCCTGCTGGACGAGGCACTGAGCGGTGTAGCACCCGCTCGGCCCCGAGCCGACGACGGCGACACGCAGCACGGCGGAACTCCTTATCCCAGGGACTCCAGGAGGTCGCTGATGGCTCCAGCATCGCACCGAGCGGCCCGTCGGGGGAGAGCGGCCGCGCGGGAGGTCCGGCCTGTCGCCTGGACGGTCCACCACACCCGCCCGTTCGCCGGTGCCCCGGCCTCGCGGCCCACGCTCGCGGGGCATGCCCGCGGGGCGCGGCCCGTGGCGTCCCGGTCTCGTGCCCCGTGCTCGCGGGCAGGCTCCGCGGTGTCGCGGCCTTGCGGCGCACGCCACGAGCAGGCCCTCCGGTGTCGAGCCTTCGAACGGTCCACGCCGGTGCCCCGGCCTCGCGGCCCACGCTCGCGGGGCATGCCCGCGGGGCGCGGCCCGTGGCGTCCCGGTCTCGCGCCCCGTGCTCGCGGGCATGCCCCGCGGTGTCGCGGCCTTGCGGCGCACGCCACGAGCAGGCCCCCCGGTGTCGAGCCTTCGAACGGTCCACGTCGGCGCCCGGCCTCGCGGCTCCGCGCCCGTGGGCTGGCCGCCTCGCTGCCGTCGGTCCGCGCCCGTGGGCCGGCCACTCCGCTGCTCCGGCCCCGCGCCGGTGCCCAGGCCGCCCCGGTGGCGTGGCTCCGCACACACGTCGCGCCGGTACTGGCCGCCCGCCGGCCCCGGGGCCGACTCGGGGCGGGCCGGCCCCGCTGCCGGACGGCCCCGAGGCACGCCGGCACGAGGCCGGGCAGAAGCCCGCTGGCCTGCGTCACCCACCCGGCCGGGCGGGCCCGCGAGGGGCGGTGACGGGCGGCCTCCCGCGGCCCGTCACAGCATGTCGCGCATCCGTGTGATCTCGCTCGTCTGCTGGGCGACGACGTCGTCGGCCATCTCCTCCACCTGCACGTTGTTGCCGTGCGCCTTGACGTCGGTGGCCATGGTGACGGCGCCCTGGTGGTGGGTGATCATCAGCTTCAGGAAGAGCTCGTCGAACGCCTCGCCCCGGGCGGCGCGGAGCTGGTCCAGCTGCTCCCGGGTCGCCATCCCCGGCATGGCGGCGTGGTCGTGGTCGTGCCCGCCGGCCGCCTCCTCGCCGCCGTGGGTCTTCTGCCAGCTCCGCAGGGCGGCGAGCTCCGGCCCCTGCGCGGCGGCGATCCGCTCGGCGAGCCGCCCGACCTGCGCGGATCCGGCGCGATCGGGGACGAGCCCGGTCATCAGCAGGGCCTGGGAGTGGTGCTCGATCATCATCCGCACGTACGCCTTGTCGGCGGAGTTGGGGGAGTCGTCGTCGGCCCGCTGCCGCTCGGCGTCCTCGGCGGACATGGTCCGGTTGGCCCCGCCGGGTTCGCCGGGCACGATCACCGCGGGACCCTTCGCCGGGGACGACGTGGTGTCGGGTTCCGAGTCGCACCCGCCGAGCGCGAGCACGACGAGGCACAGCGACGCCGTGGCGAGGGACGCGCGCGACGAACGGCGGATGAGCACAACAACCTCCGGATGCTGGGGGGTCGGGGCACCTCGGCGTGCCGGCGAACCTGCCGGCAGGCTTCCGCGCCCTAGGGCGAGAAAACCTTCATGACGAGTGTGTTGCCATCTGTTGATCTGTGCATGATGAAGACGATACTTCGGAGGACCGTGAACCGTTCCCCCACGAACGGCATCCAGGGAGGACCGCAGTGACCCTGTCGAACGATCCCCGAACACGACGCAGACGTCTGGGAGCCGCCACCGCGGCTGCCGGACTCCTGGCCGCCCTGCTGGGCACCGCCCCGGCGGCCGCCATCCCCGATCCCGGGGACAGCCCCGTCACACAGCGGCAAGTGAGCGGCAGCGCACAGGCGGAGGCCAGGAAGGCCATCGGGAGCGGCGAGATACCCGCTCAGGACGAGATCGTCCACTCGGCGAACATCCAGCACGTCGCCAACGTCCCCAAGGACGCCCTGGCCGGCACCAACTCGGACCTGGCCTTCCAGGGCCACTACGCCTTCGCCGGCAACTACGACGGCTTCCGCATCTTCGACATCAGCAACCCCAGGGCGCCGAAGACGGTCGCCCAGGTGCTGTGCCCGGGCTCCCAGAACGACGTCAGCGTCTCCGGCGACCTGCTGTTCCTGTCCACCGACTCCTCGCGCAGCGACAGCAGTTGCAACAGCACCACGCAGCCCGCGACCGAGAAGTCGTCGTGGGAGGGCATGAAGGTCTTCGACATCAGCGACAAGCGGAACCCGAAGTACGTCGCCGCGGTCGAGACCGCCTGCGGTTCGCACACCCACACGCTGGTGCCCGAGCGCAGGAACGTCTACCTCTACGTCTCCTCCTACTCGCCGAGCGCCACCTACCCCGACTGCCAGCCGCCGCACGACGGCATCTCGGTCATCAAGGTGCCGCGCGACGCCCCCGAGAAGGCGGCCGTGGTCAACTTCCCCGTCCTCTTCCCCGGTGAGGGCCCGGACGGCGGCGGCAACCCCGGCGCGCCCACCAACCCCGGCGTCTCCAAGACCACCGGCTGCCACGACATCACGGTCCTGCCCTCCGAGGACCTGGCCGCGGGCGCCTGCATGGGCGACGGCATCCTGTTCTCCATCAAGGACCCCGCGCACCCGAAGGTGATCGACCGCGTCCAGGACAACGTCAACTTCGCCTTCTGGCACTCGGCCACCTTCAACCAGACGGCGAAGAAGGTCGTGTTCACCGACGAGCTGGGCGGCGGCGGAGCCGCCACCTGCAACGAGGCGGTCGGCCCGAACCGGGGCGCCGACGGCATCTACGACATCGTCGGCAAGGGCGACCACCGCAAGCTGGTCTTCCGCGGCTACTACAAGATCCCGCGTCACCAGGCGGACACCGAGAACTGCGTGGCCCACAACGGCTCGCTGATCCCCGTAGAGGGCCGGGACCTCATGGTCCAGGCCTGGTACCAGGGCGGCGTCTCCGTCTGGGAGTTCACCGACTCGGCGCACCCGAAGGAGATCGCCTACTTCGAGCGCGGCCCGCTGACCACCGACGTGCTCAAGGTCGGCGGCTCCTGGTCGGCGTACTACTACAACGGCTACATCTACTCGAACGACATCGCCAAGGGCTTCGACGTCCTGAAGATCCGCGACCGCCGCACGGACCAGGCCCAGCGCGTGCGCATGGGCGAGCTCAACGTGCAGACGCAGCCGGACTACTTCGACCGGCGCTCCGGGCGCTGACCGGTAGCGAAGAAGCGCGACAGATCCGCGTCGCAGCTCCCGCCGGGCGCCTCGGCGTCCGGCGGGAGCCCCATGTCCCAGTCGAGCCGGTAGCGCTTGAACAGCTCCGCGCGCAGCACCGGCACCGCCATCGGCACCCCCGGCACCAGTGCCGCGTAGACCGCGCCCATCAGCAGGGCGCGCATCATCGGGTAGTCGGTGTCCACGTCACACGAGCCGTGCCGGGCCACGGTGTCCCGCAGCAGGTGGGACAGGCGCTGCTGCTCCGGGCACTGCACGAACCCCTCGGCCTCGAGGATGCCCGCCATGTGCTGACGCATGAGCACCGGCCAGTCCCTGGCCAGGCCCAGGATCGCGTCGATGGCCCGCGCCATCCGCTCCCGGCCGTCGTCGGTGCGCGGCTCGCCCTCCAGCGCCTCCTCCAGCGTCCGGTGCATCAGCCGGTGCACCGCGGACTGGACCAGCCGGCGCTTGCCGGGGAAGTAGTACGACACCAGGCCGCGCGCCGTCCCCGCCCGGTCGGCGATGTCGCCGAGCGTCGTCGCCCCGTACCCGCGCTCGCCCACCAGCTCCACCGCGGCCTGCAGCAGCCGCTCCCGCGAACGCCGCCGCAACTCTTCATTGACCGAGGCGCTGCGCGGGGACATCCTGTAACTCCTGCGTTGACTGGCTGCCAGCCAACTATACTCAACGCAGTCCTGACCGGCCCCTGCGCGGGCCGGTCGGCTTGCCGTCCCGCCTCGGGCGACGCGGGGGATCGTCCGGGGCGGGCGCTTTTCGCCCCGATGGTGTACTGAGGCAACTTTTCGGCCGGTCCCTCGCGGGCGTTCGTTCCTCGTTCCTCCGTCCTTCCACCTGCCGCCTCGTCGCCCGTCCGCCGGGCCCGGCGGCTGCCGGTGCCGACGCCGTGTGTGCCTCCGTACGGCGGGCCGCGCGCCCAGCACGGCTGTCTCCGCGCCGCCCTCACCGCACCTGTCGCACAGCGCCTGAAGCGTCCTTAGAGTGGGCTCGGGTGCCCAGCCGAGGAGGCGTACGGAATGGCACAGAAGGAACAGGACCAGCGCATCCTGGCCCGGATCACGGAGATGGTCGAGGACGAGCGCAGGCTGCGCGCCGCCCTGGCGTCCGGACAGATCGACGGCTCCACGGAACAGCGGCAGCTGGGAGAGCTGGAGCGCGAACTCGACCGGTGCTGGGACCTGCTGCGGCAGCGCCGCGCCAAGGAGCAGTACGGGGAGAACCCCGACGACGCCCAGGCCCGGCCGTCGTCGCAGGTGGAGGGCTATCTGGAGTGACCTCGACGCGTCGCGGCCGCCCCGGGTGACACCCGGCGCGGAACCGTCGGCCCGGTCGGCGGGGCGGGGGCGAGCACCGGTCGCGGTGCGTCCGGCCGCCCGGCCACCGGCAGGCGGTCCGCATGCGCGCCCCGCGTCCCCGGGCCGCCGCACCGCCGTCGGCGCACCGGTCGCCCCCGCCGTCAGCGCGTCCCCGGGTCGCCGCCGAGCGCACCGCACGGGGTGGCGAAGCAGCCGTGCGTCGAGTCGGGCCGGTTGTCAGGAGCCGAGCGGGGGCGGAGCGCCCGCGAACCGGAACGGACCGACGGCCGGCCGGACTCCGTTCCGGTCACCCGTCCACGACCGTGTTCGGCGGGCCGCCGGTCGTCCCCCGCGCCGTCCGGACAGAGCCGGTCATGCCCCGCGCCGTCCGTACACAGCCGTCGCCAGCCACACCGCCCACGCCCCCAGCAGCCAGCCGCCGAGGACGTCCGAGGGCCAGTGCACGCCCAGCCAGATCCGGGTCAGGCCGACACCCACGACGGACAGCACGCCCACGGCCAGGGCGACGCGCCACAGGGCGCGGCCGGGGCCGTGGCGGTGCAGCAGCCACAGCAGCAGGCCGCACACCACGGTGGCGGTCATGGCGTGGCCCGAGGGGAAGGCCGCGTAATGGGCGGAGTCGACGGGATCGGCGAAGACGGGCCGGGGCCGGTCGACGGCCGCTTTCAGCCCTTGTTGCAGCAGCGTTGCCAGCGCGGTCGCGGCCACCAGCCACAGTGCGGTCCGCCATGCCGACCGGCGCCACACCAGCCACACCGCCACCGCGGCGCACAGCAGGCGCATGGTCAGCGGGTCCCACACCCAGTCCGTGAGGATGCGGAACACCTGGGTGACGCCGCTCTCGGCGACCGCCCACCGGTGCGTGGTGCGGGAGACCCCGCCGTCGAAGGCCATCAGGGGATGCCACCGCAGCGCGACCAGGGCGATCAGCAGCGCCGAGCACGCTCCCAGCACCAGGGGGGCGCGCACGCGGACGCGGTGGGCCGGCGGGCGGGGCGGTGAGGCGACGGGCGGCGGACGCATGGTGCGATCCTCGCCGACCCGCGGGCCCGAAGGCCAAGTCCCGAGGCCGGTTCGTCGGGGCCGCGGTCCGGGGCCGGCTCGGCCGGCCGGGTGCGGACCGCGGACCCGGCCCGGCGGAGGCGCAGCCCGGGCCGGCCCCCAGGTGACGGAGGGCGTGCAGCCCCGGTACGAGCGGCGAGGGACCGCAGACCAGGCCGCCCGGTGCCCGTCCGCCGCCCTCACATCGTCAGCAGCATCGCCACCGTCCCCATCCCCATCGACAACCGGCACGCGTGCGCCAGTTCGGGGCGGTCGCCCCATCCCGCCGCGCCCCCGCCCGCCGTACCGGCCGCTCCCGCCGCCGTGGCCGCGGGCACCAGCCGGACTCCGGACAGCAGCACGTAGGCGGTGAAGTACAGCAGCAGGGCACCGGTGAGCAGGGGCACCTCCGGACCGCCGTGGCCGTGGCCCTGGTCGTGTCCGGGCGCCGGCGCGGCCGCCATCACGACCGCCATGTAGACCATGGCCGACACGCCGACCAGGTGGTGCAGATGGTGCGGGCTGCGCCGCGCCGCCCACAGAGCGTGCACCCCGGCCGCCCCGAAGACCGCCGCGCACGCCGGCCAGGTCCAGACCGGCGGGCTGAACACCGCCGTCGGCACGGCCATGCCGGCCATGCCGAACCCCATCAGCGCCTCGCCGCCCGCGGCGCGGCGCTGTTCCTCCACGGTGCTGCGCATCCGCAGCAGACAGTAGGCGCCGGTCGCCGCGCACAGCGCGACCAGCAGCCAGCCTGCCGAAGCCGGTCCGTGCACGCCCACCTCCCCGCTCGGCGGTCTCCCGGCCGCGGCCCGGCGATCCCGGCCGCCGCCAGGTGGTCGGTCCAAGAGATGCCCGCGGCACGCGGTGCGCACGCGAGCGCACAGGCGTACACGGGGTGCACTCGGCGGAGCGCGGCGTCGCGGGCGGCACGGCGCACATATTTTACTAGTAAAACACCTGTTAAGCTTGTGCGTATGAGCAGTGAGTCCCCCACCCCCACCCAGCGAGTCCGCCGCCTCCGGCGGCTGCCGCTCACCGGCGTCCTGCGCCTCGGCCGCCCGCCGGAGATCTGGTTCAAGCCGGCCCTCAGCGTCGTCGCCTCGGTGGCCCCGCCCAACCTCACGCTGCTCGCGCTCGGCCGCCTCGACCTGGCCATGTACACGATGGCCGGCTCCCTGTGCGCCCTGTACGCCCACAACCGCCCCTACGCCGCCCGCGCCCGCGCCCTGGCCTGGGTGGTGCTCGGCATGCTCGCCGGTCTCGCTATCGCCCTGGTCGCCGCGTCCCTGACCACCGACCCGGTGGTCCTGGTCACCGTCGGCGCCCTGATGGCCGCCGCGCAGAAGGTGATGTGCGACGCCACCCGCATCGGCCCGCCCGGCAACGTCATCCTCGCCTTCGTCGCCACCGCCGCCCTCTTCGCCCCGCAGACCCTCGGGCAGGTCCCCGGCCACATGGCGCTCGCGGCGGCGGCCGGAGGCTGGGCGTGGCTGGTCGGCATGGCGCCCGCGCTGCTGCGGCCCCACGGCCCGGAGCGCCGTGCCACCGCCCAGGCGCTCAACGCGGCCGCCGTGTACGCCGCCGCGCACGGCACCGACGGCGACGACGCCCGGGCCCGCGCCGGCGCGGCCGCCGCCGTGCAGGCCGCCTGGCAGGCCCTGCTGTCCACCGGCGCCCGCGCCACGCACCGGCGCGCCCTGGAGCGGCTCCTCGTCCGTGCGGAGGTCGCGCTCGCCGCACCCGCCGACACGGACCCCGAGCGGCTGCGGGCCTGGGCCCGCGACCTGCGCGGCTCCGGACCCGTCCCCGCGGCCGGCGAGTCGCAGGAGGCCGCCGACGAGCTCCTCGGCGTGGACGCCGAGGCCGCCGCGCCCCACCGGCCGTGGTGGCGCCGGCTCGGCCCGCTCGCCCCGATCGCCGGCCGGACCGCCCTCGGCTGCGCGCTCGCCGGCTACGTCTCGCTCGCCCTCGGTGTCGGCCGCCCGTACTGGGCCCTGGTCACCGCCGCCTCCCTCTACCAGGTGAACCTCACCCTCACCTGGAGCCGGGCCGTCCAGCGCGTCGTCGGCAACCTCGTCGGCGTGCTCGTGTTCGCCGCGATCGCCCCGCTCGCCCACGCCAGCGCCGTGGCGCTCGTGCTGATCTGCCTCGCGTGCAACTTCGGCGCCGAGGCGCTGATCGGCCGCAACTACTGGCTCGGCACCATCTGCGTGACCCCGATGGCGCTGCTCATCACGGAGTTCGCCGGCCTGCACGAGCCGGGCGAACTGATCACCGAGCGGGTCCTGGACACCCTCGTCGGCGCCCTGGTCGGCCTCGTCGCCGCCGTCGCCGTCACCAACCGGCGCGCCGCCGACCGCCTCGAGCAGGCGCTGGCCGCCGTGGAACGGGCCCGCGAGCGCGCCGCCCGCCTGCTCGCCGAGCAGGCTCCCGCGCCCGCCGCGCTGGAGTCCGCCCGCCGCGGCCTGGCCGCGGCGCTGATCGACCTGCGTGCCACCGCCGACGCCGCGGCCGGCGAGTGGTGGCAGCGCGCCCTGCCGCAGGAGCGGGTGGTGCTCACCGAGCAGGCCGGACACCGTACGCTCGCCGCGACGGTACGACGCCGGGGCCCGCACGCTCCGGCGGCCGGCGACAGCAGGGAGGACGTGCGGCCATGACGGCGATCGGACAGCCGGCCGGCGGGGGAGCGCCGGCCGTCGGCGGGGCGCACGGACGGCCGGAGGGCGCGGCGCCGGCGCGGACGGTGCCCTCCGCCGCGCTCCCGGACGACACCGTCGCCGCCGTCGTCCGCCAGTGGCGGGCCGTCCACCCGGACCTGGACACCGGCCCCATGGAGATCATCGGCCGCATCAACCGCTGCTCCGCGCTGCTCCAGCAGGCCGAGGACGCGCCGCTGCGCCGGGCGGGACTCAGCCGGCCCGAGTTCGACCTGCTCGGAGCGCTGCGGCGCACCGGGCACGAGCTCACGCCGAGCGAGCTGGCGCGCGAGACCTTCTCCTCGGGCGCCGCCGTGACCAAGCGCCTGAAGCAGCTGACCGAACGCGGCCTGGTGGACCGGCGGGGCGACACGCGCGACCGCCGCGTCGCCCACGTCCGCCTCACGGACGCCGGGCGCGACCTCGTCGACGGCATCCTGCCCGAACAGCTCGCCTACGAAAGGGCCGTCCTGTCCGGCCTGGACACCGGCGGGCACGACTCACTGGCTGCCCTTCTGGGCGAACTGCTGGGCCGCCTGGAGGGCCGCCTGGGCATGCCGCGAGGGTGAGGCCCGTTTATTCGGAGCCGGGCGACGGCGGACTCCGGCGCTCCCTGTCCTCAGCGCTCCCTGGGCGCCTGGTAGACGCCGAACGGGGCGCCCTGGGGGTCGCGCAGCACCGCGATGCGCGGACCGTCGCGGACGTCCGTCGGCTCCACCAGGGCCTTGCCGCCCTCGCGCAGGGCCTTCTCCGCCGACGCGTCCACGTCCGACACCGCGAAGTACGGCAGCCAGTGCGGCGGCACGTCCGCGGGGAAGCGGTCGTCCATGGTCGTGACGCCGCCGAAGTCCTCGCCCTGCACCCTCCACTGCGTGTACCACTGGGAGGAGTTGACGCTCCAGCCGAACGCCTGCGTGTAGAAGTCGCGGGCCCTGCCGACGTCGCGCGTCGCGAGCTCGACCCAGCCCAGCGCACCGGGCGAGTTGAACAGGCCTGCGCCGCAGAAGGCCCGGGACTGCCACATCTGGAAGGCCGCGCCGCACGGGTCCAGCGCCACGACCTGACGGCCCTCGTCGAGCACGTCCAGCGGGCCGGTGATCACCGTGCCGCCCGCCTCCGCGATGTTGTTGGCCGCCTCGTCCGCGTCCTCGACGGCGAACGACACGCTCCAGGCGACCGGCTGGGAGGGCTGGCGCAGCGGGCGCAGCGCGGCCACCGTCGTGTCCTTCACGTAGGCGATGGTGTATCCGTGCATCTCCGGCCGGGGATCGACCCGCAACAGCCAGCCGAACAGGTCCGTGTAGAACCGCTTGGAGGCCTCCAGGTCGTTGGTCCCCAGCTCCGCCCAGCAGGGCCCCCCGGTCACCGGCTTGTCGAACTTCATGGCATCCTCCGGGCAGAGTGCTCTCACCAGAACGCTAGCCCCGGCCCATGGCTGCGGCCATCCGGAGCCGTACGGACCGGGTACCGCCCGGCCCCGGCCCCGCTCGCGGACGCCCGCGCAGGCCGGCCGGGGCCCGGACCCGACGCGCGTACCGCCACGGCTGCGGCGGTCCGGGGCGCATCGCGGCGGAGCGTGCCACCGGGCGGCGGCACCACGGCGGCCTCCCGCGGCCACCGCCCTCCTTCCGGACCCGCGCAGACGTTGCGTCATCCCGGTGACGTCCGCGCCGGCCGGGACGGCGCAGGCTTTCCTCCCGCTCAGATACCGGCCCGGAACCTCAGGGGGTGGTCCGCCGGCACCTCCACGAGCACGACCGGCGTGCCGTCCGGGTCCTCGATCCACAGCTCGATCAGACCCCACGGCTCCCGCACCGGCGGGCGCACGATCGCCACGCCCCTGGCGCGCAGCTCGTCGTGGGCCGCGGCCGCGTCCTCGACCTGGAGCCACAGCCGCGCGGCCGGCGGCGAGGCGGCCTCGGAGCGGCCCGACACCTCCAGGAACCCGCCGCCGAGGAAGTAGACGGTGCCGCGCTCCGGACCCGTGCCGAACTCGCGGTAGACGGCGAGGCCCAGCTGCTCGCCGTAGAAGGCGCGGGAGCGCTCGGGGTCCGTGGGGCGCAGCAGGATCCGGCTGCTGAGTACGTGCACCATGCGGCGGAGCCTAGCGGCAGCGCTACGCTCGTCCCTGCTCAGCCGCGCACGAGAACCGAAAGGCACGCCGCCATGGACACCTCCGCCTCCGACCCGACCTTCCGCGACGCCACCGACGCCGACGTCGACGCCCTGGTGGCCCTGATCGAGTCGGCGTACCGCGGGGACGCCAGCCGGGCCGGGTGGACCACCGAGGCGGACATCCTCCAGGGGCAGCGCACCGACGTCGAGGGCGTGCTCGCCGTGATCAAGTCGCCGGACAGCCGGCTGCTGACCGTCGAGAGCGACGGCCGCGTGATCGCCTGCTGCCAGCTGGAGCACCGCGGCGACCACGCCTACTTCGGCATGTTCGCCGTCAGCCCGGCGCTGCAGGGCACGGGTCTCGGCAAGCTGATCCTCGCGGAGGCGGAGCGCCGGGCCCGCGAGAACTGGGGCGTGCGGGAGATGCGCATGACCGTGATCTCCGTGCGCGAGGACCTGATCGCCTGGTACGAGCGCCGCGGCTACCGCCGGACCGGGCGGATGGCGCCGTTCCCGTACGGCGACGAGCGCTTCGGCATCCCCCAGCGCGACGACCTGGAGTTCGAACTGCTCGTCAAGGAACTCGGCTGACGTCCCGCACCGGAGGGGTCCCGGCCGGCGTCCCGCACCCGGCTCACGCGGTGAAGCGGCCGGTGCTCCTGATCTCCGGATAGTCGGTGGTCGCCCCGTCCAGCTCCAGCGCACGCACCAGCCGGAGGTGGTCCAGTGTGTTCACCACCCAGCCGATGATCCTCAGATCGGCCTCGCGCGCGTGCTCGACGACCTCCAGGGTCAGCCGGCGGATGTTCAGGCAGACCGTCCGCGCCCCCACCGCCGTGGCCCGCTCCACGACGTCCGTGCCGTAGCGGCTCGCGATCAGCGCGGTGCGCACGCCGGGCACCAGACGGGCGATCTCGGCGATCGCCTCGTCGTGGAACGAGGACACCTCCACGCGGGAGGCCAGGTCGCGGGCGCGCATGACCTCGGCCAGCGCCCGCGCCGCCGCCACGTCCTTGATCTCGGCCTGCAGCGGGGCCTCCACCGCGTCGAGGACCTCCTCGAAGACGGGGACCCGCTCCCCGTGGCCGGCGTCCAGCGCGCGCAGCTCGGCGAGCGTCTTCTCGGCGATCGGGCCGCTGCCGTCGGTCGTGCGGTCCACCTCGGTGTCGTGCATGACGACGAGCGCGCCGTCCTTGCTCAGGTGCAGATCGAGTTCGATGGCGTCGAGGCCGGCCTGCTGGGCGGCGACGAAGGAACGCAGGGTGTTCTCGGGCTCGGCACCCATGACTCCGCGGTGACCGATGGTGAGGAAGTTCAAGACTCGACTCGCTTCCGTCGACGGCGGCCGTGGCGCCCGCGCGAACCAGGCCGTGCGGGGCGGGCGCGTGCGGACGCAACGGGCGCGGGCCGTCCGCACGGCGGTTGCCGCAGCCTAACCTCCCGGGCCGCCGGTGCACCCGTGCACGGGGGCAGTGGGGTGACGGCCGGGTCCGCGGGCCCGTGACGGTGCTTCCACCGGGGTGGCGAGCCCCTGGGACGACATCGAGGTGGGCAGCCGGCGCCTCTCGCCGCTGCCCGCGAGCCTGCCGGCCCGTGCCGAAAGCCGGACGGAGCACGGCGCTTCACCCGGAAGGAGCAGTGAAACGCGCTTTCGGCGGTGGGCCGCAGCAAAATGCGCGGCGAGAAGGAGGTGGTGCAGAATAATCTGCGGAAGTCCCCCTTGCTGGGAGGAAGCTCGTGTGTATAACGTCTGCGTACGCGAGGTTCTCCTGTGGAGGATGGGACATGACGGAAATTCTTGTGCAGATGGGTTCGGAGGAACGGGTTCCTCCCGTGGCCAGGGTGGTCGAGCACCCGGCATGGCCCGTGCTCAAGGATGCGGTGGAGCGGATCCGGCCATGGCAGTCCAAGGACGGGTCGATCGACTTCGGGGCCGAGGGCGCCCCCGCCCCCGCTCAGGCCGAGGCCGCCGTCCGCCGCGTGGCCGAGGCCGTCCAGGAGCTCTCCCCGCTGCTGCCCCACGACGCCGCCTACCACGAGGCCCTCGTGAGCGACCTGCGCCGCTGGGCCGACGGCGGCTTCCAGGTGCCCGACTTCCTCGACTCGCTGCTGGCCTTCCAGCCCGCCGCCGGCCGCGAGGACGGCCTGCAGCACCTCGTCGTCTTCCCGATGTACACCCAGAACGGCAACCCGGACCGTAACCTCGAGGCGGTCGTGCTGCGCATGGTGTGGCCGGACTGGCTGGCCGAGCTGGAGCGCACCCGCTACGACAACCCGCTGTTCTGCGGCATCAAGTTCGAGGACTTCACGGCCGGCTACGACACCAACTCCGCCGTCCTCTTCCCCGAGACGATCGCCGTGCGCGAGGCGCCGGAACGATTCTCCTGGGGTGGCATCTTCTGCGACCGCGAGGCCGCCCGCTTCCGCCGGGTCACCGCCGCCGCCGTGGACATCCTCGGCCTGAGCCTGCCCGAGGACATCGCCGCGATGGTCCACGACCAGAAGCGCTGCGAAGAGGCCTTCGTCCTGTGGGACATGGTGCACGACCGCACCCACAGCCACGGCGACCTGCCGTTCGACCCCTTCATGATCAAGCAGCGCCAGCCGTTCTGGATGTACGGCCTGGAGGAGCTGCGCTGCGACCTGACCGCCTTCAAGGAGGCGGTGAAGCTCGAGGCCGACGGCGTGCCGCAGGCCCGTGACGTGCAGTACGCCGTACTGCTCGACCGCATGTTCCGCTTCCCGGTCACCGGCGAGCGCGTGCGCAACTACGACGGCCTCGGCGGCCAGCTGCTCTTCGCCTACCTGCACCGGCACGACGTGGTCCGCTGGACCGACAACAGGCTGTCCATCGACTGGGAGCGCGCTCCGCAGGTCACCAACCGGCTGTGCGCCGAGATCGAGAAGCTCTACCGCGACGGCATCGACCGTCCGAAGCTGGTGCACTGGTTCGCCGGCTACGAGCTGGTGTCCGCCTACCTCGCTCCGCACCCGGGCTCCAAGTGGGCCAAGGGCCCCGACGCGCTCGACCTGACCCAGCCGCCGCGCAAGCTCGTCGACGACGTGCTTCCGGACGAGTTTCCGCTGAGCATGTTCTACGAGGCGCTGTCCAAGAAGATGAAGAACGTGATCGCCTCCACCAAGGGCATCACGGCGGACGACGCCGAGCGGGTGGCCGCGTGAGCGACCGCGCGGACGAGCCGCACGAGGCTCCCGGCAAGCTCACCCGAGGAACCGCGAACACTGCTCAGGAGGCGAAGATGGGGAACGGGAACGGCGTACTGAGCGGCGCGGTGATCGCGGTGGCCGGAGCGGGCGGACCCGCCGGCCGGGCGACCATGCGGCGGCTCGCCGAGGCGGGGGCGACCGTCGTCGGCTCGGACAACAACCCGGAGCGGCTGGCGGAGGCCGTGGAGGCGGCGCGCTCCGCCGGCGGCGGCGCCGGCATCACCGGCGAGAAGGTCGACCTGCTCGACCTCGCCTCGGCCCGGGACTGGGCCGACCGCATCGAGAAGGACTTCGGCCGGTGCGACGGCCTGGTCCACCTCGTGGGCGGCTGGCGCGGCAGCAAGGGCTTCGCCGAGACGGACCCCGGCGACTGGGACCTGCTGGAGCGGCTGCTCGTGCGCACGGTCCAGCACACGTCCCTGGCGTTCTTCGACGCCCTGCGGCGCAGCGACCGCGGCCGGTACGTCCTCATCAGCGCCGCGGGCGCGAGCAGGCCGACGGCGGGCAACGCGGCCTACGGCGCCGCGAAGGCCGCCGCCGAGGCGTGGACACTGGCCATGGCCGACGCCTTCCGCAAGGAGGGGGGCGAGCAGGGGCCGACGTCCGCGGCTGCCATCCTGGTGGTGAAGGCGTTGGTGCACGACGCGATGCGCGCCGAGCGCCCCAACGCGAAGTTCGCGGGCTTCACGGACGTCACGGACCTGGCCGAGGCCGTCGCCGGCGTCTGGGACAGGCCCGCCGCGGAAGTGAACGGAAACCGTCTGTGGCTCACCGAGAAGCCGTGAACCCTCCCAAGACCGACGCGCGCCGCCGTCACGACCCGGAGGTCCGCGGTTTCGCCAGCGACAACTACGCCGGGGTCCACCCGGAGGTGCTCGCCGCCCTGGCCGTGGCCAACGGCGGGCACCAGGTCGCGTACGGCGAGGACGTCTACACCCAGAACCTCCAGCAGATCATCCGCAGCCACTTCGGGCCGACGGCCGAGGCGTTCCCCGTCTTCAACGGCACCGGTGCCAACGTCGTCGCGCTGCAGGCGGTCACCGACCGCTGGGGTGCGGTGATCTGCGCCGAGAGCGCGCACATCAACGTCGACGAGGGCGGCGCCCCGGAGCGCGTGGGCGGGCTGAAGCTGCTCACCGTGCCGACGCCGGACGGCAAGCTCACGCCCGAGCTGATCGACCGGCAGGCGTACGGCTGGGAGGACGAGCACCGCGCGATGCCGCAGGCCGTGTCGATCACCCAGAGCACCGAGCTGGGCACCCTCTACACGCCCGGGGAGATCCGGGCGATCTGCGAGCACGCGCACGCCCACGGCATGAAGGTGCACCTGGACGGCTCCCGCATCGCCAACGCGGCCGCCTCCCTCGACGTCCCCATGCGGACGTTCACCAACGCCGTCGGCGTCGACATCCTCTCCCTGGGCGGCACGAAGAACGGCGCGCTGGGCGGTGAGGCGGTCGTGGTGATCAACCAGGACGCCGTCCGCCGCATGCGGCACCTGCGGAAGCTGTCCATGCAGCTCGCCTCCAAGATGCGCTTCGTCTCGGTGCAGCTGGAGGCCCTGTTCGCCAAGGACCTGTGGCTGCGCAACGCCCGCCACTCCAACGAGATGGCCCAGCGCCTGGCGGAGGGCGTCCGCGCCGTGCACGGCGTCGACATCCTCCACCCGGTGCAGGCCAACGGCGTCTTCGCCCGGCTCCCGCACGACGTCGGCGAGCGGCTGCAGAAGCGGTTCCGGTTCTACTTCTGGGACGAGGCCGCGGGCGTGGTGCGCTGGATGTGCTCCTTCGACACGACGGAGGAGGACGTGGACACGTTCGTGGCGGCGCTGAAGGAGGAGATGGCCCGCTAGGCCCTGTCTGACCATTCGCGTCTGCCGCGCGACGCCATGCACGCTCCCCCGAGCTCTCGGCTTCGCTCGAGCAGGGGGTCCCCCGCTCGCCGCACCGGGCGAAGTCCCGAGTACATCCCGCACGAGGGACTCCGCCCGGCACGCCGAGAGCACGCACCGGACGCCGCAAGGCCCGTCCTCCGGGCGGACGACGGGACTTCGCTGACAATGACCTGGGCCCTGGGCCGGGCGTCCTCACACAGCGGTACGCGGTCACGCGGGGGTCTCACCGGCCCCTGGGTGACCGCTTTCCCTTCCCCCCGAAGTCCAGCAAGGTGCACTGCCCGGTCCTGTAGGCTGGACCGGACCGGGCCCCACCCGGCCGCGCTGGGCGCCCCGACGGCGCGTCCGGCCGGCGGCCGTGCGGCAGACGCTCCCCACGCACTCCGAGGCGAGGCAGATGACGATCCAGCTCACCGTGTCCGACGAGGTGCGCGCACTGGCGCCGGGCTTCACGCACGTCGCCGTCGAGGCGCGCGGGCTGGTCAACGGGCCCAGCACCGAGGCCAGTTCGGCCCTGCTCGACGACGCGGCCCGCCGCCTCGCCGCCCGCCTGGCCGGGCGCACGCCGCAGGAGGACCCGCACACGGCGGCCTGGCGCGAGATGTACACGGCGTTCGGCGCCAAGCCGTCGCGCACCCGCAACTCGGCCGAGGCGCTGGCCAGGCGGGCCCTGACGGACGCCGGCCTGCCCCGCGTCAACGTGCTCGTCGACGTCTACAACGCGATCAGCGTCGCCCACCTGGTGCCCGTCGGCGGGGAGGACCTCGACCGCGTCGACGGCGGCATGCGCCTGGTGCGTGCCACCGGGGACGAGGACTTCCTCACCGTCTCCGGCGGCGTGGAGACCGTCGAGCACCCCGACGCCGGTGAGGTCGTCTGGCGGGACGGCTCCGGTGTGACGTGCCGCCGCTGGAACTGGCGCCAGGGACCGCGCACCCGGCTCACCGACCGGACGACGTCGGGCATCTTCCTGCTGGAGACCCTGCCGCCCTTCCCGGTCGCCGAGGCGGAGGCGGCGGCCGCCGAACTCGCGGAGCTGCTGGAGAAGTTCAGCCCGGGCGCGGACGTCACGGTCCGGCCGGCGGCCTCCTGAGGCACCCGGCCCCGCCCGGACCGCGCTGCTCCGCCACCGGACCGAGCGACGCGTCCGGCTGCCCGGCTACGCCGTGCGGAGCTGATCCGCGGTCGGGGCCGTGCCGCCGAGGTGGGCGGGCAGCCACCAGGTGTCCTCGGGGCCCCTGGGGCGCCCCGGGTAGGCCCGCTGCGCGGTCTCCAGGAGCTCCTGGACGCGCTCGCGCAGGCGCCGGGTGATCGCGCCCGCGTACTGGTCGCGGGAGGCTTCGAGCGCCTCGCCCACCCGGATGGTGATCGGCAGGTGGCTGCGCTTGAAGTTGCGCGGGTGCCCCTTGGTCCACAGGCGCTGGGTGCCCCACAGGGCCATGGGGACGAGCGGCACGCCCGCCTCCTGCGCCAGGCGGGCGGCGCCCGACTTGAAGCTCTTCAGGGTGAAGGACTCGGAGATGGTGGCCTCCGGGAAGACCCCGATGACCTCGCCGGATCTGAGGGAGTCCAGTGCGTGCGCGTAGGCGGCCTCGCCCTGCGCGCGGTCCACCGGGATGTGCCTCATGCCGCGCATGAGCGGACCGGAGATCCGGTGCCGGAAGACGGACTCCTTGGCCATGAAGCGCACGAGGCGCTTCTGCGGGAGCGCCGCCAGGCCGTCGAAGACGAAGTCCAGGTAGCTGATGTGATTGCTCACGAGCACGGCGCCGCCCGAGCGCGGGATGTTCTCCGAACCCCGGCAGTCGATCTTGAGGTCCCACACCTTGAACATCGTGCGGGCGAGACCGATGACGGGACGGTAGACAAGCTCTGCCATGGACGGAGTGGACCCTTCTCTCTGCCGGGGAAGGGGCTCCCGGCGGAAGTTACGGAGCCGTAGGTTTACGGTTCCCGCAGATCGTGCCCCAAGAACGGCCGGGTAGCCAGCCCGCGTGCCCCCGGGCGGCGAGATTCTCGTCACGTCACACGGGTGCGCGGGCATCCGGGTCAGGGCCGCCACCGGTACGGGGCGGACGGCCGCGCCGGCGGGAATGCGCGCGGGCGTCCGCGCGCTGAAGCGGGGCAGGGCCGGCAGGACCGGACCGATGACGACGGAGCGGAGCGCGCGCGACAGCGGGCGCCGGGTGCGACCGCCAGGGCGGCGGAGCGGGAGGAGTGCGGGTGCGCGGGCGGGACGACGGCGACCGGGACGGGCGGCTCGGCCCGGCGGAGCTGGGCGCGGACCTGGGTGAGCGGGCCACGCTGGTGCAGTTCTCCAGTGCCTTCTGCGCCCCCTGCCGGGCGACCCGCAGGGTGCTCGGCGAGGTGGCCGCGATGGTCCCCGGGGTGGCGCATGTCGAGATCGACGCCGAGGCCCGGCTGGAGCTGGTCCGCGCGCTCGGCATCGTCAGGACCCCCACCGTGCTGGTGCTCGACGCCGGGGGCCGGGTCGTGCGCCGTGCCGCCGGTCAGCCGCGCAGGGCCGACGTCGTCGCGGCCCTGGGGGAGGCGGTGTGAGCCCCGTGCCCGTGACGGTGAGACGTGTCCCACGTTCCCAGGGCGACTTGACTGCCCCGGCCGCCTGTCGTCAGCCTGCCCGTATGTCTTCGGAACTCCTTCTCCCCGGGCGGGCACGCCGTCGCACGGGTGGCCCCGTCCGCGCCGCGGCAGCACGCGGACGGGGCCGTTGACCACCCCCGACCGATCACCGCTCGTCCGTACCAGCAAGAAGGACAACTCCATGACGGCCACGCCCGGACTCGGCACCCCCCGCCTCGCGTCCCCCGACCTCCTGCGCTCCGTCTTCCGGCGGCACGCCGCGGGGGTCGCGGTGATCACCGCGCGCGGCGGCTCCGGCCCGGTCGGTTTCACCGCCACCTCCCTCACCTCGGTCTCCGCCGAGCCCCCGCTGCTCTCCTTCGGCGTCGGCACCGGCGGCTCGAGCTGGCCGGTGATCGCGCAGTCCGGCCACGTCGGCGTGCACATACTCGGCGAGCACCAGCAGGACCTCGCGGCGACCTTCGCCCGCAGGGGCGCCGACCGCTTCGGCGCGCCCACCGCCTGGCACGAGGGTCCCGAGGGTGTGCCCGTGCTCGACGACGTCCTGGCCTGGCTGGTCTGCCGGGTCGTCGCGCGGGTCCCCGCCGGGGACCACCGCATCGTCCTCGCGGAGGTCGTCGTCGGCGACCCGGAGGGCGCCGGGCGGCCCCTGCTGTACCACCAGGGCCGCTTCACCGCCCTGCGCGACTGAGCCCCGCACCGCACCTGCCGCGGCTCGCCGCCCCCGCCTGCGACGGAAGCGGGTTCCGGTTACGCTGCGTTGCGAAGGTCACAGTTCAAAGCGCTTGCTTAGCGGGCACGAACTGGGTGTACTGGCGAGTAATGTTTCGACCGGAGCGCGGGGTCGCCCCGACCGGGATCGGCCGCTTGAGGCGCCTATGCTGCCTTGCAAGAAGGCCAGCACTGAAATGACGATGCAGTAGGAGAGCCGGCGTGAGCTTGAGGATCGTTGTCACTGTGAAGTACGTGCCCGACGCCACTGGCGACCGGCACTTCGCCGATGACCTGACCGTCGACCGCGACGACGTGGACGGTCTGCTCTCCGAGCTGGACGAGTACGCGGTCGAGCAGGCCCTGCAGATCGCGGAGAACGCGGACGACGCCGAGGTCACCGTGCTGACCGTGGGCCCGGAGGACGCGAAGGACGCACTGCGCAAGGCCCTGTCCATGGGTGCCGACAAGGCCATCCACGTCGAGGACGACGACCTGCACGGCACCGACGCCATCGGCACCTCGCTGGTGCTGGCCAAGGCCGTCGAGAAGGCCGGATACGACCTCGTGATCTCCGGCATGGCCTCCACCGACGGCACCATGGGCGTCGTCCCGGCCCTGCTCGCCGAGCGCCTGGGCGTCCCTCAGGTCACCCTGCTGTCCGAGGTCTCCGTCGAGGACGGCACCGTCAAGGGCCGCCGCGACGGCGACGCCGCCTCCGAGCAGCTCGAGGCCCAGCTTCCGGCGGTCGTGTCGGTCACCGACCAGTCGGGCGAGGCGCGCTACCCCTCCTTCAAGGGCATCATGGCGGCCAAGAAGAAGCCGGTGGAGTCCTGGGACCTGTCCGACCTGGACATCGAGGCCGACGAGGTCGGCCTGGAGAACGCCTGGACGAAGGTCGACTCCGCGGCCGAGCGTCCGGCCCGCACCGCCGGCACGATCGTCAAGGACGAGGGCGAGGGCGGCAAGCAGCTCGCTGAGTTCCTCGCGAGCCAGAAGTTCATCTAAGGCTCCCAGCCTGACCGCCCCTCAGACTTCGCAATCCGCAAGGAGATTCCGTTCCCATGGCTGAAGTTCTCGTCTACGTCGACCACGTGGACGGCGCCGTCCGCAAGCCCACCCTGGAGCTGCTGACCCTGGCCCGCCGCATCGGCGAGCCCGTCGCCGTCGCCCTCGGCGCCGGTGCCGGGAACACCGCGTCCGCGCTCGCCGAGCACGGCGCGGTGAAGGTGCTCACCCACGACGCCCCCGAGTACGCCGACTACCTGGTCGTGCCGAAGGTGGACGCCCTGCAGGCCGCCTACGAGCAGGTCTCCCCGGCGGCCGTGCTGGTCCCGTCCTCCGCCGAGGGCAAGGAGATCGCCGCCCGCCTGGCGCTGCGCATCGGCTCCGGCATCATCACCGACGCCGTCGACCTCGAGGCCGGCGACGAGGGCCCCGTGGCCACCCAGTCGGTGTTCGCCGCCTCCTACACCACCAAGTCCCGCGTCTCGCGGGGCACGCCGGTCATCACGGTCAAGCCGAACTCGGCCGCCGTGGAGGCCGCCCCGGCCGCCGGCGCGGTCGAGGCCCTGTCGGTGACGTTCTCCGGCCAGGCGACCGGCACCAAGGTCACCGCCCGCACGCCGCGTGAGTCGACGGGCCGCCCGGAGCTGACCGAGGCCGCGATCGTGGTCTCCGGTGGCCGCGGCGTCAACGGCGCGGAGAACTTCGCGATCATCGAGGCGCTCGCCGACTCGCTCGGCGCGGCCGTCGGTGCCTCGCGCGCCGCCGTGGACGCGGGCTGGTACCCGCACACCAACCAGGTCGGCCAGACCGGCAAGTCGGTCTCGCCGCAGCTGTACATCGCCAACGGCATCTCCGGCGCGATCCAGCACCGGGCCGGCATGCAGACCTCCAAGACGATCGTGGCCGTCAACAAGGACGCCGAGGCCCCGATCTTCGAGCTGGTCGACTACGGCGTGGTCGGCGACCTCTTCGACGTCGTCCCGCAGCTGACCGAGGAGATCAAGGCCCGCAAGGGCTGACCTCCCCGCACACGGTGCGAGGCCCCCGTGACCGCCCGGTCACGGGGGCCTTCGCGTGTCCCGAGCGGGCGGCGGGGGTGTTGACCCGCGCGAGGACCCGGCACTACTGTCGTTCAACAGATTGTTGAATCAGGTGGGCGGCGGGACACGGAGGGTGCCGGCATGGGCCAGGTCCGGGAGAAGGTCTCGAGAAGCCTCGCGGGCGCCGTCACCGAGGAGATCAGCGCCTCCCTCGCGCCCGTCGACGCCGAACTGGAGCGCCGCTACCCCGGCGACCCCGGCACCCGCCGGCCCGTGCACACCGTCTACGTCCCCGGCGACGCCTTCGCCGCCGGCACCCCCCGCTCCTGGGGAGACCAGGCCCTCGCCGCCCTGGACGAGCACGCGCCGGACGCCGCCGCCTTCGCCGCCGTTCTCGGCCTGGACGAGGAACTCGCCGTACCGGTGTACGACCGGGTACGCGCCAAGCTCGCCCGCGAACCCGTCGAGGACCTCCGTGTCGACTTCGAGGACGGCTACGGCCTGCGGCCCGACGCCGAGGAGGACCAGGCGGCCGCCCGCGCCGCCCGGCTGATCGCCGAGGCGTGCGCCGCCGGCACCGCCGCGCCCTGGACGGGCATCCGGATGAAGAGCCTGGAGGCGCCGGTGCGGGACCGGGGCATCCGCACCCTCGACATCTTCCTCACCGGCCTGATGGAGGCCGGCGGCCTGCCCGGGGGACTGGTCCTGACCCTGCCGAAGGTGACCTGTCCCGAGCAGGTGACCGCCATGGTCCGGCTCCTGGAGGCCTTCGAGAACGCCCACGGGCTCACGGCCGGGCGCCTCGGCTTCGAGATCCAGATCGAGACCAGCCAGGCCGTCCTCGCCGCCGACGGCACCGCCACCGTCGCCCGGCTGATCCAGGCCGCCGAGGGCCGCGCCAGTGGGCTGCACTACGGCACCTTCGACTACAGCGCCGCCCTCGGCGTCTCCGCCGCCCACCAGGCCGCCGACCACCCGGCCGCCGACCACGCCAAGGCGGTCATGCAGGTGGCGGCCGCGGGCACCGGCGTACGCGTCTCGGACGGCTCCACCAACGTCCTGCCGGTCGGCCCGCCCGAGCAGGTCCACGCCGCCTGGCGGCTGCACCACGGGCTCGTCCGCCGCGCCCTGGTCCGCGCCTACTACCAGGGCTGGGACATGCACCCGGGCCACCTCCCGACCCGGTACGCCGCCGTGTTCGCCTTCTACCGCGAGGGCTTCGAGCAGACGGCGACCCGGCTGGCCCGTTACGTCGACCGGGCCGGCGGCGACGTCATGGACGAGCCCGCCACCGCCGGCGCCCTGGCGAGCCATCTGCTGCGCGGCCTGGACTGCGGGGCCCTCGACGCCGACGAGGTGAGCCGTGCGGCCGGCCTGACCGGTGCGGACCTGGAGGGCCTCGCCGCGCCGAGGAGGCGGCGGCACACCACGGCGCCCGGCCGGTGAGAGCCGGGCGCCGCCCGGTCCGCTCAGTCCGCCGGCGGGAGTTCGCCGGAGCCGCGGGTGATCAGCCGCGTCGGCAGTTCGATGCGTTCCGGGGCCGTCAGGGAGCCGTCCAGCTGGCGGAACAGCCGCTCCGCCGCGGTCCGGCCGAGTGCCGCGGCGTCCTGCGCGACGACGGTGACGCCCGGCCGCAGCAGGTCGGCGAGCTCGATGTCGTCGAAGCCGACGAGGGCGACCCGGCGGCTCCGCTCGGCCAGGACGCGGATCACCGTGACCGTCACGCGGTTGTTGCCCGCGAAGATCGCGGTGACCGGGCAGGGCCCGGACAGCATCTCCTCGGCGGCCCGGCGCACCCGCTCCGGGTCGGTGACACCCAGCGACATCCAGGCGTCCTCGACTGCTATCCCGGCGTCCTCCATGGCGGCCCGGTAGCCGCGCAGCCGCTCGGCGGCGGTGTGGATGCGCGGCATGTCGCCGATGAAGCCGATCCGGCGGTGGCCGTGGGAGATCAGGTGCGCGACGCCGTCCCGGGCGCCGCCGAAGTTGTCCGACAGCACCACGTCGGCCTCCAGCTTCCCGGCCGGGCGGTCGACGAACACCGTGGCCACGCCCGCCCTGATCTCCGGCTCGAGGTAGCGGTGGTCGTCACCGGCCGGGATGACGACCAGCCCGTCCACGCGCCGCGCGCACAGCGCCAGCGCCAGCTCCTGCTCACGCTCGGGGTCCTCCGCGCTGGAGCCGTTGATCAGCAGTGCGCCGTGGGCGCGGGCGACCTCCTCGACCGCGCGGCTGAGCGGACCGTAGAACGGGTCGGCGAGGTCCTCCAGGACCAGGCCGATGCTCGCCGTGCGGCCCTTGCGCAGCACCCGCGCGCTGTCGTTGCGCCGGAAGCCCAGAGCCTCGATGGCCTCCTGGACGCGCCGCTCCGTGTCGGGGGTGACCCCCGGCTCGCCGTTGACCACGCGGGAGACGGTCTTCAGGCCGACACCGGCGCGTGCGGCCACGTCCTTCATGGTCGGGCGGTTGCCGTAGCGGCTTCCGGGGAGGCGCTCCCCCTGGCGGGCGGTCTCGGGCACGATGCGCTGTCCTGTCTGTCGTCCACGCGGATGCGGCCATCCATGGGGTGGTATGGGATTGTGGCGTCGAGCATAGAGCCTGGACAACGTTGTCATGGCCGGGAGAGACTGTCCACCGCACACTCCGGCCTGCGCCCCACCGCGAGACCGGCCTGCGCCTTCTTCGTGGTTTCTCAAGGTTTTGACGGGGAGAACTGACTCTGATGCACACCCATCTCGTGGCGGCGCTGGACATCGGTGGTACCAAGATCGCCGGAGCGCTGGTGGACGGCCACGGCGGCATCCTGGCGCGCGCGCAGCGCGCGACGCCCGCGCAGGAGGACGGCGACACCGTGATGCGGGCCGTCGAGAAGGTGCTGGCCCAGCTGACCGCGTCGCCGTTGTGGGGGCGTGTCACGGCGCTCGGCATCGGCAGCGCCGGCCCGGTGGACGCCTCCGCGGGCACGGTGAGCCCGGTGAACGTGCCGGGCTGGCGCGGCTATCCGCTGGTCGAGCGGGCCCGCGCCGCGGTCGGTGGCCTGCCCGTCGAGCTGATCGGCGACGGCGTCGCCATCACGGCGGCCGAGCACTGGCAGGGCGCCGCCCGGGGCCACGACAACGCGCTGTGCATGGTGGTCTCCACGGGGGTCGGAGGCGGCCTGGTCCTGAACGGCCGGCTCCACCCCGGCCCGACGGGCAACGCCGGCCACATCGGCCACATCAGCGTCGACCTCGACGGCGACCCGTGCCCCTGCGGCGCGCGGGGCTGCGTGGAGCGCATCGCCAGCGGTCCCAACATCGCCCGCCGGGCGATCGGGAACGGCTGGCGTCCGGGCCCCGACGGCGACACCTCGGCCGCCGCGGTGGCCGAGGCGGCCCGCGCCGGGGATCCGGTCGCGGTGGCGTCCTTCGAGCGCGCCGCGCAGGCCCTGGCCGCCGGGATCGCCGCCACCGCGACCCTGGTCGAGATCGACGTCGCCGTCGTCGGCGGGGGAGTGGGCAAGGCGGGCGACGTGCTCTTCGTACCGCTGCGCCGGGCCCTGCGGGAGTACGCGACCCTGTCCTTCGTGCGGCGGCTGACGGTGGTGCCGGCCCAGATGGGCACGGACGCGGGGCTGGTCGGGGCGGCCGCGGCCGCGCTGACGGGGCGCGCGGGGGCGGCGGCTGGGGTGTGACGGCCGCCGGGAGCCGGCGGGGCGCCCGGCCGCGACCCGACGCCCGGCCGGGGCCTGGCGGGCGCCGGGAGCCGGCGGGGGTGGGAGCCTGACGGCGGCCGGGCTGCGACCTCGTGCGGTTCCACGCCGCCTCCGTACGCGCCGCGGCCGGCTGGGCGCGCCGGCCCGCCGCGTCACCGGGCTGCCGGCCCGGGCCGCGGGCGTGGCCGTCCTCGCGGCCGGTGTGCACACCCCCGCCCTGTGTGTTCCTGCTGGGCGGCATCGCCGCCGACGCGGGGGCGGGGTGCTTTCGAGTCCGCGGCCGCGTCCGTCGCCGCCATGGCCGCACCGGCCCGGCGCGGGGAGGCCCTGGCGGGGCTGTTCCTGGTGTCCTGCCTCGGCCTGGCGGTGCTGCCCGTGGGCCTCGGCCTCGCCACGCGGTACACGAGCCTGACCGTCGCGATGACGTGGTTCACCGGGGTCGTGCTCGCGCTGCTGGGCGCCGTCGCCCTGCTCGCCCGCCGCGGGGGCACGCGCGCGTGATCCCCAGAGGGGGCGACCCCGACCTCACCGGTACCTTCACCTGACCTGACCGGCTTCCTCCACGGCGCCCGACGGTGCACCGGGGGCTCCCGAGCCGCGGCGGGAAGGACGAGGTGGCCGGGTTCCGCCCGCGGGAGCGTGACCTGAGGGCCGTCGCGGCGGTTGAGACGGTCATGAAGAAGCGCAGCATGCTGGCCCTCGCCTCCCTCGCCACCGGGTTCGTCGTGGCCGCGATCACCCCGTCCCACGCCGCCGGCCACGACGCCCTCGGCGCGGTGGACGTCGAGGACGCGTTCGGCACCGTCGAGCACACCGTCAGCCCCGACAGCCTCGCGCTGCCGGACAGCCCCTTGGAGCAGCTCGACTGACGGGCCGACCGCCCGCCCCCCATGACGGTCCGGCGACCCCCACATGACGGGCCGGCGCCCGCGCGCGCCGGGCCGACCGTCCGCACCACGCGCCGGTGCCCCCTTTGAGGGGCACCGGCGCCGTCGTGAGCGCGTCCTCAACTGGGGCTGGTTTCCGTGGCAGGGTGGAGCGGGCAAGCCACTGGGGGTCAACAGCAGAGGGGGACTCGTGATCGTCTGGATCAACGGTGCGTTCGGTGCGGGTAAGACGACGACCGCACGGGAACTGATCGAGCTGATCCCGAACAGCGCGCTCTTCGACCCCGAAATCGTCGGCGGGGCGCTCGCGCACCTGCTGCCGCCCAAGCGCCTCGCCGAGGCCGGCGACTTCCAGGACCTGCCGATCTGGCGACGGCTCGTCATCGACACCGCTGCCGCGATGCTCGCCGAGCTGGGCGGCACCCTCGTGGTCCCCATGACCCTGCTGCGGCAGGAGTACCGCGACGAGATCTTCGGCGGCCTCGCCGCCCGCCGCATCGCCGTCCGGCACATCCTCCTGGCACCGGCCGAAACGATCCTGCGCGAGCGGATAGCCGGCCGCGACGTCCCACCGGACCTGCCGGACGGCGAGATGCGGATTCGCCAGTGGTCCTACGACCACATCGAGCCCTACCGCGCCGCCGTCGCCTCCTGGCTCACCGCCGACGCGCACCTCGTCGACACCAGCGCGCTGACCCCGTACGAGACGGCCGTCCGGATCGCCGGGGCGCTCGGCGACGGCACCGTGCCCGTCTGCGACATCGTGCAGACCGCGGAGCCCACCGCCGAGACGCTCGCCTCCGGGGTGCTCCTCTTCGACGAGCAGGACCGGGTGCTCCTGGTCGACCCCACCTACAAGGCCGGCTGGGAGTTCCCCGGGGGCGTCGTCGAGCCCGGCGAGGCCCCGGCCCGCGCGGGGATGCGCGAGGTCGCCGAGGAGACCGGGATACGGCTGGGGGAGGTGCCGAGGCTGCTCGTCGTCGACTGGGAGGCGCCCGCACCGCCCGGCTACGGCGGCCTGCGCCTGCTCTTCGACGGCGGCCGGCTCGACCCGGCCGCGGCGGGCAGCCTGGTGCTGCCGGGGTCCGAGCTGCGCGACTGCCGCTTCGTCACCGAACGGGAGGCCGCCGACCTGCTGCCGCCGGTGCGCTACGAACGGCTGCGCTGGGCACTGCGCGCACGGGAGCGCGGGGCGGCGCTGTACCTGGAACGGGGCGTGCCGGTCGGCTGAGCCGGCGGCGCGCCCGCACGGCCGGTGTGCCGTCCCGTCCCGCGGCGGCGGACACGACGGGCCGGGCCCCCGCTCCGGGTGAACCTGGTGAGGGCGCGCCCGAGCACGGCGCGCCACCGGGCTCAGGAACCGGGCAGGCCCCAGGGTTCGGACAGGGTTCCGGGCCCCGGGAGGAACGGCACGGACCAGGTCGGGGACAAGCCGGAAGAGGTACGCAGGCGCCTGGAGGAGGGGCGGTCGCCGAACGGCGGGAGCCGGTGAGGCGACGACGAGGGAACGCACCGGACGGGTGCCGGGGAGGACGCCGGCGGCGGCGCGACGGGCGCGTGGGCGGGGACGGGCGGCGGCCGCCCGGCCGGCGGGCCCGGGCGTCCCGCACACCGCTGCCGCGGCACGCGGAGCCCCATGGACGGAGAACACGTCCGCTCCAGCGCGTGGTTTCGGCCAGGCGGGACAGACGAGGCGACATGTCGACAGTCAAGGAACAGCAGCCGGCGGCGGCGTCCGGTCCGGTCCTCGCGCGGGCCCTCACCACCCCGCTCCTGTACTTCTTCATCCTGGGCGACGTCCTGGGAGCGGGGGTGTACGTCCTGGTGGGCCAGATCGCCGCGGACGCCGGAGGGGCGGTGTGGGCGCCCCTGCTCGTCGCGCTGGTGCTCGCGCTGCTGACGGCCTCCTCGTACGCCGAACTGGCGACGAAGTACCCGAGGGCGGGCGGGGCCTCCCACTACGCCACGCGGGCGTTCGGGCCGTTCGCCGGGTTCGTGGTGGGCTTCTGCATGCTGGCGGCGGGCGTCGTCTCCGTCGCCGCACTGGCCCGCGGCTTCGGCGGCGACTACCTGTCGGCGTTCGTCACGCTGCCCGTCGCACTCGTCGCCGTGGTCTTCCTCGTCCTGCTCGCCCTGGTGAACGCGCGGGGCGTCAAGGAGTCGACCCGCGCCAACGTCGTGGCCACCGTCATCGAGGTGGGCGGCCTGGTCCTGATCGTCGCGCTCGGGGCGTGGCTGCTGCTGCGCGGCGACGGCGACCCCGGCCGGCTCACCCGGCTGGGCACCCCCGAGAAGGGGGCGGCCACCGCCGTCCTGAGCGGCTCGGTGCTGGCGTACTACTCGTTCGTCGGGTTCGAGACCTCCGTGAACGTCGCCGAGGAGACCCGTGACCCGCGCCGCTCCTATCCGCGTGCGCTGTTCGGCGCGCTGGCCACCGCGGGAGCCGTGTACGTGCTCGTGGGGATCGTGGCGTCCGCGGCCGTGCCGACCGGGCGGCTCGCCGCGTCGAGCGGGCCGCTGCTCGAGGTCGTGAAGGCGGCGGGGGGCGTGCCGGTCCGGCTGTTCAGTGCCGTCGCGCTCGTCGCCGTGGCGAACGGCGCGCTGCTCACCGGGATCATGTCCTCCCGCCTCGCCTTCGGGATGGCCCGTGACGGGCTGCTGCCGTCGGCGCTGACCAAGGTGCTGCCGGGCCGCCGTACGCCCTGGGCCGCGATCGTGGCGACCACCGCACCGGCGCTGCTCCTGGCGCTCACCGGCAGTGTCGCCGCTCTGGCGTCCACCCTGGTGCTGCTGCTGCTCGTGGTCTTCCTCGTGGTGAACGCCGCCGTGCTCGTGCTGCGCCGCGATCCGGGGGAGGGGGACCACTTCCGCACCCCGACCGCGCTGCCCGTGCTCGGAGCTCTGTCCTGTGTCGCGCTCGCCACGCAGATCGAGGCCGAGGTGTGGCTCCGCGGGCTGGCCGTGCTGGCCGTCGCGGTGGTCCTCGCCGGCGTCGCGGCCGTGCGTCGGTCCAGGGCTGCCGGCACCACCGCGCCGGACCCGGCGCGCGGGGCGGGTCCGGGCGGGGCGTCGGTCTCGTAGGCCTCGCGCGGACCCGGCTGTCGGGCCCGGCGCGGTGGAAGGCCCGCGCCGCCCGGTGGCCGGCCGTCCCCGTCACGCCGTCACACCGGTGTGCGGGCGGCCGGCGCGGGGGAGCGGTTCGCCGACGGCCCTCCAGGGCTCCCGGGATGCCCGCCCGTGACGTCGCGGGCGGGCATCCCGTCGTGGCGGAACGGTTCAGCCGGCCGCGAAGTTGCGCAGGAACAGCGCCTCCGCCACCGAGAGCCGCTCCAGCTCCTGCGGCGACACGCTCTCGTTGACGGCGTGGATCTGCGCCTCCGGCTCGCTCAGGCCGATGAGCAGGATCTCCGCGTTCGGGTAGAGCGCGGCGAGGGTGTTGCACAGCGGAATGGAGCCGCCCTGGCCCGCGTACTGCATCTGCCGGCCCGGGTAGGCCACCGCCATCGCGTCGGCCATGGCCTGGTAGGCCGGGCTGGTGGTGTCCGCGCGGAAGGGCTGGCCCTGGCCGATCTGCTCGGTGCGCACCCGCGCCCCCCACGGCGTGCGGGTCTCCAGGTGCGCCTGGAGGAGCTTGGTGGCCTCGGCGGCGTCGGCGCCCGGCGGCACGCGCAGGCTGATCAGCGCACGGGCGCTCGCCTGCACCGACGGGGTGGCGCCGACGACCGGCGGGCAGTCGATGCCGAGGACGGTGACGGCCGGGCGGGCCCAGATGCGGTCGGCGACCGTGCCGGAGCCGATCAGTCCGACGCCGTCCAGCACCTTGGCGTCCTGGCGGAACTGCTCCTCGTCGTACTGCAGCCCGTCCCAGGAGGCCGTGCCGTCGAGTCCGTCCACGGTGGTCGAGCCGTCCTCGGCGCGCAGTGAGTCCAGGACGCGGATCAGCGCGGCCAGCGCGTCGGGGGCCGCGCCGCCGAACTGGCCCGAGTGAAGGTTGCCTTCGAGGGTGTCGACCTGGACGCGCACCAGGGTCATGCCGCGCAGGGTGGTGGTGACCGTCGGCAGACCGGCCCGGAAGTTTCCGGCGTCCCCGATGACGATCGTGTCGGCCTCCAGCAGCTCGGGGTGCTCCTCGGCGTACCGCTCCAGGCCGCCGGTGCCCTGCTCCTCCGAACCCTCGGCGATCACCTTGACGTGCACCGGCACCCCGCCGTCGGCCTTCAGCGCCCGCAGCGCGAGCAGGTGCATGATCACACCGCCCTTGCAGTCCGCGGCCCCGCGCCCGTACCAGCGCCCGTCCCGCTCGGTCAGCTCGAACGGCGGGCTCGTCCAGCCGGCCTCGTCCAGCGGCGGCTGGACGTCGTAGTGGGCGTACAGCAGGACGGTCTTCGCGCCCTCGGGGCCGGGCAGGCAGCCGTAGACGGACTGGGTGCCGTCGGGGGTGTCGAGCAGGGCCACGTCCTCGAACCCCTCGGCGCGCAGCGCGTCCGCGACCCAGCGTGCGGCGCCCTCGCTCTCGCTGCGCGGGAACTGGTCGAAGTCCGCCACCGACTTGAAGGCCACCAGTTCGGCGAGCTCCTCCTTCGCCCTGGGCATCAGCGAGGCGACGGTCTCGGCGACCGGATTCGACGACATGGGCACGCTCCTCGGTTAGGTGCGACGTTGTACGGACGAGTACCTGAGCGGTGCTCCGGGCACTCGCGTCCCGGACGATCGTCTCACTGTGGGCGCGGCCCCCGGTGGGGGGCGCGCACAGCCGATCCTCCCACAGCGGCCCGTGGCGACCTCGGTCGTAGGATGCGTGGGACAGCAGCGCCAGGCGGCTTGATCGGAGGCAGCGAACCATCGTGAGCAGCGAGAAGTCTTCAGCGGACGACGTGCGGCAGGTGTGGGACGTCGTCGTGGTGGGCGCGGGGCCCGCGGGGGCCTCGGCCGCCTACGCGGCGGCGGTCGCGGGGCGGCGCGTGCTGTTGCTGGAGAAGGCGGAGCTGCCCCGGTACAAGACGTGCGGCGGCGGCATCATCGGCCCCTCGCGCGACGCGCTGCCGCCCGGTTACGAACTGCCGCTGCGGGACCGCGTGCACGCCGTCACCTTCTCCCACAACGGCCGTTTCACCCGCACCCGCCGCTCCCGGCAGATGCTTTTCGGGCTGATCAACCGGCCCGAGTTCGACCAGCAGCTCGTCGAGCACGCGCAGAAGGCGGGCGCCGAACTGCGCACCGGCGTCACCGTCTCCCGGGTCGAGCAGCACGGCTCGGCCGTGCCGGACCGGCGGACGGTCGCCGTGGTCCTGCAGGGCGGCGAGACGGTCCTCGCCCGGGCGGTCGTGGGCGCCGACGGCAGCGCCAGCCGCATAGGAGCGCACGTCGGCGTCAAGCTCGACCAGGTCGACCTCGGCCTGGAGGCGGAGATCCCGGTCCCGGACACCGTCGCCGAGGACTGGAAGGGCCGCGCCCTCATCGACTGGGGCCCGTTGCCCGGCAGTTACGGCTGGGTCTTCCCCAAGGGGGACACCCTGACGGTCGGCGTCATCTCGGCGCGGGGCGAAGGCGCCGCGACCAAGCGCTACCTGGAGGACTTCATCGCCCGGCTGGGTCTCGCCGGGTTCGAGCCCAGCATCTCCTCGGGGCATCTGACCCGCTGCCGGGCCGACGACTCGCCGCTCTCCCGCGGCCGGGTGCTGGTGTGCGGCGACGCGGCGGGGCTGCTCGAGCCGTGGACGCGCGAGGGCATCTCGTTCGCCCTGCGGTCCGGGCGGCTCGCCGGGGAGTGGGCGGTGCGCGTCGCCGAGGCGCACGACGCCGTGGACGCCCGCCGCCAGGCCCTGAACTACGCCTTCGCGATCAAGGCGGGGCTCGGGGTCGAGATGGCCGTCGGCAAGCGGATGCTGGCGGTGTTCGAGCGCCGCCCCGGTGTGTTCCACGCGGTGCTGACCGGGTTCCGTCCCGCCTGGAACGCCTTCCGGGACATCACGCGGGGCTCGACGTCGCTGGGCGAGCTGTTCCGCAGCCACCCGATGGCCCAGCGCGCGCTGAGCGCACTGGACCGGCGGCCCGCCGCGGCCGCCGCTCAGGACCCGGTCAGTTCGTGACCGTGATGCGGAAGACCGGGTGGTCGGGGGCGGCCGCGAGGATCTCCTCGTCGGTGGAGGCGGCCGTCACCCCCTGGAAGTACTGGTCGACCTCCCAGCCCCACTTCCGCAGGTAGGTCCGCAGGACGGGGAGCTTCTCCTCGTCGGGGAGCTCCACCGCGGTGAACGCGCGGACCCTGCGCCCCACGCGCAGTTCGCCGCCGCCCGCGGCGCGCATGTTGCGCACCCACTGCGAATGGCCGCGCGCCGAGACGAGGTACCGCGCGTCGCCGTGGGTGCGGTCTGGCCGGACCGCCGCTGCCTGCCGGCCTGCGCCAGGAGGCCGCGCGGATGACGGCCGGCCTCGCTCCCGACCTGCCGCCCGAGGTGGTGGCCGTGCTCGTCGCCGCCTGGGCTCAGCTGTACGGCCTGGTCGGGTTCGAGGTGTTCGGGCAGTTCCACCGGGTCGTGGAGGACCGCGAGCCGTTCTTCCGGCACGCGGTGGTCCGGCTCGCGCACGGCGTCGGCCTCACGTCCTGAGCCACTCCGGGGTCGAGCCGGGCGCCCGCGATCGGGCTCAACCGGTCTTCCTGGCTCACGAGTTGGCCCCGGTCGGCCGGGACTGGCCGAGCTGGCGGCGTCCCCGCCGGCGCGGGGCCCCGGCGGCGACAGCGGGGCCCGCCGGTCGGACGCGAGCCCCCTGGGCGACCGGCCGCCCAGGGCGCGGCATCCTGAAGGGGCACTATCACAGAAGGACCCGTTCCCTCTGCGCGCCACGCCGTGAATTGCGTACCGGTCCGCGAGGCTGACGGGCTGTTATCACGCCGGACTCCCACCTGACGCGGCGCCATGCCGGGACCCCTCGCATGGCCGTCAGGGCTGACGACGCATTACCACGTAAGGGCGTGCGTCGTTTCCACGCCACGCCGACGACCTCCTCGCGTTGACCTCGAATTGTTGTGCGGACACCCAAGCCGGGTGACGGCTTGTCACGGGCTTGCTCGCTGTCCTCGTCGTCGACCCCGGTGCGATGGCCTGTCCGCACCGGACGCGCCACGTCATGGGTGCCGAGGCCCGGCGGGCCGGGGTGGCTGCCGTGACCTGCGCTGCGACCTGTGCGTCCCGGTTGCCCGGGGGCGTCCCGCAGGGGTCGCTGCAAGCGATTCGCTGCCGCACGGGTGAGCCGCCGTCAGACATCACCTCGAAAGCCTAATCGCGCGTCAACCGACGTTCCGCATGCGTCATTTGAGAAAGCTCCTGTCGCCGGCGGGCGAGCGCTCGGACGCTCGGAGTACCCCGATTGGCCCCCTGGTGCGAGCACTTCCGGGCTGACCGAAATGACAGCCTTGGGGGCGATTAGTACGTTAATCACACGCCGGCTCTCACAAGCCGACTTCTCTGACTGCGAGACAGGAGAGCAGTGCCATGATCATGACCCGTTCCTCTGCGATCACCGCGGCCGTGGCGGCCGCCGCGGCGCTGACCGCGACCGGCATCACCTACGCCTCGGCCTCGGCCGCGCCGGTTCCCCAGGCAGCCCCGGCCGCCGTGCGCCAGGCCGTCGCTCCCGCCCAGGTGCCCACGGGCGGCGACGTCGGCGGCAACAACAACAACGACAACGACAACGACCGCGGCGGCGACCGGGGCAACGACCACGGCGGAAAGGACAAGGACTACGACGAGGGCTGGATCCACATCAACGAGCGGTCCTACAACGCCCGCCCGAGCGGCTGCATCACCATCGTGAGCGGCCTCGGCTCCAGGACCCTCAACATCCGCAACGACAGCAAGAAGACCGTGGAGGTCTTCCGCGGAGTGACCTGCGACAACGGCGCGCCCATCGCCACCGTCGGCCCCCGCAGCTCCAGCAACGGCGTCAGGCCCGGACGCACCGAGGGGCTGCGGGTCCACGACGGAGTCGCGGGCAGCTTCCGCGTCATCCACGACCACCGGGGCGGCGGCAAGGGCGGCTACTGAGCCGACCGCATGACGCACCCCACCTGATGCAGAACCCCGGCCCGCCGTAATCGGGCCGGGGTTCTGGTCTCGGTCTCGCCGAGGGGCATCCCCGCGCCGGGACCCCTGATCACGGGGATCCGCTCGCGGTGCCCACACCGGCCGCTGCCTGACGGTCCTGCGCCTGCGAGCACCATCCTAGAACCGGACCGAAGCCGCTGCGCGCCTGCCCGGACGGCCACCTGCCGGCCCACCGGGCCGCCCCGGGGTCAATTCCCCGTGGAGCGCGCCCTCTTGCCGCCGCTGCCGGCCGCGCCCACCGGTCCGTGGCGTAGACATCCGACACACCCGAACGGGTGAAGAACCCGCACCGCGTGCTGAAGACGACGGGGCCGACACGGCTTCCCCCCGCCCCGCCCGGCGGCTTGCCCGACGCCCGGCCGGCGTGGGCGCCGGGCCGACCCGGGCCCGCGTGGCGAGGGCGTCCGGACGGACCGGAGCGCCTCCCGCTGCGCACGCACGCCCCACGACAGGCCACCTCCTCGCCGTCGCCGCCGGGTCCTGTCCTCCGGCTCGCGGCCGCCGATCCGCCCGTAGGCGCCCGCCCGCCTGGTCGAGCCGGGCCTCAGCCGGACCCGGTGCGCCGGGTCAGGAACCCGACGACGGCGGCCGCGGCCGCCAGGACGGCGACGCTGGTGAGCGCGGCGGGCAGGGAGAGCCAGTCCGCCATGAACCCGATGGCGGGTGGCCCGAGGAGCATGCCGCCGTAACCGAGGGTCGAGGCCACGACCACGCCGCTCGGGCCGGCCAGCATGCCCGCGCGTTCGATGGCGACCGGGAACAGGTTGGCGAGACCGAGGCCCGTGACGGCGAAGCCGGCGAGCGCCGCCCCCGCCGACGGCGCCAGCGAGCCGAGCAGCATGCCGGCCGAGGCGGTGCAGCCGCCGGCCACGATCGTGCGGGTGTGGCCCAGCCGTTCCACCAGCGCCGTCCCGCTCAGCCGCCCCACCGTCATCGCGAGGGCGAAGAGGGAGTAACCGGCCGCCGCGAGGCCCGCCGAGGCGCCCAGGTCCTGCTCGACGTGCAGCGCGCCCCAGTCGGCCATGGCCCCTTCGCCGTACGCGGTGCACAGCGCGATCAGGCCGAAGACGACGACCGGCCCGCGACCGCGGCGCGTGGCGGGGTGCTCCCTGGCGGGTATGCGTTCCGGCGGTGCCGGAGGCGCGTGCCGCAGCAGGCCGCGTCCGGCGACGGCGGTGACGAGCAGGCCGATCACGGTCAGCCCGAGCAGATGGCGGCCGGGCGACAGGGCTCCCGCGACCAGCCCGCCGAGGCCGGCCCCGAGCATCCCGCCCAGGCTGAAGGCGGCGTGGAAGCTCGGCATGACGGGCCGGCGCAGCGCGGCCACCAGGTCGACGGCCGCGCTGTTGAAGGCGACGTTGAGGCCGCCGTACGCGGCGCCGAAGACCAGCAGGACCGCGCCTAGGGCGGGGGCGGAGTGGGCGAGCGGGGGCAGGGCGACGCTGAGGGACAGCAGGACGGCGCAGACCACGGTGACGGGATGGCTGCCGTAGCGGCGGCACAGCCGTCCGGTGAGGGCCATGGTGACCACCGCGCCGGCGGACACGCCGAGCAGGGCGAGGCCGAGGGTGCTGGCGGAGGTGTGGGTCTGGTGCTTGATGGCGGGGATGCGGACGACCCAGCCGGCGAAGACGAAACCGTCCAGGGCGAAGAACGCGGTGAGGGCGATCCGGAGGCGGGTGAGGTCGTGGCCCGGCACGACGCTGTGCGAGCGGGCTTTGTTCAGTAGCGGCACAAATGCAGGCTAGGGGTGCGCGGGCGCCCCGGCAAGGGAGCCCGCGCTTTCGGTCACCCACCGCTACATGGTGTTTTACAGTGACTCCCGTCCGTTCCACCCGTTCCGGCGACTGAGCGACCTGTGAGGAAAGCGCGAACCATGCCGACCGAAACGTTTGAGTTCCAGGTAGAGGCCCGCCAGCTGCTCCAGCTGATGATCCACTCGGTCTACTCGAACAAGGATGTCTTCCTGCGCGAGCTCGTCTCCAACGCCTCCGACGCGCTGGACAAGCTGCGGCTCGCGGCGCTGCGGGACGACACCCTCGAAGCCGACGTCTCCGACCTCCGCATCGAAATCGAGACCGACGGCGACGCCCGCACCCTCACCGTGCGGGACAACGGCATCGGAATGTCCTACGACGAGGTCGGGCAGCTCATCGGCACCATCGCCCACTCGGGCACGGCCGAGTTCCTGAAGGAGCTGCGCGAGGCCAAGGACACGGCCGGGGCCGAGGGCCTCATCGGCCAGTTCGGTGTCGGCTTCTACTCCGCCTTCATGGTGGCCGACGAGGTCACCGTGCTGACCAGGCGCGCCGGCGAGAGCCGGGGCACGCGGTGGACGTCCCGCGGCGAGGGCACGTACACGCTGGAGACGGTCGACGACGCGCCGCAGGGCACCTCGGTCACCCTGCATCTGAAGCCGGCCGACCCCGAGAACCAGCTGCACGACTACACCTCCGCCTGGAAGATCAAGGAGATCGTCAAGCGGTATTCGGACTTCATCACCTGGCCGATCAGGCTCATGCCGAACGCCCCGGCCGGGGCGGAGAAGGCGGACGGCGAGGCGGACGCCGACGCCCCCGGGCCCGAGACGCTCAACTCGATGAAGGCGCTGTGGGCCCGCTCGCGGGACGAGGTGAGCGACGACGAGTACCACGAGCTGTACCAGCACATCGGCCACGACTGGCGCGACCCGCTGGAGACGATCCGGCTGCGGGCTGAGGGCACCTTCGAGTACCAGGCCCTGCTGTTCCTGCCCGCGCACGCCCCGCACGACCTGTTCACGCAGGGCTACCGGCGCGGACTCCAGCTGTACGTGAAGCGCGTCCTGATCATGGAGGACTGCGAGGCGCTGCTGCCGCCGTACCTCCGCTTCGTCAAGGGCGTCGTCGACGCGCAGGACCTCTCCCTCAACGTCTCGCGCGAGATCCTGCAGCAGGACCGGCACATCCGGATGATCCAGCGCCGGCTGACGAAGAAGGTCCTGTCCTCGGTCAAGGACATGAAGGCCACGGCCCCCGACCGGTACGCCACGTTCTGGCGGGAGTTCGGCGCCGTCCTGAAGGAAGGACTGGTGACCGACGCCGACAACCGCGACGCCCTCCTCGCCGTCGCGTCCTTCGCCACCACGCACGGCGACGACGAGCCGACCACGCTGAAGGACTACGTGGAGCGGATGAAGGACGGGCAGGAGGACGTCTACTACCTGACCGGCGAGTCGCGGGAGAGCATCGAGAACTCGCCGCACATGGAGGCCTTCCGCGACCGGGGCATCGAGGTGCTGCTGCTCACCGACCCGGTCGACGAGGTGTGGGTCGACGCCGTCGGTGCCTACGAGGGCAAGCGGCTGCGCTCCGTCGCCAAGGGCGAGATCGACCTCGGCCCGCGGGAGGACGGGAAGGCCGGTGAGGACCGGGAGAAGCAGGGCGAGGAGTACGCGGCCCTGCTCGGCTGGATGGAGGAGCAGCTCCAGGAGGACGTCAAGGAGGTGCGTCTGTCGTCCCGGCTCACCGTCTCCCCGGCCTGCGTCGTCTCCGACGCGCACGACCTGACCCCGGCCCTGGAGAACATGTACCGGGCGATGGGCCAGGAAGTGCCCCGCGCCAAGCGGATCCTCGAACTCAATCCCGAGCACCTGCTGGTGAAGAACCTGAACCAGGCGTACAAGGAGCGGGAGGACCGTACGGCACTGGCCGAGACCGCCGAGCTCCTGCACGGTCTGGCGGTGCTCGCCGAGGGCGGCCAGCCCAAGGACCCGTCCCGGTTCGTCAAGCTGGTGGCCGAGCGCCTGGAGCGCACGCTGCAGTGACCGTGGGCGATGCCGGTGGCCGTCGTGCCGCCGGCAGGCATCGTCCGGCTGTGTGAACGCGCGGCCGCGGCCCGCGGCCGCGCAGCCGTCACCGCGCCGTCCTGGCGCCGGCGCACCGGCATGCTCCGGTGCGCCGGCGCCAGGCGAGCAGACCGGAGCCGGGCGGATGCACGGCCCGCCCTTTCCGCGATCGACGTGCCCTCCGCGGCCCGCGGCGCGCCGTCACACGGCGACGACCTGGATGCCCGCCTCCTCGAACCGGCGCACGCCCTCCTGTCCCGCCGCCGCGTCCGTGACCAGCGTGTCCACCGACTCGGCCGCGCAGATGCGGGCGAAGGCGCGCCGGCCCAGCTTGCTGGAGTCGGCGGCCACGACGACGCGTTCGGCGCGCTCGCACAGCAGCCGGTTGACGGCCGCCTCCGCCTCGTCGTGGGCCGCCGCGCCGTGCGTGACGTCGAAGGCGACCACCCCGAGCACCGCCACGTCGAGCGTGATCTGGCCGAGCACCCCGTCCGCGAGCGGTCCGACGAGCTCGTAGGACTGCGGGCGCGCCACCCCGCCCGTCACCACGATCTTGAACTGCGGCCGCACGGCGAGCTCGTTGGCGATGTTCAGCGCGTTCGTGACCACGGTCAGGGCCGGCGAGCCCGCGGCGAGGTCGTCGCGCACCGCCAGGGCGCGGGCCACCTCGGTGGTGGTCGTGCCACCGGTCAGGCCCACCGCCTCACCGGGGGCCACCAGGTCCGCCACCGCCCTGGCGATCCGCTGCTTCTCGGAGGCGCGGCGGGCCGTCTTGTAGCGCAGGGGCAGTTCGTACGAGACGCCGTGCACCACCGCGCCGCCGCGGGTGCGCACCAGCATCTGCTGCTCGGCGAGCTGGTCGAAGTCCCGCCGGATCGTCGCGGCCGACACCGCGAGCTCGGCCGCCGCCTCCTCGACGTCCAGCCGGCCGCGCTCGACGAGCAGCTCCAGCAGCGTCTTCCAGCGGGCGTCGCGCGACATCGGCGCCTCCGTTCCTCGATCCTCCGCGACCCTAACGCACCCCGCATGGCACAGCATGCTTGCTTGTGCTCGGAAGTCCGCTCTATCTTGCAGGAACAATCACCACGGGAGGCGCGGCATGACGCATGTCGAGGACGAGCTGAACAGCCAGCCCGAGTGCTGGGAGCGTGTCGCGGCCGAGGCCGCCGGACACGCCCCGGCCCTGCCGGCGCCGGGGGAGCGGGTCGCCGTCGTCGGCTGCGGCACCTCCTACTTCATGGCCCAGGCCGCCGCCGCGCTGCGCGAGAACGCGGGGCAGGGCGAGACCGACGCGTTCACCGCCTCCGAGTTCCCCGAGCAGCGCCCCTACGACCGGGTCCTCGCCCTCACCCGCTCCGGCACGACCACCGAAGTGCTCCAGCTGCTCGGGCGGTTGAGGGGCCGCACGCGCACCACCGCCGTCACCGCCGATCCGGACACGCCCGTCATGCGCGCCGCCGACGACGTCGTGGTGCTCGGCTTCGCCGACGAGTACTCCGTGGTGCAGACGCGGTTCGCGACCACCGCCCTCACCCTGCTGCGCGCCCACCTCGGCCTGCACACCGACGCGGTCGTGGCCGACGCCCGCACCGCGCTCGCCGCTCCGCTGCCCGAAGGGCTCGTCGACTGCGGGCAGTTCACCTTCCTCGGCCGCGGCTGGACCGTGGGGCTGGCCAACGAGGCCGCGCTGAAGATGCGGGAGGCCTCACTGTCCTGGACGGAGGCCTACCCGGCGATGGAGTACCGCCACGGCCCCATCAGCATCACCACCCGCGGCACGGCGACCTGGATGCTCGGCGGCGCTCCCGAGGGGCTCGCCGAACAGGTGCGCGCCACCGGCGGGTTGTGGATCGAGGGCGGCCTGGACCCGCTCGCCGAACTCGTCCGCGCCCAGCGGCTCGCCGTCGCCGTCGCCGCGGCCCGGGGCCTCGACCCGGACCAGCCCCGTCACCTGACCCGCTCCGTGATCCTGACCCCCTGACGGACGGACCCGTCCCGCTCCGCATGCCGTGCCCCCCGATGCCCGGAAAGGACAGGCCGTGCCGCTTGCAGCCACCGGCGAGCTGGTCACCCGCGCCGCCGCCGCACGCTCCGCCGTCGCCGCCTTCAACGTCATCACGCTGGAACACGTCGAGGCCGTCGTCGCCGGCGCCGAGGCGGCCGGTGCGCCCGTCGTCCTCCAGGTCAGCGAGAACGCCGTCAGGTACCGCTGCGGACGGCTGCTGCCCCTCGCGCGCGCGGCCGCCGCCGCGGCCGAACACGCCGCCGTCCCGGTCGCCCTGCACCTGGACCACGTGCAGAGCGAGGATCTGCTGCGCCAGGCGCCCGGCGCGGGCTTCAGCTCCGTGATGTACGACGCCTCCCGGCTGCCGTACGCCGACAACCTCACCGCGACCAGGGCGGCCGCCGAGTGGGCCCACTCCCGGGGCCTGTGGATCGAGGCCGAGCTGGGCGAGATCGGCGGCAAGGGCGGCGCGCCCGCCCTCGACGCCCACGCGCCCGGCGCCCGCACCGATCCCGTCGAGGCGCACGCCTTCGTCACCGACTCCGGCGTGGACGCCCTGGCCGTGGCCGTCGGCACCGCGCACGCCATGACCACGCGCACCGCGGCCCTCGACCACGACCTCCTCAAACGCCTCGCCGACGCCCTGGACGTCCCGCTCGTCCTGCACGGCTCCTCCGGCGTGCCCGACGGCGAACTGACCGCCGCCGTCGCCGGCGGCATCGGGAAGATCAACATCGGCACCGCCCTCAACCAGGCGATGACCGGCGCGATCCGTGACTTCCTCGCCGCCCACCCCCGCGCGGTCGACTCCCGCGCCTACCTCGGCGTGGGCCGGGAGGCCATGGCGCGAACGGTCGAGCGGCTCATCGGCGTGCTCGGCCGGCGCGAGTGAGGACGGCCGGGACGCCCTGTTCCCGAGCAGGGACTTCCGGCTCCGGTGCCGGTGCCGGGACTCCGCCGGACCGGGCTGCCGACCGCGCCGGCATCGGTCGCGCCGGCGCGGCGGCACCCGGTCGCGCCGCTACCTCCTGACCGCCTTCAGCACCACGAACTTGGGGTCGCCGGCGACGAGCCGGCTGTTGCCGAACAACCGCCGCAGCTTCACCTGGTAGCCCAGGTGCCGGTTGCCGACGACCCAGAGCTCGCCGCCGGGGCGCAGGACACGCCGGGCCCCGGTGAACATGCGCCACGCCGTCGCGTCCGTCGTCGCCTGGTGCGAGTGGAACGGCGGGTTGTTGAGCACCAGGTCCGCGCTGCCGGCCGGCACCCCGGCCAGCCCGTCGCCGACCCGGAACTCGGCGTGCCCCGGCGCGCCGCTCGCCTTGTACGTCGCCTCGGCGGAGGCGACGGCCTGGAACGACTCGTCGACGAACAGGACCTCCGACCCGGGATGGGCCAGCGCCGCGGCCGTGCCGACGATCCCGTTGCCGCACCCGAGATCCACGATCCGCCGGGGGCCGCCGCCCGCCGGCAGGTGCCGGAGGAAGAACCGGGTGCCGATGTCCAGCCGGTCGGCGCAGAACACCCCCGCGTGGTTGACGACGGGCCGGCCCGAGACGGCGCCGATGCCCTCGGGCAGGGTGTACGTGTACGGCCACGGGTTGGGAGGCCGCTGCCGGGACGGCTCGGGGGTGCTGAGGATCAGCCGTGCCTTGCGCTCGGCGAGCGAGGTCCGGGTCGGTCCGACGACACGCTCGAACACCTGCAGCGTCGAGGTGTGGATCTCCTTGACCATGCCGGTGCCGACGACGACCGTGTCCTCGTGCAGCGCGGGCGCCAGCCGCAGGAGCTGGTCCTCCAGGAGCGCCAGGCTCTTGGGCACGCGCACCAGCAGCACGTCCACACGGTCCGGGACGGGGTCCCGCGTGGTGAGCAGCCGGACCGAGCCGGCGGCCACGCCGTTGCGGGCGAGGTTGGCGCGGGTCGCCTCCTGGGTGAGGAACGAATCGGTGATCTGCACCGGCCGGTGCGCCGCGAGGGCGGTCACCAGCGCTCCCCAGCGGTCCCCGACGACCGCGACCGTCCCGGACAGGGCCGCGTCCCGCTCGGCGAGGTGCCGCAGGAGGTACTCGTCGGAGGCGTCCCAGGCACGCAGCCGGTCACGCGGGTCCTCGGGGAACCGGGCCAGCTCCAGCTCGCCCCAGGGAGTCGTCATTCGGTCGTTCATCGTGCGTCAAGGCTAGCCGAGCCGCAGCTCAGGGCACCGGTCGCACCGGAGGAGTGCCTCCGCCGACCGCGGCCGCGCACGTCCGGCCGCAGGTCGTCGGCCCCGGCCGCACAAGGGCTCCCGTACGTCACCACGGCTCAGCCGCGTCCGGCACCGCAGTCGGGTCACCGTACCGCCGGGCCGGCCGCCCCCTCGCCGCGACGAGGGGGCGGTCAGAACAGGCGCGCGCCCCGGCGGGGACGGCCGGAGGTGCGCGAGCATGGACGGCATGGACGCCGAGTTGTTCCCCCGGCCGCGCACCGAGGTCGCTCCGGGGGCCGTGCACGTGCCGGACTGGCTGGAACCGCGACAGCAGCGCGAGCTGCTGTCGGCCTGCCGGGAGTGGGCCCGCCCGCCGGCCGGCCTGCGCACGGTGCGCACCCCCGGCGGTGGCACGATGACCGCGCGGCAGGTGTGCCTGGGCTGGCACTGGTATCCGTACGCCTACGCCCGCACGGTCGTCGACGGTGACGGCGCCCCGGTGAAACCGTTCCCGGAGTGGCTGGGCGCGCTGGGCCGCCGGGCGGTGGCCGACGCCCTCGGCGAGGAGGCGGCCACCGCGGCCGTGTACGACATCGCCCTGATCAACTTCTACGACGCCGACGCGCGCATGGGCATGCACCGTGACGCCGACGAGAAGTCCGACGCGCCCGTGGTCTCGCTGAGCCTCGGTGACACCTGCGTGTTCCGCTTCGGCAACACCGAGACCCGGGCCCGGCCGTACACCGACGTCACCCTGCGCAGCGGGGACCTGTTCGTCTTCGGCGGCCCGTCCCGGCTCGCCCACCACGGCGTGCCGCGCGTCCACGCGGGCACCGCGCCGCCCGGACTCGGGCTGACCGGACGCCTCAACATCACCCTGCGGGTCAGCGGCTTCTAGACCCCGTCCGTCGTCCGGGCCGGCCCGGCGTCGCGGGGCCCGGCACGCACGTCCGCCGCGTGGTCGCCGGCTGCCGACGCTCCGCGTCGGCGCCCTCCTTCGCCGTGCAACCGGACGCGCCGGGTCCCGCTCGGGTCGGCAGGAACGCACCGCGCGTCCTGGCCGGCCCCGTCGGAACGACAGGACCCGGACGGCCTCCGAGCGTGCCGGTGGGACCGCCGGCGGGGCGGGCCGGGGCCGGTCGCCCGGTCACAGCACCCGCGGATCATGCGAGACTCGCCCTCATGAGCGGCAAGACGGACCCCCGGGCGGCGGGGGACGGGACCACGTCGAGGACGCGGCTGGACCGGGGGCGCGGTGCGCTCGGCCCCGCGTTGGAGCTCGTGCACACCGGGCGCGCACCGACCCGGGCCGTGCTCACCGCCGAACTCGGCGTGACCCGCGCGACGGCCGGCGCGGTGGCGGCCGAACTGGAGGCACTGGGCCTGATCCGGGTGGACGCCCGGCCGGGGGCGGCCGCCGGTTCGCAGGGGCGGCCCTCCCACCGGCTCGCCGTCGCCGAGGACGGCCCCGTCGCCCTCGCCGCGCAGGTCCACGCCGACGGTTTCCGCGCGGCGCTGGTCGGCCTCGGCGGCCGGATCGTCGCGACCGCGCCCGGCTGCGAGGACGTCGACGCCGACCCGGCCAAGGTGCTCGTCTCCGTCGTCGAGGCGGGCGCGGAGCTGCTGCGCACGACCGGGCGGCGCTGCGTCGGCGCCGGACTCGCCGTGCCGTCCGCCGTCGCCGAACCCGAGGGCCTCGCGCTGAACCCGCTCCACCTGGCCTGGCCCGCCGGAGCGCCGGTTCGCCGCATCTTCGAGGAGTGCGTGCGCGCGGCCGGGATCACCGGGCCGGCGTTCGCGGCCAACGACGTCAACCTCGCGGCGCTCGCCGAGCACCGGCACGGCGCGGGCCGGGGCGCCCGCGACCTGCTGTGCGTCGCCACCGGGCACCGGGGCGTGGGCGGCGCGCTGGTGCTGGACGGGCGGCTGCACACCGGCAGTTCGGGCCTGGCGCTGGAGGTCGGCCACCTCACCGTCAACCCCGAGGGCCGCCCCTGCCACTGCGGCAGCCGCGGCTGCCTCGACGTGGAGGCGGATCCGCTGGCCCTGCTCACCGCCGCGGGCCGCGACCCGGGCCCCGAGGTGTCGCTGCTGCAGCAGGCCAACGACCTCCTCCGCAACCACTACGGCGACCCCGCCGTCCGCGCGGCCGCCGAAGCCCTCGTCGACCGCCTGGGTCTCGGCCTCGCCGGCCTGGTGAACATCCTCAACCCGGACCGGATCATCCTCGGCGGACTGCACGGAACCCTGCTCGACACCGACCCGGAGCGGCTGCGCGCGGTCGTCGCCGACCGCAGCCTGTGGGGCCAGAGCGGCAGCGTCCCCATCCTGGCCTGCACGCTCGACCACAACAGCCTGGTGGGCGCGGCCGAGCTGGCCTGGCAGCCGGTCCTCGACGACCCGCTGGCCGCGCTCGCCTGAGGCCGGCCCCGCCCGCTCGGCGCCGACCGGGCGGCGGGGACGCTCCGGGCGCCGCGGGAGGATCGGAGGTACCGCGCCGTTCCCTCGCCGTGGGAGCAGCCGGCGCACGCGCGCCCGGTCACGGTGACGACCACGTCGCCCGACCGGAGGCCGGCGCAGGCGTGGGCGAGTCGCGCGATCCGCGGCAGGTCGCCCGTTTCCGCTCCGGCGCACGCCCGTCGCGTCGTCACCAGTGCCGGTTCCGCGGCAGCGCGTCGCGGCCCGGCGCGGACAGGTGCAGCACCTGGAACACGTCGCCGGGGGCCTTCGGTGCGTCGTGCTCCCACAGCGAGAAGTGCACCAGCTCCCAGCGGCTCGTGTCCACGACGGCCGCCGCGAGCATCGCGCCGTCCTGAGCGGCCAGCCGTCCGGTCTCCGCGACCGCCTCCCGCACGGCCTCGGACAGCACCGCGCCCTCGGGCACGCGCTGCCGATGGCGCACGGCGACGAGGGCGGGCGAGCGCGCGGCGCCCGCCTCCTCGTAGGCCAGGCCCGTCCACTGCCGCACCGAGGGGCGCCCGAAGTCGTCCACGATCCTCTGCAGTCCGCCGTCCCAGAGGAACGAGTTCATGCCCTCCACGGTGTTCCACAGGTAGAACGGCGCGTACTGGTTGACCGGTGAGCCGTGCACTCCGCGCTCCCGCACCAGGTACGCCTTGAAGCCGAGGCCGCCCCAGTCGTCGAGCAGGTGCCCGACGCGGGCCACCCGGTCGCGGATGACGCCCATGTCGTAGTCGGCGGGCAGCGTCAGCTCGTACTGCATGGCCTGCATGAGGAGCCGTCCTTCCTCGGTCAGGGGTGTACCGCCGGTGCGATGGCCGGCGTTCGGTGGGCGCGCGGTGCGACGCCTTCAGTTCGGCCGGCCGTGCGGGGCGAGGAGCGACAGCAGCCCCCTGACGCCGGCGTCGAAGGCGGCGGGAGAGCCGGAGGCGCGGGCGAGCACGTAGCCGCCCTGGACCGTCGCGACGATCGTCGCCGCGATCTCCCCGCCGTCCAGCGAGGGCGCCAACTGGCCTTGTTCCTTGCCCTCTTCGACGACTCCCGCCAGGCGCTCGCGCAGCCAGTCGAGCGTCTCGTCGACCGGCGCGCGCAGCTCGTCACTGGCGACGACGTCCGGGTCCATCGTCAGCCGGCCGACCGGGCAGCCGCGCAGGACGTCGCGCTCGCGCCGCAGATAGGCCTCGATGCGCTCGTACGGGGTGCCCGGGCCGCCGAGCACCGCCTCGGCCGCGGCCCGCAACTCCTCGGCGGTCCGCCGGATCGCCGTCAGGGCGAGATCGGGCTTGCCCTTGAAGTGGTGGTACATGCTGCCCTGGCCGGCGCCCGCCCGCTCCAGGATCGCCTTCGGGCTCGTGCCCACGTAGCCGCGCTCCCACAGCAGCTCGCGCGTGGACTCGATCAGTCGCTCGGGAGTGCCCATGACAGGAAGTGTACATACTGGTAGGTACAGAGAAGGAAAACATCGGAACGCCCACCGCAGGCGTCGTCGAATGATCCGTCCTGTCACCGGACGGGCGGAGGGGGACGGCGAAGGGGGGCGGCGGCCGCCGCGGGCCGTCGCCGGGAGCGTCAGGCGCACTCCCCGCCAGGTACGGCCGCGCCGCCGGCCGTACGGCAACGGCCGGGGGACCGCGCCGCTGCGGGGGCGGCCACCCGCGAGGTGGTCGTCCCCGGGCGGCGGCCCGCGCCGGTCAGCCGACGACGGCGGACCGGGCGGGCGCGTGAGCCGGAGTGCGGGCGCCGAGCACGGGCTCGACCTCCGCGAAGCGGCGCGCCGGGTGCTCGGTGCCGGCCAGGAGCGGCACGTCCCCCGCCGGGGTCGCCGGCGCGGTCGCCGGGGCCGGCAGGGTGAACCAGACGACCTTGCCCTGGTCGCCGTCCGGGCGCGCGCCCCAGCTCTCGCTCACGGCGGCCACCATCGCCAGCCCACGACCGCCGGTGGCGAGCGGCTCCACGTCCCCCACCACGGGAAGGCGCGGATCGTGGTCGCGCACCGAGACCATCAGCCGGTCGAGCAGCAGCTCGATCCGCACGGTGCACATCTTGTCGGGCCGGGCGTGCTGGTGGACGTTGGTCAACAGCTCCGTCACACCGAGCGTCGCCCGGTCTATCAGTGGGTCCAGATGCCAGTAGCGCAACTGCGCCGATACGATTCTGCGGACCTGGCCGATCCGCGACGGCAGGGCTTGGAGCTCCACCGTGCAGTGCCTGCTTGGGTGACTGATCACGGCTGCGACTCCCCGACGTTGAGGTCCGGAAGAACACGAAGGTTCGGATCCAGCAGGACGCCTGCGTGACACTGCCGCCTGCTGTCGTGGCCGGCGGGCTGGTTCGCAGCGTTATCGCCGGTAAACCCAGAGTGACGTGAGACAAGCGTGGCGCAAGGGGTGAGGCACCGCAACTCGCGGCCTCCTCAGCCGCCGCGCCCCGCCGCCCTGCGGACGGCCTCGACGAAGCGGCGCGCCGGGGGCGGTCCCGGCGCGCCCGGCCCGGGGTCGTCGCCGCCGAGGGTCAGCACGTACCGCCGGCCGTTCAGCTCGGCCAGCGCCCGGTCGTCGGGCGCGAACCAGGGCCGCGAAGCGCGCACGGCGCGCACCGGGGCGCTGTCGATCTCGCTGCCGTAGCTGGTCAGCAACTCCAGCCTGCCGTCGTTGATCCGGACCTGCCCGGCCCGGGTGAGTGAACGCAGCCGCTGGCCGATCCGCACGCCCGTGACCCTGAACTCCGGTTCCGCCATCCTTCCTTGCCCCCTCGTGCGCGCCACCGGGCCCCGTCGGGACCCTGGGTCGTCCCGGTGCAGTCTGCCCGCCCCCGGCGCGCCGCACCAGTACGCGCAGGCGGCTCCCGACCGGCGCCCGAAGCACTCGCGCGAATGCGCCCCCACCCCCGCGCGCACCGCGGCCCAGGGTGGCCTTTGAGCCGCTCAAAGTCCTGTTTATGCAGGTGAGGCGGGTGCGAAGGGTGTCTATCATCGGGTGCGTCCGGCCGCGCGACGCGCCGTCGGCGCTCAGCGTAAGGAGTCCTGCCGTGAGCACCACCCAGCAGCGCCCGACCGGCGGAACCCTCGACGTCGACCGCAGCGACGCCGACTACCGCGGCTGGCTGAAAGAGGCCGTCCGCAAGGTGCAGGCGGACGCCAACCGCTCCGCCGACACGCACCTGCTCCGCTTCCCGCTGCCCGAGCAGTGGGGCATCGACCTGTACCTGAAGGACGAGTCGACCCACCCGACCGGAAGCCTGAAGCACCGGCTGGCGCGCTCCCTCTTCCTCTACGGCCTCTGCAACGGCTGGATCCGGCCGGGCCGCCCCGTGATCGAGGCATCCAGCGGCTCGACGGCCGTCTCCGAGGCCTACTTCGCGAAGCTGATCGGCGTGCCCTTCATCGCGGTCATGCCGCGCACGACGAGCGCCGAGAAGTGCCGCCTCATCGAGTTCCACGGCGGGCGGTGCCACTTCGTCGACGACCCGCGCACCATGTACCAGGCCTCAGCCGCCCTCGCGGCGGAGACGGGCGGCCACTACATGGACCAGTTCACCTACGCCGAGCGGGCCACCGACTGGCGCGGCAACAACAACATCGCCGAGTCGATCTTCCGCCAGCTGGAGCTGGAGCGGTTCCCGGAGCCGGCGTGGATCGTCGCCACCGCGGGCACCGGCGGCACCTCCGCGACGATCGCGCGCTACGTCCACTACATGCAGTACGACACCCGCGTCTGTGTCGCCGACCCGGACAACTCGTGCTTCTTCGACGGCTGGAGCACCGGCGACCCGGACGTGACCTGCGACTGTCCCTCCCGGATCGAGGGCATCGGCCGGCCCCGCATGGAACCCAGCTTCGTGCCCGGCGCCGTCGACCGGATGATGAGGGTGCCGGACGCGGCGAGCGTGGCCGCGGTCCGCGCGCTGGAGCAGGCCCTGGGCCGCAAGGCGGGCGGCTCGACCGGCACCGGGCTGTGGAGCGCCCTGAAGATCGTCGCCGAGATGGTGGAAAAGGGGCAGCGAGGCAGCGTGGTGACGCTGCTGTGCGACCCGGGGGACCGCTACCTCGACAAGTACTACTCCGACACCTGGCTGGCGGCACAGGGCCTGGACATCACGCCGTACACGGCGGTGATCGAGTCCTTCCTGGGCACCGGCGTGTGGCTGGACTGAGCTCCGGCAGCCCGCCCGCGCTCCTGGCGCCATCGCCACAGCGCCCTCCCCGTCGGCGTCGCGTCGGCCGGCGGGCCCGGCCACCCCGGACCGCCGTCCCGGTGGACGCCCGTCAGGCCTCCGAGACCTCCGCCGCGGCCTCGGCCGCCTCGGGTTCGCCCGCCACGACGAGCCGCAGGTGCTCCGAGACCTCGGCGCGCGCGTCCTCCGGCAGCCCGGCGTCGGTCACCAGCGTGTCGATCTGTTCCAGACCGGCGAAGGAACTGAGGCCGACCACGCCCCACTTGGTGTGGTCGGCGATCACGACCACCCGCCGCGCGGACTGCACCAGCCGCCGGTTCGTCTCCGCCTCCGCGAGGTTCGGCGTGGACAGGCCGGCCTCCACGGATATCCCGTGCACCCCGAGGAACAGCACGTCGAAGTGGAGCGCGCCGATCGCCTGGTCGGCCACCGGTCCCACCAGGGAGTCGGAGGGCGTGCGCACGCCGCCGGTCAGCACGACCGTCGCCGCGCCCGGCCGCCGGCCGGAGCTGCGCTGGGTCGTGTGGAAGACGTCCGCCACCCGCACCGAGTTGGTGACCACCGTCAGGTCCGGCACGTCCAGCAGATGGTGGGCCAGCGCGTACGTCGTCGTGCCGCCCGACAGCGCGATCGCGGTGCCGGGCGCGACCAGCTGGGCCGCCGCCCGCGCGATGTCCTCCTTGGCGGTGAGCTCCAGGCCCGACTTCGCCTCGAAGCCCGGCTCGTGCGTGCTCGCCTCGACGACGGGAACCGCGCCGCCGTGCACCTTCTCCAGGACGCCCTGGCGGGCCAGCGCGTCGAGGTCGCGGCGGACCGTCATGTCCGACACGCCGAGCTTGCGCGTCAGCTCGTTGACCCGGACGCCGCCGCGGCGCCGGACCTCTTCCAGGATCAGGGCGCGCCGCTGCTCCGCGAGGAGGTTCTGATTCTCACTCACGTGTGCTCCGGTTCCTTTCGCCTCAAGCCGTCCGACACGCCCTGCGCACCCGCTGTGACAAGGTGGTTCGCCCCGTCCGGGTGCGCGGGCGTCCCATCCTCGCACGGGTCGGCGCAGGCCGCGCCACCGCCCGTCTGGACGCGCACATGCCACACGTGTCCCGTTCGTTCGGTTGCCGTCACCCGGATCGGAGGAATTCGGTGCGATCAGGTGTGCGGAGGGCCGCGGGCGGGCATCCCCGTGCCCGCGAGACCGCGGGCCGACGGCGTGGCACGGGGGAAGGGGGAGCGATGGAACGCACACAGCGGCGGGCTGCGACGAACGGGGCGGAGGGCGCGCCCCGGCACTCCGGACCGGCCGGCAGAGCCTCGGGCCCCGGACCGGCCGGCACTGCCTCGGGTCCCGGACCGGCTGGTACTGCCTCGGGTCCCGGAGCGGCTGGTACTGCCTCGGGTCCCGGACCGGCCGGCACTGCCTCGGGTCCCGGACCGGCTGGTACCGCCTCCGGCCCCGGACCGGCTGGCCCCTTACCGCAGCCCGGCCCCGCCCCGAGTCCCGGCCCGGACGGTCCCGTCCCGGGCGGTCCTGCCACGGATCCCGGCGCGGGCGGTGCCGTCCTGAATCACCACGGCCCGGGTAGTCGCGGTCCGAAGCCCGGCGCGGGTGGTCCAGCCTCGAGTTTCGGCGCGGGCGGTTCCGGCCGGGGCGGCCGCACTCCGAGTCCCGGCCCGGACGGTCCCGTCCCGGGCGGTCCTGCCACGGATCCCGGCGCGGGCGCGCCCGGCGCGGGCGGCCGCACTCCGAATCCCGGCGAGGGTGGTCCCGCCCCGCGCCCCGCTGCGGCCCGTCCCGTCCCGCACCCCGGCCCCGCCGGAGCCGCCCTGGAACTGCTCGTCCACGGAGTCGGCGGCACCACACCCGACAGGATGCTGGACGACCCGCGCACCGTACGGATCACCGGCGACGACACCGCGGCCGTCTTCCGGCGCGCCGCCGACGCCGACGCCGACTCCGATCCCGGGGCGCGCCCCGGCAGGCCGGTGCCCGAGGCGTACGTCTGGTGCAACCTCACCTCCGGCGACGGCACCCGGGCCCTGTGGCTGTTGCTGCTGCCCTTCATGGTCGTCAACCTCGCCCACTGGATGCGCCCGGCAGCGCCCGGCCGCGTCCGCACGGTCCGCCTCTACGGACTCCTCGTACGGCTCGCCGGCCTGACCCTGACCGTGCTGCTCGTCGCCGCCGCCTGCGAGGTCGCCCTGGACCTCGCCGCCTGGCAGTGCGCGGGCACCCGCGCGTGCGCCCGACGGCACTCCTGGCTCGGCTTCCTGTCGCCCGCGGACGGCGGCTGGTGGAGCGCCCCCGGGCGCCGGCTGGCCCTGGCGGCGCTGGTGCCCGGCGCGCTCACCGGCCTGCTCTGGTACCTGTCCCACCGCACCTGGAGCGCCTACGAGTCCCAGCAGCCCCTGTCCCACGGCCCCGGGCCCGACGTCGAGAGCGGCCGCACCCCCCTCGGCCGCCCCGGCTTCTGGTACGGCCGACGCCTGGTGGCCCGGCTGCGTGCCGCCCACACCGCCGCCGGCCTGCTGACCGTCGCCGCGGCCGTGGCCACGCCCGCGGCCCGTTTCGACCGCCGTCCCGGCGGGTCCGCCGCGCTCGACACCCTCGGCTGGCTGCTGCTCGCGGCGCTCGCCGCCGTGGCGGCCGCCGTGGTGGCCGTCGTCTGCCGCCGCGGGCGCAGCGAGCACCGGCTCGACCGGGAACTCGACCACCACCTCGTACGGCGGCTGCCGCTCGGCGCCCTCCTCCTGCTCATGCTCGCCGCCGCGTACGCGGGGTGGTCGCGGCCGGGATGGGAGTCGGCCGGGCGGCTGCCCGGGGACGCCACGTTCGGCGGCCTGGCCCTGGCACAGGGCCTGCTCGTCGTCGTCCTCGCCGGCGTCGCGCACTCCCTGCACCGGACCGCCCGCACCTCCGCGGCGGCGGAGGACGCCCCCGCGCGGCCCCGTACGGCACTGCGCGGCCTGGGCGGCCCCGCGGTCGCCGTGCTGGCGTGCGCGCTGGGCGCCGTGATGTCCGGCGGGGTCGCGCAGCGCGTCGCCGACTGGCTCGACGGCACCGGAACCTCGATCCCCGGTCCGCCGGTCCTGCTGACGTGGCAGGCGTCCGCGATCCCGCTGGTGCTCGTCGTGCTCCTGGCGCTCTGCGGGCGCCTCGCCGCCCGCACCTGGCGGCTGGCCCGCACCCTGCGCGTCACGGTCGAGCAGGACCATCCGGGGGAACCGGCGGACCCGCAGCGCACCCGCCGCATCGCCAGGACGCGCGCCATGGCGACGCTCACCGACGACGGGCCCCTGGTGGTCGGCGTCACCTCGGCGGCCACGCTCCTGCTGGGGGCGGCCGCGCTGGTGGGCGCACTCGGCACGGGCGACACGCCGGCCCGGGCCGCCGAGGGCGCGTTCGCCGTGGTCGAGGGTGCCGCCGAGACGGCGCAGGCGCTGGGCTCCTGGCTGGTGGGCCTGGGCTTCCTCCTCTTCGTCACCTGGGGGCGCCGCGCCTACAAGGACGCCTCCGCCCGGCGCACGATCGGCATCCTGTGGGACGTCGGCACGTTCTGGCCGCGCGCCGCGCACCCCTTCGCGCCGCCCTGCTACGCCGAACGGGCGGTGCCCGACCTGACCTGGCGCATGGCGACCTGGACGGAGGCCACCGGCGGACGGCTCGTGCTGTCGGGGCACTCCCAGGGCAGTGTGCTCGCCGCCGCCGCGGCCTGGCAGCTCACCCCGGCCGTCCGCGGACGTGTCGCCCTGCTGACGTACGGCTCCCCGCTGGAGCGCCTGTACGGCCGCTGGTTCCCCGCCCACTTCGGCCCGGCCGCCCTCAGCGCCCTGCACCGCGACGTGGACTGCTGGCGCAACCTGTACCGGCTCACCGACCCCATCGGCGGCCCGGTCCGGCTGCCCGGCGACTGCGGTCCGGCCGTGGACCGCGACCCGCTGAAGGACCCCCTCGCCTACGGCCGCACCGGACGCCATCCGCTGCCCGCCCCGATCCTCGGCCACTCCGACTACCAGGCGGACCCGGCCTTCGCCGAGGAGAGGCAGCGGCTCCTGGCCCGGCTGCACCCCGATCTGCCCGGCCCACGGCACCGGGACGGACATCCGGCCGAGCCGGACTGCGCGCCTCAGGGCAGCTCGGGCAGGTCCTCCGCGTAGAGGAGCGTCAGGTCGTCCGTGCTCGGGTCGGCGAGCTGGGCGACGCGGCCCGCGTGGCGCTCCACCATCGCCTCGAACGTCTGCCGCGCGGTACGCCCGTTGCCGAAGGCCGCGCCCTTGGGGATCGCCGTGAAGTACTTCAGCAGCGCTTCGGCCGCACCCGGCGCCAGCCGGTACTCGTGCTCCTCGGCCTGCTGTTCGACGATCCTGAGCAGCTCGTCGGGCCCGTAGTCGCCGAAGGTGATCGTCCGCGAGAAGCGGGACGCCACACCGGGGTTGACGGAGAGGAACCGCTCCATCTCGGCGGTGTACCCGGCCACGATCACCACCACCGCGTCACGGTGGTCCTCCATCAGCTTCACCAGCGTGTCGATGGCCTCCTTGCCGAAGTCACGGCCGGCGTCCTCCGGCGACAGCGCGTACGCCTCGTCGATGAACAGCACACCGCCCCGCGCCCGTTCGAACGCCTCCTGGGTGCGGATCGCGGTCGAGCCGATGTGCTCACCGACCAGGTCGACCCGGGACACCTCCACGAGATGCCCCTTCTCCAGGACACCGAGCGAGGCCAGGATCTCGCCGTACAGGCGGGCGACCGTCGTCTTGCCGGTGCCGGGGGAGCCGGTGAAGACCAGATGCCGCTTGACGGAGGCCGCCTTCAGACCGGCCTGCTGCCGGCGCCTGCCCACCTCGATCATGTCGGTCAGGGCGCGCACCTCGCGCTTGACGCTCTCCAGGCCGACCAGCGCGTCGAGTTCGCCGAGGACGTCCTTCGCACTCCGGGTGGGCTGTTCCGGCTCCCCGGCCGTCACCGACGGCTCCAGATCGATGGCGCGCTGCCCGGGGATCGCGCCCAGCAGACCACCGGACGTCGCGTCCGCGCTCTGCACGGCCGTCTCCCGGGCCGCGGGCGGGCGCGGCCCTCCGCTCTCGTCGCTGGTGCAGTCCTCCACCACGGGTCCCGCGCCGGCGTCCGGACCGCCGTCCGCGAACTCGTACCCGCCGCGCGCGCAGCGCTCCGTACGGCACTTCCGCAGCGTCGCACGGCAGCCGTCTATCACGTGGAAGCCGTAACCGTCGCTGCCCGTCACCCGGCAGCCGAGGAAGCTGCCGCGGCCTCCCGCCGACACGTAGAAGCCGGCTTCGGCGGGGGAGACGACCGTGCAGCGCTCGATCGTCGGGTCGGCGCCCTTGGTGACGATCACGCCGGTCTGCGTGCCGTCCAGCGTGCAGCCGTTGAGCGTGCCGCCGCTGCCGTGGTCGCGGAACCAGGCGCCCGTCGCCGCGTCCTTGATGCGGCAGTCGTCGAGCTGCGCGGTGGCGCCGTCGCTCACCGACACGGCCGTGTTGCGCACCTGCGACAGGTCGCTGTCGACCACGTCCGCGCGGGAGCCGCGGTCCAGGACGAACAGCGCGTCCGGCACGTCGTGCACCCGGCAGGAGTCGAGGACCGCGGTGGCGCCGTCACTGACCCACACCGCCGGATAGTCGCCCGTGCTGTCGAAGATCTCGCACTGGTTGGCGTCGACCCGCGTACCCGGGTCCCACACCGACAGCCCGTTGCGCCCGAACTGACGCACCGTCGTGCGGGTCAGCGTCAGCACCGCGCGCGAGCGCAGGTCCACCGCGTTCTCCGGGATGTCGTGGATGCGGCAGTCGGCGAGGGTCAGCACGGCGTCCGTGTCGAGCGTGACACCGTCCGCGGTGGTGCGGTGCACGTCGCAGTCGGTCAGGTGCGCGGACGCCCGCCCGGTGACCTGCACGCCGCTGCCGCGCACCTCGTAGACCTCGCAACCCACCGCCTCGAGGACCGAGTTGTCGCCGGTGACCGAAAGGCCCGCACCCGAGGTGTGGTGCACCCGGCAGCGCTCCAGCCGCGGATGGGCGCCGCCCCGCACCGCCACGCCCGACTGGCCGGCCGCGACGATCTCGCACTCCTCGAACACGCCACCGCCGCCGTCGAGGACGGCGATGCCGATGCCCGCCGGATTGTCGACCGTGCAGCGCCGCACGGTCGGCCGGGCGCCGCCGCGCACCTCCACTCCCGCCGCGGACCGGGTCACGATGCGCAGGTCCCGCAGCTCGGGCGTGCCCTCCTCGACGAGGACCGCCGGGGCGGACGCGTCCTGGCCCTCCACGTGCACGTCCTGCACCACCGCGGAGGCGTGCACGGTGAGGGGCACTCCGTCGGCGGGCGCGATGCGCACCGAACCGGGGGAGCCCTCGGGGCCGCGCAGGGTCACCGCCCGCTCCAGGACGAGGTTCTCGCGGTAGGTGCCGGGGGCGACGGTGAGCACGTCGCCGTCGGCCGCCGCCTCCAGGGCCGCGGCGAGCGATGCGTACTCACCCGTGCGGCGCCGCCACCGCGACGTGCCGGTGTGCGTCACCTGGACCGTGCCCTGTGCCATGGCGTTGCCGTGCCCCCACCTCGTCGTACGCGGGTCGATGCCGATGCGTTCGGCCGGTCCACCGTAGCGTGCGCGGGGACGGTCGGAAGACCGGAGCCGGAAGGCGGTCAACTGCCGGTGCCGGTACGGCCCCAGTCGGGACCCGCGCGCTCCCAGGCCCGGTCCCACCGGGCGTACCGGCGGCGGACCATGCGCCAGACGATCAGCCGGCGTATGCCCTCGACCAGGCCCGCGGCCGTCATCGCCGCGCCGGCTCCGGCCAGCACGGCGTGGGTCGTGGCCGTCGCGGAGTCCAGCGGAGGGGTCACCGCCCTGCCGTGCCGGTCCGTCCAGAGCGTGAAGTGGTCCCCGGGGGCGGGGGACTTCAGGGTCGTCGTGACCGGGCCGTGTCTTCGGGTGCCGTCCGGTGCCGTCCAGTCGGCGGCGACACGGGAGACGATGTCGCGCCCGGAGGGCGTCTCGGGATCAGGGGGCGGCGTGGCCCGGCCGAGCCGGCCGGCCACGGTGGCCGTCACGGGATGCCGGGCCTGGCGCTGGTCCCGCACGGACCGCTGCAGGGCGTCCTGGGCGGCGGAGCCCACGAGGACGCCGGCCAGGGGCGCGGCGACCACCATGAGCAGCAGGGCGACGAGCGCCACCCAGCACTCGGCGAGATCGGTCGCGCGGCGCAGCGGATTGCGCCGCCAGCGCCAGAGCCCCCTGATCGCTCGCACGGTCCCGCACCCCCCTTCCGCTCCGCGAGGCCGTCCACGGAGCCGTCACCCCCGGACCGCGCGCGGGGGAAGCGATGTCACCCGCGACCGGATCCTCCGGCCTCTCACACACACCGTCCACAACGAGCGTATTCGCGCACGGGGTTCCCGCTCGGCGCGGATGTCAGCCGAGGACCGTGACGGGGTCGCCCACCCGGATGGTCCCGGTCGACTCGGGCACCAGGTTCTGCCCGAAGACGAGCCCGTCCGCGAAGCGGCGGTGCCGGCCGAGGGTGTACAGGGGCTCCTTGCCGCGCCGGGCGGTGGCCTGGTCGGTCGTGGTCACCACGCACCGGCGGCACGCCTTGGCCACCCGGAAGGCGACCTCGCCGATCGCGACGCGGGACCAGTCGTCCTCGGCCCAGGCGGGGGTGCCGGCCACGACCACGCTGGGCCGGAAGCGGTCCATGGGCAGCGGCCCCTCCTCGGCGTTGGGGCCCCGCGAGACCAGTGAGTTGAGGGCGTCGAGCGAGGACACCGTCGTGAGCAGCAGCGGATAGCCGTCGGCGAAGCTGACGGTCTCGCCCGGCAGGGCGTGATCCGGGTCGACGGGCCGCCGCGTGGCGGGGTCGTCCAGATGGACGAGCCGGACGTCCGCACCAAGGTGAGCGCCGGCCCAGGCGTGCGCGGCGGGGTCGGCCGGGACGGCCTCGACCTTGTCGCCCAAGACGTCGATCGTCACCGTGGCGCGCGGCTCCGGGACGGCCACGGTGATCGGTTCACAGCCCGGTGCGGACAGGCGGAGGCCGCCGCCGGGCAGCAGCTCGGCGGCGGCCAACGCCAGGCGTGGCTCCTGGCGTTGGGTGACGACCTTTCCCCCGTCGTCGATCAGCGCCCAGCGCCGGTCCCCGGCCAGACCCCAGGGCTCCACGACGGCCTGCCGGGGCGCGAGGCCCCGGAACGCCTTGACCGGGTGGACGTGGATCGACCACAGCTCTGCGTTCCCCATGACGCCATCGTGCCACGCGGCCCCGACGGCGCCGGATCACTCAGTAGCCGCGGTACTGCTGGTTGTTGTACGGGTCCTGGTACGCCGCGGGGACGGGTCGCGGCGCGGCGGGACGCATGGCCTCGTAGCCGGTGCCGTTCCCCATCGGGCGCGGCGGCTGCGGCTGCTGCGGGCCGGGGTACCCGCGCGGCGCGGTGGCCTGCTGCGGGATGTACGCCGCGGGCGCCTGCTGCAGCGGAGCGGGCTGCGGCGCCTGCGGGTAACCGTAGGAGGGCTGGGACGGGGCCGCCGGGAGGGCGGGCAGCGCCGACGGGAGCGCGGGAAGGTGGCTTCCCGTGTCGTACGGCGCGGGGACCCGGATCGGGGCGATCTGCGGGGTACCCCGCTCGGCCACGAGCGAGTCGTAGATCGGAGTGTCCGGGAAGGAGGCGGAGTAGTAACCGCCGCCATAGGTGGAGCGGGGGGAGGTCATGGCACATAAGTTAAGCCCACGATGTGCTGGTTGGGGAGACCGATAAGAGGGTTGTTTTCCGTTCCCGTGGTGACCCGGAGTCCCCAATGCGAGCGAATTTGGCGAAAAGGGACGACGATCGGCGTTGAGATCCTGTAAAGGCCAAGTTCCCAGGGGGTTACCGGCGGTTGGCCGGAAGTCCCGGGCCGCCCCCACGGGCGCCCTGGTCCTCGTGGGGAACAGAGCGGGCGGACGCACGGTCGGAGCGGACGGCCGCGAGGGTGTCGTGCAGGCCCTCGGCAACGCCTTCGGTGCCCTGAACCGGCCGCCGTACATCCACCTGGACGGCGACGACCGCACCGGCGCGGTGACCACCGGCGAGAACCTCACCGTCAATCTCGACCACCGGCGCGACTTCCGGCGGATCCTCGTCTTCGTGACCGTCTACGAGGGCGCCCGGTCCTTCGCCGACCTGCACGTCACCGTCACCCTCCAGCCCGAGCACGGCGCCGCGATCGACTTCTCCCTCGACCAGTGCACCGTCCCGTCGACGGTGTGCGCGCTCGCCCTGATCACCCACATCGGGGGCGACCTCGTCGTCCAGCGGGAGGCCCGCTACCTCGTGCCGGAACGAGGAGTGAGCCCCCAGCGGACGGTCGACCACGCCTACGGCTGGGGCATGAACTGGACGCCGGGCAGGAAGTGACGCCTCGGCCGGAAGCGGGGCAGTAGGGACGCCCGGCGAAAGGGGGCGTCGGACACGAGGGGGAGGCGGAGGAGAGCGGCACCCGGCGGGAAGTGACGGCGGCGGCAGCAGGCGCCCGGCCGCCGACAAACGCCCCTTCCGCCGCGGCACCTCCCGGGCGGCGCCTCCCGGGCGGCGCCTCCGCGGGAGCTCAGCCCCCGCCGGGTACGGCCTCGCCCTCGTCGCCCACGATGTCCGGGCGGGCGTACGTGCGTCCCTTCCACGCCGCGCCCCTGCCCCGGTGGTGCTGCACCGCCGAGTCGACCGTCATCAGCAGGTACAGCAGCGCGGTGCAGGGCAGCAGCGGAGCGAGCCACAGCGGCTGGCGGTAGTAGCGGAGCATCGGGACGTACGTCGCCGTCATCACCAGCCAGGCCAGGCCCCCGGCTAGTGCGGCCGCCGCATCGCCTGCCGCCGACCCGGCCACCAGCGCCGCGGGCGGCGCCAGGTAGACGACGGCGAGCCCGGCGACCGTGCCGATCAGCAGCAGCGGCTGGTGGCGCAACTGGGCGTACGCGCTGCGCGACACCATCCGCCACAGGTCCCGCAGCCGCGGGTAGGGCCGCACGCTGTCCACCCGCTCGGCGAGCCCCAGCCAGAGGTGCCCGCCGCTGCGCTTGACGGCCCGCGCGAGCGCCACGTCGTCGATGACGGCGTGCCGGACGGCGTCCGGGATCCGCGCGCGCTCGGCGGCCTCGGTGCGCAGCAGGACGCAACCGCCGGCGGCGGCCGCCGTCCGGCCGCCCCTCCGCCCGATCCACCGGAACGGGTACAGCTGGGCGAAGAAGTAGACGAACGCCGGCACGACCAGGCGTTCCCACGGGCTCTCCACCCGCAGCCGTGCCATCTGCGAGACGAGGTCGAAGCCGCCCGCCCGTGCCGCTGCCACCAGCCGGCGCAGGCTGTCGGGGCCGTGGGCGATGTCCGCGTCCGTCAGCAGCAGGTACTCGGGGGCTCGCCCGCGGGCCAGGCCGATGCCGTGCCGCACGGCCCACAGCTTCCCCGTCCAGCCCGCGGGCGGTTCCCCCGGCGAGGCCGCCACCGTCAGCGGCAGGCCGCCGTGCCGCCGCGCCAGCGCGCGCGCCACCTCCCCGGTGCCGTCACGGCTGCCGTCGTCGACCAGGAAGACCTCCGCCCGCCCGGGGTAGTCCTGCGCGAGCAGCGACGGCAGGCTCCCGGGCAGGACGGCGGCCTCGTCCCGCGCGGGGACGACGACGCACACCGGCGGCCAGTCCTCCGGGTCCGGCCCCTCGTGGGGCGGCAGCCTGACGTCCGTACGCCAGAAGAAGCCCTGTCCGAGCAGCAGCCACAGCCAGGCGGCGAGTGATGCGACGGCGATCCATGCGATGGCGCTCACCCGCGCAGTCTGCCCCACCGCGCCGGGCCGCCGGAGGGCATCGTCTATCGTGACCGGGTGAAGATCGCGCTCATGGACTCCGGAATCGGGCTGCTGGCGGCCACCGCCGCGGTACGGCGCCTGCGACCCGACGCAGATCTCGTGCTCTCCCTGGACCCCGAGGGAATGCCCTGGGGGCCCCGCACACCGGAGGATCTCACCGAGCGCGCCGTCGCCGTCGCCGAGGCGGCGGCCGCGTACGGCCCCGACGCTCTGATCGTCGGCTGCAACACGGCCACCGTGCACGCCCTGACCACGCTGCGCAGCCGCCTCGAACCGGACGTGCCGGTCATCGGCACGGTGCCCGCCATCAAGCCGGCCGCGGCCGGCGGCGGCCCCGTCGCGATCTGGGCGACGCCCGCCACCACCGGCAGCCCCTACCAGCGCGGCCTCATCCGCACCTTCGCCGACGGCGTCCCCGTCGCCGAGGTGCCCTGCTGGGGACTGGCCGAGGCGGTGGAGCACGCCGACCAGGCCGCCATCGACGAGGCCGTCACCGCGGCCGCCGCGCTGACCCCCGACGACGTGACGACCGTCGTCCTCGGCTGCACCCACTACGAACTGGTCGCCGAGCGCATCCGGACCGCCGTGCAGCGGCCCGGCCTCGCGCCGCTGGTGCTGCACGGGTCGGCGGGAGCCGTCGCCGCCCAGGCGCTGCGCCGGATCGGCGCCCGACCGGTGCCGGACGCCGCGGCCGAGGGCACCGTGACCGTGCTGCTGAACGGGCGGGAGGCCGCCCTGCCCGCGCCCGCGCTGTCGTACCCGGAAGGCCGCCTGCTGCAGACGGTCACCTCCGCGAGCTGACCCGGAGCGCCCGCACGGACGGGGTGCCCGCGCGGCGTGCCAGCGGTGGCGCCGCCCGGCCCCGTCACGCTCAGCGACGCGCTACCGGTACGGCGAAACATGAGTAATCTCGTTGCCATGAGGGACGACTCCCGCAGCGAGAACAGTCCGCACCCCGACGTCTGGACCGGACGCGCCACCAACCGGTTCCAGTGGCTGCTGGCCCTCTCCGGCGCCGCCTGCCTGGCGCTCGGGATCAAGCTGGCCGTCGACTCCGCGTGGACGTCCGGCATCGTCCCGCTGGTGATGTCGGTCGTGGGATGCATCGCGGCCGGGCTGCTGGTCCTGTTCGGCACCCTCGCCTTCGTCCACGTCGCTCTGCGGGTCGACGCGGACGCGCTGGAGGTGCGCTGCGGCCACATCGGGGTGCCCCGCCGCCGCATTCCGCTCTCCCATGTCGCGGGCGCCGAGTTCGCACCGCTCGTCACCCCGTGCCACTGGGGCGGCTGGGGCTACCGGTGGCGTCCCGAGAAGGGCACGGCGGTCGTCGTCCGGCGCGGCGAGGGCGTCGTGCTGCGCCTGTGGGACGGCCACACCTTCACCATCACCGTGGACAACGCCGAGACGGCGGTCCGCGTGATCAGGGACCGGCTGCGGCCGTCGACGCCCGGGCCGGTCTGAGGCCCGTCCCGGACACGGCCGGTCCGTCCTCTCGCGCGACGGCCGTCACCCGATCGGCCCCCCGCGCGCGACGGCCGTACCGAACCCCCGGCGGCGCCCGTTCGGCTCAAGCTGCCGCGCCGGCCGGACGCCCGCGTGCCGGGCACGGGCGAAAGGCAGCTCCTCAACAAGCCGTGCGCTCGAGTCCTGTGCGCGACGAACCGGCCCCGCGTGGTCCTCACGGCGTCAGCCGGTCCCGCCGCGGCCGCGCCGCCGGCGTCGTCGGCCTGCTCTCGTCCGCCCCGGCCAGTGGCCGCGCGGTCGCCAGGCCCGCCAGCAGGCCCGTGCCCACCGTCACCGCGGTGAAGCTCAGCGCGTCGCCGACCGCGGCGATCGCCGCCACCGCCGTCAGCGCCGCGCCCGCGGTGAGCACCACGGGCGTGGGCCTAGGGGCCCGCCACAGGGTGTACAGCATCCAGCCGTACGCCGCGGCCAGCAGGACGACACCCACCAGGCCCTGCTCGGCCGCCTGCTGGAACAGCGCGGAGTGCGGTTTGCCGTCGGGCTGCAGCGACTCGGCGGCGCTCGGGCTGAACTCCCCGAAACGGCCGGGCCCGACGCCCAGTCCCAGGTTCCGGCCGGCGAGGCCGGCGGCGTCCTCCCACAGTGCGACGCGGTGCCGGGTCAACCCGTGCTCCAGGAGCGCGGCGAGCCCGCCGGGCAGGACGCGCGCGGCCACGGCCCAGCTCCCTGCCGTCAGCACGGCCGTGGCCAGGAACAGGACCGCCAGGCCGGGGCCGCGGTGCCGCATCCGCCCGGCCGCCAGTGCTGCCAGCAGCACCGCGGCGCAGCAGACGGCGCCGGCAACCGAGCCGACCGTGGCCGCCGTGCCCGTGACGGCGACGGCCAGCGCGCACAGCAGGAACCGCAGCGGCGGGGCGGACGCCGCCCAGGCGGCGCAGCAGGCGGCACCCGCCGACAGGGTGAGCAGAGCGGCGGTCGCACCGGCGTGTCCCAGCGGCACCGCGAACGGCGGTCCCGGGGCGAGTCCCGGCACGGCCACCGTCAGGCCCAGTCCGGCGAGCGCCCCCGCGCAGGGCGCGGCGACTGGCAGCAGCGCGCCGCAGATCCGGCCGGTGGTGTATCCGGCGGCAACGGCCAGCACCGCGAGCAGCACACCCTCGGGGCGGCCGTCGTGCAGCGCGCCGGCGATCAGCGACCAGGCGGCGCAGGCGCCGAGCACGGCGACGCCGGCCGCGTCGGAAACGTTTCCTCTGTCACTGCCGTCGGCCCCGTCCGCAGACGCCATCTCCGTCGACCGCATGCCTCGCCCCCGCACCCCGGCCCCCGACCCGTGCAACGGAGCCCCGCCGCCGCACCGCGAACGGCCGTACGACTGAGGCTCCGGCACACCGTAACGGCTGATGGCCGGTTTGTGGACGTCCGGCGCAGGAACGATGAAGCCCGGTGCCGGGGGAGTGGCGGAGTCCGGCCGGGGGCGTGGGTGGTGAGCCGAATGGCCGGGGCGCTGGAAGACGGTGGGGTGGCGACGCCGAACGGTGACGTCGAGCGGCGGGGCAACGGCCGGGGAAGCCGGAAGGCCCGGGAGTCGCGGACCGCGCCGGCTGCCGGCCGTGTGTACCCGCAACGCGCTGACCACGGGCACCCCCTGCCCCCACCGGTCCACGCTGCCGTCCCCGTCGTCACGCGCCGTAGACTCCCGGAGTGACCGCCACCGCTACTTCCGCCGACACGTCGCCCCGGCTGCGACCGCAGACCGTGCCCCAGGGCTGGGGCCCGAGGCTCGTCCGGCTCGTCCCCGCCGGCGTCGCCGCACTGTCCGGCGTGCTGCTCTACCTCAGCTTCCCGCCGCGCCCCCTGTGGTGGCTGGCCCTGCCCGCTCTCGCGGTCCTCGGGTGGGTGCTGCACGGCCGCGGCTGGAAGGCGGCCCTCGGTCACGGCTACCTGTTCGGGCTCGGCTTCCTGCTGCCGCTGCTGGTGTGGACGGGCGTGGAGGTCGGTCCCGGTCCGTGGCTGGCCCTCGTCGCGGTCGAAGCGGTCTTCCTCGCACTGGCCGGAGTGGGCGTCGCCGCGGTGTCGCGGCTCCCCGCCTGGCCGGTGTGGGCGGCGGCGGTGTGGATCGCCGGTGAGGCGGTGCGCGCCCGCGTGCCGTTCCGCGGCTTCCCCTGGGGCAAGATCGCCTTCGGCCAGGCGGACGGGATCTTCCTGCCGCTGGCCGCGGTGGGCGGTACCCCGGTCCTGGGCTTCGGTGTCGCCCTGTGCGGCTTCGGCCTGTACGAGGTCGTCCGCCAGGCCGTGGCGGGACGGCGCGCCGGGGCCGTCCGGCGGTCCGCCGCGGCCGCGGCGATGCTGAGCGTCGCCGTCCCGGTGGCGGGGGCGGCGGCCGCCCGGTCGCTGGTGAGCGACGCCGCCGAGAACGGCACCGCGACCGTCGCACTCGTCCAGGGCAACGTGCCGCGGGCCGGACTGGACTTCAACGCCCAGCGGCGCGCCGTCCTCGACTACCACGCGCGCGAGACCGAGCGGCTGGCCGCGCAGGTCGCCGCGGGCAAGGTCGCCCGGCCCGACTTCGTGCTCTGGCCCGAGAACTCCTCCGACATCGACCCGTTCGCCCACACCGACGCGCGCTATGTCATCGGCAGGGCGGCCGCGTCGGCCGGCGTGCCCATCTCCGTGGGCGGCGTCGTCGAACGCGACGGCAAGCTCTACAACGAGCAGATCCTGTGGGACCCGGACAAGGGTCCCGTCGACACCTACGACAAGCGGCAGATCCAGCCCTTCGGCGAGTATCTGCCGCTGCGCTCCCTCCTCGGGGCGGTCAACAAGGACTGGACCACGATGGTCCGCCAGGACTTCACCCGGGGACGCGACCCGGGCGTGTTCACCGTCGGCGGCGCCAGGATCGGCCTCGCCACCTGCTACGAGGCCGCGTTCGACTGGGCGGTGCGCGACACGGTCACCGGCGGCGCGCAGATGATCTCCGTGCCGAGCAACAACGCGACCTTCGACCGCAGCGAGATGACCTACCAGCAGCTCGCCATGTCCCGTGTCCGCGCGGTCGAGCACAGCCGGACGGTGACGGTCCCGGTCACCAGCGGCGTCAGCGCGATCATCATGCCCGACGGCAGGATCACCCAGCGGACCGGCATGTTCGTGCCCGGTCACCTGGTCCAGAAGGTGCCGCTGCGCTCGTCGAAGACCCCCGCCACACAGCTCGGCGTCCTGCCGGAGGCCGCCCTGGTGCTGCTCGCCGCGGGCGGCCTCGGCTGGGCGATCGGCTCGGGCCTGCGCGGTCGGCGCACCGGCGGGGCGTGAGCGGACGTCTTCCGTATTCCGTCCGTGGTGCGCCGGTGACGCCGTAACTCCGTCCGTGGTGCGCCGGTGACGCCGTACCGGAACGTCTTGCGTGCGCTCCCGCGCCGCGCCGGTGACGCCACGATGGAACCTCTGCCGAGCCCCCGCGGCGCGCCGGGGCGGCACGGCTCGCCCGTTAGGGTCGGGGCATGGGCACTCCCGACTTCATCCGCGAGATCCGGGCCCGTGCGGGTCACCAGCTGCTCTGGCTGCCGGGAATCACCGCCGTCGTCTTCGACGACGAGGGCAGAGTGCTGCTCGGGCGCCGCACCGACACCCGCAGATGGTCGGTGATCGGCGGCATTCCGGAACCGGGGGAGCAGCCGGCCGCCTGCGCCGTGCGCGAGGTCTTCGAGGAGACGGCGGTGCACTGCGTCGCCGAGCGGGTGGTGCTCGTCCAGGCCCTGTCGCCGGTCACCTACGGCAACGGCGACGTCTGCCAGTACATGGACGTCACCTTCCGCTGCCGGGCCGTCGGCGGCGAGGCCAGGGTCAACGACGACGAGTCGCTGGAGGTGGGCTGGTTCGCGGTGGACGCGCTGCCCGGCCTCGACGAGTTCGGGCGCTTCCGGATCAAGCAGGCCCTGTGTGACGCACCCACGTGGTTCGACCCCACGGCCCCAGGCTGAAGTATGGGCCGCAGCCACATGTGGTGGGGCGATGGCCGTGCCTAGGGTCGAGTCATGACCTCGTCCAGCGCCCTCCCCGGCCCCCACGCCCCCTCGCTCGACCTCGGCGGCCGCACCGCTCTCGTCACCGGCGCCGCCGGCGGCATCGGCCGCGCCTGCGCGCTGCGGCTCGCCGCGGCCGGAGCCAAGGTCAGAGCCGTCGACCGGGACGCGGCGGGCCTGGACACCCTCGCCGAGGCGGCCCACGGCCTCGCGGGCACCGTCGAGGCGCACGTCCTCGACCTCACCGACCTGGACGCCGCCGAGGAGGCGGCCGCCGGCACCGACGTCCTCGTCAACAACGCCGGGCTGCAACTGGTCCGCCCGATCGAGGAGTTCCCGCCCGAGGTCTTCCACACCGTGCTGACCGTGATGCTGGAGGCGCCCTTCCGGCTCATCCGCGGCGCCCTGCCCCACATGTACGGGCAGGGGTGGGGGCGCGTCGTGAACATCTCCTCCGTCCACGGCCTGCGCGCCTCCGCGTACAAGTCGGCGTACGTGGCGGCCAAGCACGGTCTGGAGGGGCTGTCGAAGACCACCGCCCTCGAGGGCGCGCCGCACGGCGTCACGTCGAACTGCGTCAACCCCGCGTACGTGCGCACGCCGCTGGTCGAGAAGCAGCTCGCCGACCAGGCGCGGGCGCACGGCGTGCCCGAGGAGCGCGTGCTGTCCGAGGTGCTCCTGCAGGACAGCGCCGTCAAACGCCTGATCGAACCCGAGGAGGTCGCCGAGGCCGTGGCGTACCTCTGCGGCCCGCAGGCGTCCTTCGTCACCGGCACCTCGCTGGTCCTCGACGGCGGCTGGACCGCCCACTGAACGAGCCGGCGACCCCGGCCCCGCCGAGTTGTCCACAGGGCTCACCGCGCGGCCGGGCGATGGGGAATCCTGTGAGCATGTCCAGCGATCACGTGCAGTCCGACCGGCGTCCCGCCGACGGCGCCGCGGCCCCGGCCGGCAGCGCCGCGGCGCCCGGCGCGGCCGTCCCCGCGCCGGGCGGCGTCGAGACGCCCTTCCTCGCGCTGCTGGCCCGGGGCGCGCCCGCCGACGCCTACGAACAGCCGGTGCTGCTGGCACGCGCCGAGGGCCGGCCGCCCGAGCGGATCGCCGCGCTGGAACACGCCAAGCTGATGGCCCTGCGCGTGCGCGCCGAGCTGGAGGGGCGCCGCCGGCGCGAGGCGGAGCTGTCCGCGCTGTTCGAAACCGCGCACGACCTGGCCGGCCTCAGGGACCTGGACGCGGTGCTGCAGGCCATCGTGCAGCGCGCCCGTTCCCTGCTCGGCACGGACGTCGCCTACCTGACCCTGCACGACCCGGCCCGGGGCGACACCTACATGCGCGTCACCGAGGGCTCGGTCGCGGCCCGCTTCCAGCAACTGCGCCTGGGCATGGGGGAGGGCCTCGGCGGTCTGGTCGCCCAGACGGCCCGCCCCTACGTCACCGACGACTACTTCCAGGACGCCCGCTTCCAGCACACCGGCACCATCGACACCGGCGTACGGGACGAGGGCCTGGTCGCCATCCTCGGCGTGCCCCTCATGCTGGGCCCCCACGTGATCGGCGTGCTGTTCGCCGCCGACCGCCGCGCCCGGGTCTTCGAGCGGGAGCAGATCGCGCTGCTCGGCTCCTTCGCCGCCCTGGCCGCGGCCGCCATCGACAGCGCCAACCTCCTCACCGAGACCCGCTCCGCCCTCGCCGATCTCGAACGGGCGAACGAGATCATCCGCGACCGCAGTGCCGTCATCGAGCGCGCCTCCGACGTGCACGACCGGCTCGCCGAACTCGTCCTGCGCGGCGGCGGGGTGCACGACGTGGCCGCCGCGGTCTCGCAGGTCCTGGACGGCACCGTGGAGTTCACGGAGGCCACCGCCGCGCCCGCCGGCGCCCTGGAGGCGTCCCGCGCCGACGGGCACGCGATGCCGCACGGCGACGACTGGATCGCCGCGGTCGCCGCAGGCGGCGAACTGCTCGGCGCGCTCGTGCTGCGCGGGCACCCCGGCCTCGACCCCGTCGACCAGCGCACCTTCGAGCGCGCCGCCATGGTCACGTCGCTGCTGCTGCTCGCCAGACGGTCGGCCGCCGAGGCCGAGCACCGCGTCCGCGGCGAACTGCTGGACGACCTGCTCGACGCCCGCGACCGCGACCCGCGCCTGCTGCGCGAGCGCGCCACCCGGCTGCACGCCGACCTCGACGCCACCCACGTCGTCCTGGCCGCCCGCCTCGCCGGCACGGCCGCCGACGCCGACCAGGAGGCCGCCGCCCGCCGCCGCCTGTGGTCCGCGGCCTCCCACCTGGCCGCCACCCGGCACGGCCTGGCGGCCGCCCGCGACGGCGGCACGGTCCTGCTGCTGCCCCTCGACGCCGGCGACACCGCGACCGGGCTGGCCCGCCGCACCGCCCGCCACCTCGGCACCGCCGTCCACGAGCCGGTCACGGTCGGCGCCTCCGCCCCCGTCGGGGACCTCGCCGCCCACCCCGACGCCGTCGCCGCCGGCTACGCCGAGGCGCGCCGCTGCCTGGACGCCCTCGGACTGCTCGGCCGCAGCGGCGACGGCGCCGCGGCGGAGGACTTCGGTTTCCTCGGCCTGCTCCTCGCCGGCGACCGGGATGTCACCGGGTTCGTCGAGCGCACCATAGGCCGCGTCGTCGGCTACGACGAGCGTCGCGGCACGGACCTGGTCCACACCCTGGAGGCGTACTTCGCCTGCGGGATGAGTCCGGCCCGCACCAAGGACGCGCTGCACGTCCACGTGAACACGGTCGCCCAGCGGCTGGAGCGCGTCGGCCGCCTGCTCGGCGACGACTGGCAGCACCCGGCCCGCGCCCTGGAGATCCAGCTCGCCCTGCGCCTGCACCGGCTGTCCGCACCCGCGCAGCACTGACCCCCGCACGCACGGGCGTACGGGGGCCGGGTGTGCAGCGCGGGATCAGACAGGACGGGCGTCCGCCGTCCTGGCCGCGCGCTCGCCGTCGCCGGCGCCGTCGCCGGATACCTCGACCGCGGCCAGGTCGCGGTGGCGCGTCTCCTTGGCCACGCCGACGGCGACCAGCGTCAGGAGGGACGCCGCGATCACGTACAGGGCGATCGGCGTGGGGCTGTGGTACTCGGACAGCAGCGCGGTGGCGATCAGCGGGGCCGGCGCGCCCGCGGCGACCGAGGAGAACTGCGCGCCGATGGAGGCGCCGGAGTAGCGCACCCGGGTCGCGAACATCTCGGAGAAGAAGGCGGCCTGCGGCGCGTACATGGCGCCGTGCAGCACCAGGCCCACGGTGACCGCCAGCAGGAGGTTGCCGAAGGTGCCGGTGTCGATGAGCGAGAAGAAGGGGAACGCCCACAGGCCGACTCCGGCCGCGCCCAGCAGGTAGACCGGCCGGCGCCCGATCCGGTCGGACAGCGCGCCCCAGGCGGGGATGACGGCGAAGTGCACGGCGGAGGCGATCAGGACGGCGTTGAGCGCGGTCTGCTTCGAGACGCCGGCGGAGGTGGTGGCGTAGACGAGGATGAACGCGGTGATGACGTAGTAGCTGATGTTCTCCGCCATGCGCGCGCCCATCGCGACGAGCACGTCACGCCAGTGGTGCCGCAGCACGGCCACGAGCGGCATCTTCTCGGCCGCACCGTCGGCCGCCTGCGCCGCCCTGCGGGCCTCGGCCTGCGCCAGCGCCTGCTGGAAGACGGGGGACTCGTCGACCGACAGCCGGATCCACAGCCCGACGATCACGAGGACACCGGACAGCAGGAACGGGATGCGCCAGCCCCAGCTTCCGAAGGCGTCGTCGGACAGGACGGCGGTCAGCAGCGACAGCACACCCGTGGCGAGCAACTGCCCGGCCGGCGCCCCGGTCTGCGGCCAGGAGGCCCAGAAACCGCGCCGTCGCGCGTCACCGTGCTCGGACACCAGCAGCACGGCCCCGCCCCATTCGCCGCCGAGCGCGAAACCCTGGACCAGACGCAGCGTGGTGAGCAGCACCGGAGCGGCGGTGCCCACGGTCGCGTGCGTGGGCAGCAGGCCGATCGCGAACGTCGCCCCGCCCATCAGCAGCAGGCTCAGCACCAGCAGCTTCTTGCGTCCCAGCCGGTCGCCGTAGTGCCCGAACACCAGGGCGCCCAGCGGCCGCGCGGCGAACCCGACCGCGTACGTCAGGAACGACAGCAGGGTGCCCACGAGCGGGTCGGACTCCGGGAAGAACAGCTTGTTGAAGACGAGCGCGGCGGCCGAGCCGTACAGGAAGAAGTCGTACCACTCGATGGTGGTGCCGATGAGGGACGCGGCGACGATGCGCTTGAGGTTGGCGGGGGGTGGGGGAGCGGTTGCTGCGGAGGCCATGTGCGCCACTTCCTCGTGTGCGGTGGGGACGGGTAGGTGTCGGAACACCGTAGGAAGGTGCAGGTCAGGGGCACATGTGGTGGGGCGACATAGTTCGGGGCGTCGTTGTGCGTGGGGCCACCATGCCCGTTCATGGAGCGCCGGTTCAGGGGCTCGAAGAGGGGCGAAGTGACTGCTGTCCTGCGGCTCGCACCTTCGGGGCCTGCGGGCGCGCATCCCAACTCGCGGAACCGACGGTCGACGGCCGACGCGTCGGTGGTTCCGGTCCCCGCACGGCTCGGTTCTCTCCATCCGGCTGTGGCTGCGTTCAAGGACGATGACGGACAGCTGGTTGTTCCCGCGCAGCAGGCCGAGGTCGTGGCGGACGCGGGCCTGGCCGGCGATGACGCAGGTGTCCCGGTCGGTCCTGCCTTCGCCCCGGCTTTCGCATGGCGCCCGTAGAGGCCGGACTGACGTGTTTAGAACGGCTTTAACCAGGCTTCGGATGATGCCGCCACCACACGCGCCGTCGCCGAGGAGGCCCCATGAACACGGCCGCATCCACCGCCGCAGCACTGCCGAAGTTCCCCATGGCCAGGGGGTGTCCGTACCACCCGCCCGCCGGCTATGCGCAGCTGCGGGAGGAAGGGCCGCTGGCGCGCGTGGAGTTGTACGACGGGCGGCAGGCGTGGGTCGTCACCGGATACGCGGAGACCCGGCAACTGCTTGTCGACCCGCGCCTGTCCTCGGACCGCAGCCGGCCCGACTTCCCCGTGCTCGTGCCCCGGATGGCCGCCGCGAAGCTGACCGCCCTCGTCGGCATGGACCCGCCCGAGCACGACGTCCAACGCCGCATGCTCATCGGCAACTTCACCGTCAAGCGGGTCAACGGGCTGCGCCCGGCGATCCGGCGCATCGTCGGCGAGCGTATCGACGCCCTGCTGGCCGCGGGGCCCGGCACGGATCTGGTGCCCGCCTTCGCGCTGCCCGTGCCGTCCACCGTCATCTGCGAACTGCTCGGCGTGCCCTACGACGACCACGAGTTCTTCGAGGAGTACACCCGGCGCATGCTGCTGGCCACCGGCACGGCGCAGCAGGCGGCCGACGCGAGCGCCGCGCTCGTCGGCTACTTCGACGAGCTGGTCGTCGCCAAACAGGGCCGGCTCGCGGACGGCGCGCCCGCCGAGGGGCTGCTCGACGAGCTGATCACCGAGCGGCTCGCCACGGGCGAGCTGGACCGCGCCGAACTCGCCTCCATCGCCATGTTCCTGCTCGTCGCGGGGCACGAGACGACCGCCAACATGATCGCTCTCAGTGTGCTCACCCTCCTCGAACACCCTGAGCAGGCCGACCGGTTGAGGGCGGACGCGGCCACCGCGCCGGGCGCCGTCGAGGAGCTGCTGCGCTTCCTGTCGGTCGCCGACGAGCTGCAGCGGGTGGCGGCGGCCGACATCGAGATCGGCGGTGTCACCGTACGGGAGGGCGACGCGGTGTATCTGCCGAACGCAGCCGCGAACCGGGCCGGTGAGGTCTTCGCCGACCCCGACACGTTCGACGTGCTGCGCGGCACCCGCCACCACCTGGCGTTCGGCTACGGCATCCACCAGTGCATCGGCCAGAACCTGGCCCGCGCCGAGCTGGAGATCGCTCTGCATGAGCTGTTCACCCGCATTCCGACGCTGCGGGCCGCCGAGCCCGTCGAGGTGCTGGGCACCAAGCCCGGCGGTTCCGTGCAGGGCATCGTTCGCCTGCCCGTCACCTGGTGACCGAGATGCGGGAAGGGGGCGGAGCCCGCCGGGCCCCGCCCCCGTTTCGCATGCTCAGGCCGCCGCCAGCTGCTCCTCCAGAAAGCCGGCCACGGCCGCCGGTGTCGGGTAGTCGTAGAGCAGGACCGGCGGCAGCAGCAGACCCGTCACCTCGCACAGCCGGTTGCGGACCTCCAGGGCCGTGAACGACGAGAAGCCGATGTCGAGGAAGTTGTCCTCCGCGGCGATCGACTCGGGTGAGGCGTGACCGAGGACGTCCGCCGCGTGCTCCCGCACCAGATCGAGCAACGACGCCTGCGGGCCCGCCGGTTCGAGCGCGCGAGGCTCAGGGCGCGGCGCCGCCGCACCGGCGGGCACGTCCGACGCGGGCCACCAGTGGCGCTCGTGCTGGAACGGATACGTCGGCAGGTCCAGGACCGGGCCGGTTCCGGCGCCGTACCAGGCGTCCCAGCGCACCTCGGCGCCCGCCGTGTGCAGCCGTCCGACGAGTGCCGCCAGCGTCTCCGCCTCCCGCCGGTCCCGTACCAGCGACGGCACCACCAGGGGGGCCGCCTCCGACAGCGCCTCCGGCACCATCGACGTGAGCACCGCGTCCGGGCCCACCTCCACATACGCGCGAACCCCGGCCGCGTCCAGGGACGACACGACGTCGGCGAACCGCACCGGGGAGCGCAGCTGGCGCACCCAGTACTCCGGCTGCCGCAGCTCCTCGTACGACACCGGGGCGCCCGTCAGATCGGAGACGACGCCGAGCGCGGGCGGGTGGATGTCGAGCGCGGCGACCACCGCGCGGAACGGGTCGAGCGCGCCGTCCATGTGCGGCGAGTGGAACGCGTGGCTCACCCGCAGCGGCTTCGTGCGCCGGCCCCGGTCCGCGAAGAGAGCTGCGACCTTCGCGACCGCCTCCGTGTCCCCGGAGAGCACCGCGGCGCGCGGGCCGTTGACCGCTGCGAGCGCCACCCGGCCCGCGAGGTCGGCCCCGGCGTCGGCCAGCGCGTCGAGGACCTCCCGCTCCGCCGCCTCGACCGCCACCATCGCGCCGCCCGACGGCTGCGCCTGCATCAGCCGGCCCCGGGCTGCCACCAGGCGTGCCGCGTCCGCCAGCGAGAACACCCCGGCCGCGTACGCCGCCGACACCCCGCCCAGCGAATGCCCCGCCACCTGGTCCGGTGCGCCGACCAGGCCGGTGAGGCACCGGTACAGGGCGCTCTCCACGGCGAACAGGGCAGGCTGAGCGTACTCCGTGCGCTCCAGGAGAGCCGCCCGCTCGCTGCCAGGACCAGCCCGCAGCAGGTCGTGCAGCGACACCTCCAGGTACGGCGCGAACGCCTCGCACACCTCGTCGAGCGCCGCGGCGAAGACGGGATGGGACGCGGCCGCCCCGACGCCCATGCCGGGCCGCTGGCTGCCCTGACCGGTGAACAGGAACGCCGTCGGTACCCGCCCGGCCGCGACGCCGCGCACCGCATGCCGGGTGGTCCGGCCCGCCGCCAACGCCCCCAGCGCGCCGAGCTGTTCGGCCCGGGTGCCCGGCAGCACCACCGCCCGGTGCGCGAACGCGGTCCGGCCCAGCGCCAGGGTGCGGCCCACGGCCACCGCGTCGGCGTCCGGCCGCTCGGTCAGCCGGTCCAGGAGCCGGGCGGCCTGCTCACGCAGCGCCTGCTCGGTGCGGCCCGACAGCGGCCACACCGGGGCGACGTCGGAGCCGGGCGCCTGCTCGACGACGGGCGCCTCCTCGATGATCACGTGGGCGTTCGTGCCGCTGATGCCGAACGACGACACCCCGGCCCGGCGCGGCCGGTCCGCCACGGCCGGCCACGGCACGTCCTCGGTGAGCAGTTCCACCCCGCCGCGCGCCCAGTCGACCTGCGGGGTCGGCTCCTGCACGTGCAGGGTGCGCGGCAGCATCCCGTGGCGCAGCGCCTGCACCATCTTGATGACGCCGGCCACGCCCGCAGCGGCCTGGGTGTGACCGATGTTGGACTTCACCGAGCCGAGCCGCAGCGGCCGTTCGGCCTCACGTTCCGCCCCGTAGGCGGACAGCAGCGCGTGCGCCTCGATGGGGTCGCCGAGCCGGGTGCCGGTGCCGTGCGCCTCCACCGCGTCCACGTCGGCGGGGCGCAGCCGCGCGTCGTCGAGCGCGGCCCGGATCACCCGCTCCTGGGCGGGCCCGTTCGGCGCGGTCAGACCGTTGCTCGCCCCGTCCTGGTTGATGGCCGAACCCCGCAGCACGGCAAGGACCGTACGGCCGGCGCGCACCGCGTCCGTCAGCCGCTCCAGCAGCACCAGGCCCACCCCTTCGGAGAAGCCCGTGCCGTCGGCGTCCGCCGCGAACGCCTTGCAGCGGCCGTCCGCCGACAGGCCGCGCTGCCGGCTGAACTCCACCAGGAGCACCGGTGTCGCCATCACCGTCACCCCGCCCGCGAGCGCCAGATCACACTCGCCGCGGCGCAGCGACTGCGCCGCCAGGTGCATCGCCACGAGCGACGACGAGCAGGCCGTGTCGAGCGTGACGGCGGGCCCTTCGAGGCCCAGGTGGTAGGCGATCCGGCCGGAGGCGACGCTGGTGGCGTTGCCGGTCATCAGATGGCCCTCGAACCCGTCGGGCACACGGTCCGGCGGCGGGACGTACGCCTGCGACACCACACCGGCGAACACCCCGGTGCGGCTGCCGTGCAGCGAGCCCGGCGCGACACCGGCCCGTTCGAACGTCTCCCAGGCCACCTCGAGGAGCTGGCGGTGCTGCGGGTCGGCGGCCACCGCCTCCCGCGGCCCCATCCCGAAGAACGCGGCGTCGAACCCGGCCGCGTCACGCAGGTAGCCGCCCTCCCGCGTGTATGCGGTACCGGGCCGGTCGGGGTCCGGGTCGTACAGGTTCTCCAGGTCCCAGCCGCGGTCGTCGGGCAGGGCGCCGACCGCGTCGCCGCCGTCCGCGACCAGCCGCCACAGCGCCTCCGGCGAGTCGACGCCGCCGGGGAAGCGGCAGCCCATCGCCACGATCGCGACCGGCTCGTGCCGCTGGTCCTCCAGTTCCTGGATGCGGCGCCTGGCCTGACGCAGATCGGCCGTTGCCCGCTTCAGGTAGTCGCGTAGCCTGTCCTCGTTGCTGCTGTGGCCGCTGTTGTCGCTCATCGTTCCTCTCCCGTACGTGCCAGGGGGGCCTGCACCACACATGCCGAAGCGGCCCGCACTACGCGTCCAACTCCTCGTCGAGCGCCCGGAACAGCTCCTCGTCCGTGGCCGAGGCGAGGTCCTCCCGCGGTGTGTCACCGGCGGCGGCCTCCCACTGCCGCAGCGCCGCCCGCAGCCGCTCACGGACCGTGGGCAGCTCCGCGCTGTCGGCCGTGACCGTGGCGAGCAGCCGGTCCAGCTCCGCCACCGGGTCCTCGCGCGGCACCAGCAGGGCGAGCAGCTGCCCGGCCAGCGCCGTGGGCGTCGGGAAGTCGAAGGCGAGCGTCGTCGGCAGCCGCAGACCGGTCGCCGAGCCGAGCCGGTTGCGCAGCTCCACCGAGGTCAGCGAGTCGAACCCGATCTCCTTGAAGGCCCGTTCGGCGGCGACGTCGTCGGCCGTGCCGTGCCCGAGCACGGCCGCCACCTGCTCCCGGACGAGCGCGAGCACGACCTGCTCCCGCTCAGGACCGCGGAGCGCGGCGAGCGCCGCGCCGAGCGAGGCGGCGTCGCCGCCACCGCGCGCGCCCTGCGCGGCCCGGCGCACCGGCGGCGCCTTCACCAGCGATCGCAGGACCGCCGGCAGGTCGCCCGCCGCGGCGCGGGCGCGCAGCGCGGACCGGTCCAGCGGGGCCGGGGCGAGCAGCGCGGCGTCGGCGTCCAGCGCCGCGTCGAACAGGGCCATGCCCTGCTCGAACGTCATGGGCGCGAGACCGCCGCGGGCGATCCGCGCCAGGTCCGTGGAGTCGAGATGCCCGGTCATGCCGCTCGCGTCGCCCCACATGCCCCAGGCCAGCGAGGTCGCGGGCAGGCCGAGGGAGCGGCGGTGTCCGGCGAGGGCGTCCAGGAACACGTTGGCCGCAGCGTAGTTGGCCTGCCCGGCGCCGCCCAGGAGCCCGGACATCGAGGAGAACAGCACGAACGACGACAGGTCGTGGCCCTGGGTCAGCTCGTGCAGATGCCAGGCGGCGTCGGCCTTGGGCCGCAGCACCGACGTCACCTTAGCCTCGGTCAGCGAGCCGAGCACACCGTCGTCGAGGACACCCGCCGCATGGATCACCGAGGTCAGCGGATGCTCGGCGGGCACCGAGGCGAGGAGTCGGGCGAGCGCGTCACGGTCGGCGACGTCGCACGCCGCCACCCGCACCTCGGCGCCGAGCGCACCCAGTTCGGCGGCCAGCTCGGCGGCGCCCGGCGCTTCGGGGCCGCGCCGCCCCGTCAGGAGCAGCCGCCGCACCCCGCGCTCGGTCACCAGATGGCGGGCGAGCGCGGAGCCCAGGGTGCCCGTGCCGCCGGTGATGAGCACGGTGCCGTCCGCCGGGCGTGCGGCGGGCAGCGTCAGCACGATCTTCCCGACGTGCCGGGCCTGCGCGAACCAGCGGAACGCCGCCGGTGCCCGCCGCACGTCCCAGGTGGTGACCGGCAGCGGCTCCAGCACGCCCTGCTCGAACAGGCCCAGCACCTCGGCCAGCACCTCGCCGACCACGCCCGGATCCATGTCGAGGAGTTCGAACGGCTGGTACGTCACTCCCGGGTGCGCCGCGCCGATCGCGTCGGCGTCGCGCAGATCCGCGATGCCCATCTCGACGAACCGTCCGCCGCGCGGCAGCAGCCGCAGCGAGGCGTCGATGAACTCCCCGGTGAGCGAGTTGAGGACGACATCCACCCCGCCCCCGCCGGTCGCGGCGGCGAACGCCGCCTCGAAACCGGTGTCGCGGGAGTTCGCGATCCGTTCCTCGGGCACGCTTAGAGACCGCAGCACGCCCCACTTCCCGGGGCTCGCCGTCGTGAACACCTCCGCGCCCAGATGCCGGGCCACCTGCAGCGCGGCGAGCCCGACGCCGCCGGCCGCCGCGTGGATCAGCACCCGTTCCCCGGCGCGCAGCCCGGCCAGCCGCACCAAACCGTAGTAGGCGGTGGTGAACACCGCGGGCACGCCCGCGGCCTGCGCGAACGACCAGCCGTCCGGCATCCTCGCGAGCAGCCGACGGTCGGCGACCGCCACCGGCCCCACCGCACCGGGCACCAGGCCGAACACCCGGTCCCCGACCGTGAGGCCCGTGACCCCGGGCCCGGTCTCCAGGACGGTCCCGGCCGCCTCGGTGCCCAGCGGCGCCCCCACCGGGACCATGCCCAAGACGGTCAGCACGTCACGGAAGTTGATGCCCGCCGCCCGTACCGCGATGCGCACCTGCCCCGCCGCGAGCGGCGCCTCGGCGGCCGGGTGCGGGGCCGCGTGCAGGTCGTCGGGCGACCCGCCGGGCGTCTCGAGCCGCCACGCCGAGCCGTCGCCGGGCACCTCGATCCCGCCCGCCGGATCCGTCCTCATCAGCCGCGGTACGTACAAGTCGCCGCCTCGCAAAGCCAGTTGCGGCTCACCGGTGGCGAGCGCGGCGGGCAGAGCACGCAGCGTCGCGGCGCTCTCGTCCCAGTCCACGACGACGACCCGGCCCGGGTTCTCCGTCGCGGCGGACCGCAGCAGCCCCCACGCCGGGGCCGCCGCAAGGTCCACGGTGTCACCCGGCCGCGCACCGACCGCCCGGGCCGTCAGCACCACGAGCCGCGCCTGCGGCCGGTCGTCGGCCGCCAGCCACTGCTGAAGCCGCGTCAACAGCGCCCGCACACCCGCTTGGACGGCCCCCGACAGCGCCTCGCCGGCCTCCGGCGCACGCCACACCAGCAGATCCACCGCAGCGATGTCCGCCGCGACGGGCGCGCCCAGCACCGCCGCGTCCAACACGTCGGCGGCCGCGGGATCCAGAAGCGTGTACGGCGGCAACGGTCCCGCTTCCTCGGCCGGCCGGGGCAGCGGCGTCCAGTCGAGCGCGAACAACGCGTCGCCCGGCGCGGACACGGAGGAACGCGCCGGAAGCCGGTCCCGCGCCACCGGGCGCAGCGTCAGCGACTGCGCCGTCAGCACCGGGGCGCCCTCCGGGTCCGCCACCGACAGGGTCACCGTGTCCTCGCCCGTGCCCCGCGCCAGCGTCACCCGCAGCGCGGTGGCCCCGACGGCGTGCAGCGTCACCCCGGACCAGTTGAACGGCAGGTGCACGCCCTCACCGAGGAACGAGCCGAGCGCCATGGTGTGCAGCGCGGAGTCCAGCAGCGCCGGGTGCACCCCGAACCGGGCGGCGTCCGCGTGCAGTTCGGGCGCCAGCTCCACCTCCGCGTACACCGTCGCGCCGTCGGCGGAGCGCCAGGCCGCGGTGAGGTTGCGGAAGGCGGGACCGTAGGCGTAGCCGAGCGCGGCCAGGTCCTCGTACAGGTCGTCGGTGTCGAGCGGCGACGCGTCGGACGGCGGCCAGGCCTCGTCGCCGCCGGGATCCGCGGAGGGGGCGGCGGGCGCGAGGACGCCCGTCGCGTGCTGCGTCCACCCGCCGCCGTCCCGGCCGTCGAAACCGTCGGTGCCGTCAGGCCGGGAATGGACGGTGACCCGGCGCCGCCCGGAATCGTCCGGCCCGTCGACCCCCACCTGCACCCGCACTCCGCCGTCGGCCGCGAACACCAGCGGCGCTTCCAGCGTCAGCTCCTCGACCACGAACCCGCCCGCCGACTGCCCTGCCTCCAGGGCGAGTTCGAGCAGCGCGGTACCCGGCAGGAGAACAGTGGTATCGAGGCCGTGATCGGCGAGCCACGGGTGGGTGCGCGGGGAGACACGCCCTGTCAGCAGCAGCGCGTCACCCTCCGCCACCGTGGTCACGGCGGTGAGGAACGGGTGATCGGCGGCGTCCAGTCCCAGACTGCCCGCGTCACTGTGCGCGGCGGGCCCTTCCAGCCAGTAGCGGTGGTGTTGGAAGGGGTAGGTGGGGAGGTGGTGGGGTGGGGTGGTGGGTTGGGGGTGGTGCCAGTGGGTGGGGTGGCCGTG